>NZ_BAAAIF010000048.1:0-78359 GCF_039525925.1 Streptomyces javensis | reverse complement strand
GCGCGGGCGGCCCCGCCGCCCTCCGGCGCGCCCGCCGCCAGCGTGCCGCCGGGCGGCACCTTCAGCTGCCACCGCTCGCCCCGTTTGCCCGCGTCCATGGCCTCGTTGGCGAGCCGGTCCGCGTGCTTGTTGTTCTCGCGCGGGATCCACTCGTAGGTCACCCGGCCGGGCGGGGCGATCGCCTTGGCCTCGGCGGCGAGCGGCCGCATATCGGGGTGCTTGATCTTCCAGCGGCCCGACATCTGCTCGATGACCAGCTTGGAGTCCATCCGCACCCGGACCTCGGCCGCCGGGTCCAGGGCGTGCGCCGCCCGCAACCCGGCGATCAGGCCCTTGTACTCGGCCACGTTGTTGGTCGCGGTGCCGAGGTACTCGGCCACCTCGGCGAGCGTCTCACCGGTCTCGGCGTCGCGCACGAGGGCGCCGTAGCCGGCCGGCCCGGGGTTGCCCCGGGACCCGCCGTCCGCCTCGACGATGAAGCGCCGCGCCATCGGGCTACAGCCCCGACTCGGGCGTACGGACCAGGATCCGGCGGCAGTTCTCGCAGCGCAGCACCGTGTCGGGGGCGGCCGAGCGCACCTCGTTGAGCTCGGTGATGGCGAGCTCCTGGCGGCAGCCGTCGCAGCTGCGCTGGTAGAGCCGGGCCGCGCCGACGCCGCCCTGCTGCTCGCGCAGCTTGTCGTACAGCTTCAGCAGATCGGCCGGGATGGTCCCGGCGATCACCTCGCGCTCCTTGGTGACGGTCGCGATCTCGGCGTCGATCCCCTCGGCCGCCGCGTCCCGGCGCGAGGTGGCGTCGCCGATCTTGGACTGGAGGGACTCCACCCGCTCGGTCAGCTCGGCGGCCCGCTCCTGGACGGACTCCCGGCGCTCCATGACCTCCAGGACGACGTCCTCCAGGTCACCCTGGCGCTTGGCGAGGGAGGCGATCTCGTGCTGGAGGTTCTCCAGGTCCTTCGGCGAGGTGACGGCCCCGGAGTCCAGGCGCTTCTGGTCGCGGGCGGCGCGCTGGCGCACCTGCTCCACGTCCTGCTCCGCCTTGGTCTGCTCGCGGGCGGTGTCGCTCTCCTCGGTCTGCGCGGCGATCAGCAGGTCGCGCAGCTGGGTGTGATCGGCGTTCAGCGTCTCGATCTCGGCGTGCTCGGGCAGCGTCTTGCGCTTGTGCGCGAGCTGCGACAGCCGGACGTCGAGCGCCTGGACGTCGAGAAGGCGGATCTGATCGGCGGGCGCGGCATTCAGCGTGGGGCTCCAGAGGAGTCGAGTTGGGGGCGGAAACGAGGTCAGGGAGTCGAGTGGGGGGCGGCGGGGGCCGCGGCGTGGGCCGTCCAGGGGTCGGTCACGATACGGGAGACATGCGTCCGCAGACCCCATCCGTGCCGGTCGGAGATCTCGTCCAGCTGGGCCGCGGCCTGCTCGGTCCAGGGCCATTCGGTGGCCCAGTGCGCGGCGTCCAGCAGGGCGAGATCGCTGTGCTCCCGCGCCTCCGACGACGGGTGGTGGCGCAGGTCCGCGGTGAGGAACGCGTCGACCCCGGCCGCGCGCACCGCGTCGAAGAGGCTGTCGCCGGAGCCGCCGCTGACGGCGACCCGGCGGACGGTGCGGTCCGGGTCGCCCGCGGCGCGGATGCCCTGCGCGGTGGCGGGCAGCCGGGCGGCGGCGCGCCCGGCGAACTCCCGCAGCGTCTCGGGGTGGTCGAGCTCGCAGATCCGGCCCAGTCCGCGGCGGCCCTCGAGGTCGGTGGCGTCGGGCACCAGCGGACCGACGATCCGCAGGTCGAGCGCGCCGGCGAGGGCGTCGGAGACGCCGGGGTCGGCGGTGTCGGCATTGGTGTGCGCGACGTGCAGGGCGATGTCGTTCTTGATGAGCGTGTGCACCACCCGGCCCTTGAAGGTGGTGGCGGCGACCGTGGTCGTCCCCCGCAGATAGAGCGGATGGTGGGTGATCAGCAGATCGGCGCCGAGGCGCACCGCCTCGTCGGCCACTTGCTGGACCGGGTCGACGGCGAACAGCACGCGGGTGACCTCGGCTTCGGGGTCACCGCACACCGTGCCGACGGCGTCCCACTGCTCCGCCCGCTCGGGCGGCCAGAGGGCGTCGAGCGCGGCGAGGACGTCGTTGAGTGCGGGCACGGGGCAAGGCTACCTCCCGGATCACGGGTGAGCCCTGCCCCGGCCTTCACTCAGCGCGACGACGGTCGCCACCCGGGCTCCGCCCGGGACCGAGGCCCGGCCGACCCGGCGCGGGCGCCGACGGCGGGCCGCCCGCTCCGGTCCCTCGCCGGGCCGACCCGGCACGTCCTGGACGTCATGCCCACCCCGCCCGACGCCGTCCGGGAGGGGAGCCCGGTCCCGGGCGGCACCCCACGTTCCCGAGCGGAGACGCTCATCCGTGGACGAGGTAGCCACGCAGGTCGTCCAGGACCCGGTCGGCGGCGGTGACGCCGAGGCCCAGGTACCAGGTCTCCTCGTCGACGTTCTTGGCGTGGCCCGCCTTGACCGCCGTCAGCTTCTTCCACAGCGGGTTGGACCGCGCCTGGTCGCGCTTGGTGGCCTTGGGGTCGCCGTAGACACCGGTGAAGATCCAGTCGGCGTCGGCCTCGTTGATCCGCTCCGGGCCGATCTCCGCGGCGAGATCGTTGATCTGCTGGTTCTTCGGGCGCGGCAGACCGACGTCCTGGAGGATGGTGCCGATGAAGGACGCCTTGGCGTAGAGCCGGGTGGCCTGCGGCATGAAGCGGAGCATGGTGATCGTCGGCTTGTCGGCGCCGATGTCCTCGCCCAGCTTCTCGGCCTTCTTCTCGTACGCGGCGAGGGAGCGCTCGGCCTCGGCGGTGCGGTCCAGGGCCGCGGCGTTGAGGCGGTAGTTCTCCTTCCAGGTGAAGCCGGGGCGGATGGCGAAGACGGTCGGGGCGATCTGCTTCAACTCGTCGTAGAGCGGCTCGGCGCGCAGCTTGCTGCCGAGGATCAGATCGGGGTGGAGGGCGTTGATGGCCTCGAGGTTGAGGTTGTTGATGGTGCCGACGTTCTTGGGGTTCCCGGCGTCCTTCTTGAGGTAGTCGGGTATGGCCTGGTCGCCCTCGGAGGGGGCGTAGCCGACCGGCTTCAGCCCCAGCGAGACCACGTTGTCGAGCTCGCCGACGTCGAGCACCACGACCCGCTTCGGCTTGCTCTTGAGCTCGGTCTTCCCCATCGCGTGGGTGATGGTGCGGGGGAACGCGCCGGGCCGCGCGTCCGTGCCCAGCTTCGCGGTCTCCTCGGCCGCCTTGCCGAAGTCCTTGCCGCCCTGGGCGACGGACTTCCCGCCCCCGCCGTTGCGCTTGCCGCCGTCCGCGCCGTCGTCCGACGATCCGCACGCGGTGAGGGAGAGCGCCCCGGCCAGGGCGAGGGCGAGGGCGGCACTGCCGCGGACGCGCAGGGACATGACGGAGCTCCAGGGATAGCCGGGCGCGCCCGTTCGCACGGGCGCGCCGATCGCACTTAGGTGTGCCTTACTTTAATCACACGCCGCCCCCGCGTCGCTTACAGCACATTCACCCCCGACCTCTCAGGCGAATCGGGCAAGAGCCACACTTACGGGTGGAGCACGCCCATTACGGCCGTCGGCAGGAAGAGCGAAAACTACGTTCAGTGGCCGGAGGTGACCGACCGATGACTGCCTGTGCCTTCGACACCGCCCTCACCGGGGGCGTCGGCGACCGGCCACGAGGGGGCTTCACCATCGCCTCGGACCGCTCGTACGGCGCGCGGCTCGCGCTCAGCGGGGAGGCGGGCTGCTGGTACCCCGAGCGCTGGACGCTGGACGGCCCTGAGCCCTACGCCGTACCGCTGCCCGCCGCCCAGCCCGAGGAGCCGGACAGCGAGTTGCTGCCGCTGGCCGACGGGCAGGTGCTCATCCACCGCCAGGTGGCCGGACACCACGCCTTCTCGCTGCTCTACCCGACCGGCCCCGGCACCGGCGAGCGCCCGCTCGGCGGCATCGACCGCGCCGAGGTCTCGCTGCTGCCGCCCCCGCCCGGCGGCCTGTGCGCGTTCGCGCTGGGGCGCGGGCCGCGGTCCACCTCCGTCTGGCTGCTGTTCGGCGGCGGCGTCCTCGCCCCCCAGCACCTGGTCGAGGTGCCCGGCCGATGTACGGGCGGCGGTTGGCTGGACCGCACGGGCCGGCTGCTGGCCCTCGACCGCGAACTCGACGGCCGTACGAAGACCGTCGTGGTCGATCTGCGGCGCGGCGGCGAGATCAGCCCGCTGCTCCAGATCACCGAGCGCAGCGACGACCGGCTGCTGCTCGCCGACCCCGACAGCGGTCTGCTGCTCGTACGGTCCGACGCGCCCGGCGAGGAGCGGCTGGGCTGGGGCGTGCTGGGCAGCACCCGGCCGGTGCGGTTCCCGGACTGTCTGCGGCCCGCGGGGTGGGCCGAGGCCACGCCGTTCGCGGTACAGCCGGGGCAGGTGCTGACGCCCGAGGGGTGCGCGGTGGCCTTCCGCATCGACGGACGGGGCGGATCCGGGTCGGGGCCCGGGGCCGGGGCCGGGCGGCCATGGGTGGGCGTATGGCGCCCGGCGGAGCGGCGCTTGCGCGAGTTCCCGGCGCCGGAGGGATGGCTTCCGGGCGCGGGCCTGTGGACGAGGGACGGCGAGCTGCGCCTGCCGTACGTCACCTCCCAGGTGCCCTGCGGGCTGGCCAGGGTGCGGCTGGCCGGGGCGGTGGGGGCGGCTGGGTCGGCGCCGAGGCTGTCGGGCGGCTCGTGGGCGAGCGGTGCCACGGGCCCCGTCGCACACAGCACCGCGGGCGCGGCGGGGCCGTCCGGGGCGGGGTCTTTCGGGTCGGGGCCGTTCGGGGCGGGGCCATCCGGGGCGGGGTCTTTCGGGTCGGGGTCGTCCGGGGCGGGGCCATCCGGGGCGGGGCCGTTCGGGTCGGCGGAGGCGCGATGGAGACCCGACGACACGGCGGGGCCGTGGAGACCGGGCGACACGGCGGCGCCGTGGAGACCGGGCGACACGGCGGCGCCGTGGCAGCCGGACGACGCGACGGGGGCCCGGCGGATCGCGCGCATGACACCGGTGACCGAGCCATCCGGCCAGGTGACGGAGGAGTCCGGCCCGGCCACGGCCCGGAGGCCGGAAGCACTGTGGCGACGGGACGGCGCGGCGGCGTGGGCGTCGGACGAAGCGACCGGGGCCCGGCGGATCGCTTCGGTGACACGGGCATCCGGACCGGCTCCGGCCGAAGCGCGGGGCGTTCAGGCGTCGCGGGCGGCGACGCCCGCGGCCGGGATCGCGACCAGGATCACACCGTGGACCCGGGTCGGCGGGCCCGGCGCGTCCCTCCCCGCGCGAGCGTCCGGGTCCGCGGCGCCTGAGCCGACGCCACCGCCGTCGCCATCGCCGTCGCCATCGCGGACACCCGAGCCCATGCCGCTACGGGAGCGGGCGCCGATGGCCGTACCCGAGCCGGTGCCGCTGCCCGTGCGCCAGCGCGTGCCGATGGCCGTACCCGAGCCGACGCCGCTGCCCGTGCACGAGCGGGTGCCCGAGCCCGAGTGCGGATCCGGGGTCGAGCCGTGGGGCGGGACCGGGTCGTGGGCCGGGGTCGAGCAGGAGATGGGGCCCGAGCCGGAGCCCGCTCCCGGGACCGGTCTGACACCCGCCCTGCGGCCCGTACCGCTACAGCAGGCGCCGCTCGCGCGGCCACCCCGGCCCCGGCCACCCCGCTGGGTCCGGGATCACCCACTTGGTTAGACTAAGGCAGGGGCTGCGCATCCCTGCGTTCACGCGTGGGACGCCTCGGGTGATGCGCATGGAACGTCGTGCGACATCGTGGTCAGCCCCTTTCGCACAGTACAAAGCGATCTGACGGGGTGACGTACCCACCATGTCCGAAACCCACATCGACACGACCCAGGCGCGCCCGCGGGACGCCGCCGCGGCCCAGGCCGATGGCGCTCAGGGCAAGCACCGGGGGCAGGCCGCGTCCGAGGAGACCCAGGCACCGTCCCACGGCCGCCACCGTCGCCCGAACGAGAACGGATCCTGAGGCCCGGCTCCTGAGGCCCGGCTCCTGAGGCCCTCAAGACATAGGCACCTCAGGGTCTTCCCCGATCGCGGGACGGGCTGGATTTCCCCGGGAAGTCCGGCCCGTCCGGCGATCGCGGGGTGCCCCAGCCGCCCCCCTGGCCGGGCGGCGTCTCACCCCCGCTTGAGCCCCAGCACCTCCACCGCCGCGAAGCCCTCCCCGCCCCGCTCCGCGAAGTACGGCGTCAGCGCCGCGTCCAGCTCCTCGAAGCCGAAGGCGTCACCCTTCGCGTCCACCTTCGCCGCCACCTTCGGCCGCTCCAGGATCGCCAGCATGCCGCCGTGCACCACGAACACCTGGCCGTTCACCTTCGCCGCGGCCGGTGAGGCGAGATAGCCGACCAGCGGGGCCACATGTTCGGGGGCGAGGGCGTCGAGGCGGCCGTCCTCCGGGAGCTCGAAGTCGGCGAAGACGTCCTCGGTCATCCGGGTGCGGGCGCGCGGGCAGATGGCGTTGGCCGTCACCCCGTACTTGGCGAGGGCCGCCGCCGTGGAGGTGGTGAGCCCGACGATGCCGCCCTTGGCCGCCGCGTAGTTCGGCTGGCCCGGCGAACCGGCGAGGAACGCCTCGGAGGAGGTGTTGACGATCCGGCCGTGCACCGGGCCGCCGTCCGCCGCCTTGGACCGCTCGCGCCAGTGCGCGGCGGCGAAGCGGATGGTGTTGAAGTGGCCCTTGAGATGGACCCGGATCACCGAGTCCCACTCGTCCTCGCTCATCGAGAAGACCATCCGGTCGCGCAGGATGCCCGCGTTGTTGACCAGGATGTCCAGCGCGCCGTAGGTGTCGATGGCGAGCCGGACCAGCTCGCCGGCCCGCGCGAAGTCCGCCACGTCGCCCGCGTGGGCCGTGGCCCGGCCACCGGCCGCGCGGATCTCCTCGGCGACCTGCTCGGCGGGTCCCGCCGATGCCTCGCCGCTGCCGTCGCGTCCGCCCTGTCCGTAGTCGTTGACGACGACACTGGCGCCCAGCCGCGCCAGCTCCAGGGCCTCGGCGCGGCCGAGCCCGCGCCCGGCGCCGGTGACGATCGCGGTCTTCCCGGTCAGCGGGCCGGTCACATCTCGATGCATGTGCGCAGCGCCTCCCCGGTCCGCATCTGGCCGATCGCGTCGTTGATCTCGCCGAGCCGCACCCGGTGGGTGATCAGCCCCTCGAGGTCGATCCGGCCCGCCCGCCACAGGTCGATGGTGCGCCGGTAGGAGCGGAGCACATCGCCGCCGCCGTACAGCGAGGGCAGGATCCGCTTCTCGTCGAAGAACAGCTCGAACATGTTGAGCTGGAGGAAGTCGTCCAGCGCCCCGGCGCCGACCACGCACAGCGTGCCGCCGCGCCGGGTGATCTCGTACGCCCGGCGGGCGGTGGCGGAGCGGCCCACGACCTCGAAGACGTAGTCGAAGCCCTCGCCCGCCGTGACGCTGTTCTTGGCGGTGTCGAGACCGTCCGGGGTCACCGCCTCGGTGGCGCCGAAGCGCAGCGCGGCCTCGCGCCGCGACTGCACGGGGTCGACGGCGACGATCCGCGCGGCGCCCGACGCCCTCGCCCCCTGGATGACGCTGATGCCCACCCCGCCGCAGCCGATGACCGCGACCGACGAACCGGCCTCCACCCGGGCGGTGTTGAAGACCGCTCCGAGCCCGGTGGTCACCCCGCAGCCGATGAGCGCGGCGATGTCGAACGGGACGTCGTCGGGGATCGGCACGGCGCAGGGCGCGGCCAGCACGATCTCCTCGGCGAAGGTGCCGGTCCCGGACATCCCGAAGACGTCCTCCGGACTGCCGCCCGGACGGCGGAAGTTGGGGGTTCCGGCGTTCATGAACCCGGTCAGGCACAGCTCGGTCTGACCGCGCTGACAGGACGGACAGCCGCCGCAGGCGGGCAGCCAGCACACCAGCACCCGGTCGCCGGGGCTCAGCCCGGTCACCCCGTCGCCCACGTCGAGGATCTCGCCCGCGCCCTCGTGGCCGGGGACGAACGGCGCGGGCTGCGGCAGCACCCCGGCCATCGCGGAGAGGTCGGAGTGGCACAGCCCGGTGGCCCTCAGCCGCAGCCGGACCTTGCCGGGGCCGAAGCCCACCGCCTCGATGTCGTCGAGGACCTCGAGCTTGTCCTGTCCCGTCTCGTGAAGTACGGCTGCGCGCACAGCGGCTCCTCGTGATGTCGAGCGTGCGTGATCTCAGGCGCGAGTGGCCTGTGTGGTCTCAGGCGTGAGTGGTCTCAGGCGTGAGTGATCTCAGGTGTGTTCGACGATGGTGTCGGTGAGGACCGGTGCGTCGTCCCGCTCGACCGCGGTCGCCGTCACCTGGACGCGCCCCTCGTCCCGCCACATCCGGACGCGCAGGGTCTCGCCCGGATACGCGACCCCGGCGAAGCGGGTGGTGTACGAGCGCACCCGGGCCACCTCCCCGTCCAGCGCCGTGTCCACGACCGCCTTGAGCACCATCCCGTACGAGCACAGCCCGTGCAGGATGGGCTTCTCGAACCCCGCCAGCTTGGCGAACTCGGGGTCGGCGTGGAGCGGGTTCCAGTCCCCGGAGAGCCGGTAGAGCAGCGCCTGGTCCTCGCGGATGGCCCGCTCCACGGTGCGGTCCGGTTCACGGACCGGGGGCTCCAGGCGGTCGGAGGGGCCGCGCTCACCGCCGAAGCCGCCCTCGCCCCGGACGAAGATCCGGGTGTCGCAGGTCCACAGCGGGCCGTCCGCGTCGGCCACGTCGGAGCGCAGCACGATGACCGCCGCCTTGCCCTTGTCGTAGACGGCGGCGACCTTCGAGGTCTGGGTGGCCTCGCCGCCGAGCGGGATGGGCCGGTGCAGTTCGACGGTCTGGCCGCCGTGCAGGACGGCGGCGAGGTCGACGTCGATACCGGGTGCCGCCATGCCTCCGGCGACCGCCATCCCGCCGCCCGCGACGGTCGCGAAGCTGGGGAGCACATGGAGCTTGCTCTCCAGGGTGTAGCGGAGCTCCTGGGGGTCGGTGGCGGGGATTCCGGCGCCGATGCCCAGATGGTAGAGCTGGATGTCCTTCTGTCCCCAGATGAGGGCCGTGCTCCGGGGTTCGGCCGAGACGGCCTTCGCGACATCGATGGGCATGGGGCGACACCACTCCTTGGTCCGCTCGCTGGGCCACGGTCCGAAGACCCCGGCCCGCCCGTCCGCACCGTCGGCCGTGCCGGGGTCGTCGCTGGTCGGCAGGGTCGCGCCGTCCGCGTGGACATGTAGAACGCGTTCTAGCCGATGGCACCCTGTATAGCCCAATCGCCCCGAAGGGGGAAGGGTGTGGGCGACGTGCGCTGACGGGCCGTCAGGTGGTCGCGGCCGGGGGGGCCGAAGGCCCTGGGACAAATGTCACGGCCATCCCCCGACATCCGCATCTGCCCAGCTCATACGGGGATCCGTAAGGTCTGACGCATGTATGCCACCACCGCGCGCATCGAGCGCCTCAAGCCACCGGGCCGCCGCGCCTTCGTGCCCTGGCTCTTCATGCTCACGGGGGACGTACAGGCGCTCTTCAAGGGGAAGACGCCGCTGCCCTGGCTCGGCGCCGCGGGAGTGGCGGCCTTCATCGCGCTCTACCTCACCGCCGCGTTCACGGCCCTCGACGAGCGCCGCCGCCACACCAGGATCCCGCTGCTGGCGCTGGTCGGGCTGGCGGCGGTCACCTATGCGCTGGGCATCGGCTATGCCGGGAACTGGCTGCTGTGCTTCCCGCTGCTGTCGCTGGCCTCCGGGATCGTGCTGCGCGGGGGGCGGCGCCAGCTGGGGCCCGTCATCATCACCCTGTCCGGCTCCGCGGGAATCATCGCCGGGCTCCGCGGCGGCCCCTCGGACTCGCTCACGGTCTCCTACGGCACCATGCTGTCCGGTCTGGTGGCGGCGGCCATCCTGTCGCTCTTCGAGACCGTGGCGCAGCTCCGCGCGACCCGCCAGGAGCTGGCCCGTACGGCGGTGGAGAAGGAGCGGCTGCGGTTCTCCCGCGATCTGCACGACCTGCTCGGCCACACCATGTCGGTCGTCGTGGTCAAGGCGGAGGCGGTACGCCGGCTCGCCCCCAAGAACCTGGAGGCCGCGCTGGGGCAGGCCGCGGACATCGAGGCGGTGGGGCGGCAGGCGCTCACCGAGATCCGCGAGGCCGTGACCGGCTACCGCGAGGGCAGCCTGGCCACCGAGCTGGACCGGGCTCGCTCGGCGCTGGACGCCGCCGGTATCGAGGCCGTCGTCCGCCGCGAGGGGCCGCCGCTGGCCCCGCAGACCGAGGCGCTGCTGGGGTGGGTGGTCCGCGAGGGCGTCACCAACGTGGTGCGGCACAGCGGGGCGTCCCGGTGCGAGATCGAGGTGCGGGGCGGCACGGACCAGGTACGGCTGGAGATCACGGACGACGGGGGCGGCGTAGGCTCCCGTGCCACCGGTACGTACGCGGACGGCAGCCCGAAGATCGGCGGTACCGGGCTCAAGGGCCTGGCCGAGCGGCTGTCCACGGCGGGCGGCTCGCTGGAGTCCGGCCCCGCCGGGCGCCGGGGCTTCCGGCTCGTCGCCGAACTGCCGGTGGATACGGAGGACGTGGTGGAGGCCGAGGTCGAGGGAGCCCGGACGGCGTGAACGAGACGGAGGACGCGAAGGGCGTGAAGGATGCGACAGGCGTGATCAAGCTCCTGCTCGCCGAGGACCAGGGGATGATGCGGGGCGCGCTCGCCCTGCTGCTCGGTCTCGAGGACGACTTCGAGATCGTCGCGCAGCTCGGGAACGGGGACGAGATCGTGGACCGGGCCCTGGAGACCCGGCCCGATGTGGCGCTGCTCGACATCGAACTGCCCGGCCGCAGCGGTCTGGACGCGGCCGCCGCGCTGCGCGAGGCGCTGCCGGAGTGCCACGTGCTGATCCTCACCACCTTCGGCCGCCCCGGCTATCTGCGCCGGGCGATGGAGGCGGGGGCGGCCGGGTTCCTGGTCAAGGACGGCCCGGTGGAGGAGCTGGCCGTGGCGATCCGCCGGGTGCTGGCCGGTGAGCGCGTGATCGACCCGGGCCTGGCCGCCGCCGCCCTGAGCGCGGGCCCCAACCCGCTGACCCAGCGCGAGCGAGATGTGCTCTCGGCGGCGGTGGACGGGGCGACGGTCGCGGACATCGCGGCCAAGGTGCACCTCTCCCCCGCCACCGTGCGCAACTACCTCTCCTCGGCCATCGGCAAGACCCAGACCCGCAACCGCATGGAGGCCGTCCGCGCCGCCCGCCAGAACGGCTGGCTGTAAGCGGGGTCACGAGGAGCCGCGGGTGACCGCGGGCCGGTCACGAGGGACCGCGGGTGACGGCGGGAGCCACGGGTGACGGCGAGCCGGTTACGAGGGACCGCGGGTGACGGCGGGCGTACGCGGCAGCAGGACGGCCATCAGCACCACCGCCGTCGCGATGATCCCGGTGGCCACGACGAAGGCGCGGCCGTACCCCGCCGCGAGCGCCTCCGGTCCGCCCCCGCCGTGCGCCGTGATCCGCTCGGCCGCGACCGTGGCCAGCACGGTCAGGCCGAGCGCGCCGCCGATCTGCCGTGAGGTGTTGACCAGCCCGGACACCAGCCCCGCCTCGGAGGGTGTGGCGCCGGAGGTGGCGGAGGCGGCGAGCGGGGTCATCATCAGCCCGCTCCCGAGCGACATGATGATCGCGGGGCCCAGGACCGTCCCCACATAGGTGCCGTCGGCGCCCATCCGGCTCTGCCACGCGTAGCCGACGACGGCCAGCGAACCGCCCGCGATCGCCAGCAGCTTGCCGTCCACCCGGCCCATCAGCCGGGGTGCGAGCTTCGAGCCGAGGACGATCGACAGGCTGTGCGGGAGGAAGGCGAGACCGGCCTTGACCGGGCTGTAGTGGAGCACGTTCTGGAGGTAGAGCGTCATGAAGTACCACATGGCGAACATGCCGCCGCCGCACACCACCATCACCGCGTTCGCCGCCGACACCGCCCGGACGCGGAACAGCCGCAGCGGCATCAGCGGCTCCTCGGTCCGTGCCTCGACGGCCAGGAACACCGCGAGCAGCACCAGACCGGCGAGCAGGGGGCCGAGCGAGGCGGCGGCGGTCCAGCCGTGCGGTTCGGTCTGCACGATGCCGTACGCGAGCGCCGCGACGCCCGCCGTGACCAGCACCGCGCCCGGTGCGTCGAGCCGCCGCGCCGTCCCGGAGCGGCCCTCGGCCAGCCACACCGCCGCGGCCACCAGCACCACGATGCCCACCGGCACATTGACCAGCAGCACCCAGCGCCAGGACAGGTACTCGGTGAGCACACCGCCGACCAGCGCGCCCGCCGCGCCCCCGCCGGCGCCGACCGCGGTCCAGGTGCCGATGGCCCGGTTGCGGGCCGAGCCGGTCGGGAAGGTGGTGGTGAGAATGGTGAGGGTGGCCGGGGAGAGCACGGCCGCGCCGATGCCCTGAAGGGCACGGGCGGCGATGAGCTGCCAGGGCTGCTGGGCGACGCCACCGGCCAGGCTGGCCGCGGTGAACAGCCCCAGCCCGGCGAGGAAGACCCGTTTGCGCCCGAAGAGGTCGGCCGCGCGCCCGCCGAGCATCAGGAACCCGGCGAAGGTGAGCGCGTAGGCGTTGACCACCCATTGCAGCGCGGTCTCGCCGAGCCCCAGGTCCGTACGCATCGACGGCAGCGCGACGTTCACCACCGATATGTCGAGCACCACCAGGAACTGTCCGGCGCAGGCGGCCAGCAGGACCGCCCACATGGGGGGCGAGGTGCGCGGGGCCCGGGCGGCGGCCGCGGTTTCCGAGGGGAGGGGCGCTGGGGTGGACATGACGGCGATGCTCGCATCCGGAACCCGTCGTACGCATCGGCGTTTCCGCGCATTTGGGTAGGGCGCAAGACCTAGGCGCTCCGCTGGAGGTGTCGTGTGGAAGTGTCGCGATGCGTCGTCGGCCGACCGGCGGCGCCGTCGTGGCGGCCTCTGACCCGCTTGGTACCTCCCCGGTGGGCACCCGTCACGAGGCCGTGGCCCGAGGCCGTGGCCCCGGGCGCCGGAGGCCGGTGGCGGTGCGGCAGGATGAGCGGGTGACTCAGTCTGCTGCCGCCGCCGCGCCCGCGGCCCCCGACCGCACCGTGCTCGACGCCTTCGAGGCGGCGAAAGGCTTCATGCCGCTGGACGAGGGGCTCGCCCTGTATGCCGCGGCCGTGCGGGCGGCGGCGCCGGGGCTGCCGCTGGTGGAGGTCGGCACGTACTGCGGGCGCTCCACGATCCTGCTGGCCGACGCCGCCCGCGCGGCGGGGACGGTCGCCGTGACCGTGGACCACCACCGGGGCTCCGAGGAGCAGCAGCCGGGCTGGGAGTACCACGACCCGGAGGTGGTCGACCCCGAGGTGGGGCGGATGGACACGCTGCCCACGTTCCGCCGCACCCTCCACCGGGCGGGCCTCGAGGACCATGTCATCGCCATGGTCGGGCGGTCCCCGCGGGTCGCGGCGGTGTGGGGGAAGCCGGTCGGGCTGGTCTTCATCGACGGCGGGCACACCGACGAGCACGCGAGCGCCGACTACGAGGGCTGGGCGCCGCATGTCGCGCCGGACGGGCTGCTGGTGATCCACGACGTCTTCCCCGACCCGGCCGACGGCGGCCAGGCGCCGTACCGGATCTACCGCCGCGCGCTCGCCTCCGGTGCGTTCACCGAGGTCTCCGCCACCCGCTCGCTCCGCGTCCTGCGCCGCACGGCGGGCGCCACCGCCCCCGCGGCCTGAGGCGCCCGGGGCCTGAGGCGCCCGCGGCCCGAGGCACCCGGCGCCCCGCCCACCTGATCGCGAGCACGCGGCCGGGGCTCCCGGCTTGTCCGGCCGCCCGTCTCTGGGGGCGGGCGGCGCCCGACGCCCCCGCCCCCAGAGACGGGCGGGCGCCACCGGCCCCGGGCCCCGAGGCGCCGCCGCCCTGCCCACCTGATCGCGAGCACATGGCCGGGGCGCCCGGCTTGGCCCACCGCCGCCCGCCCCGGTGGCGGTTGGCGGCCGAATGCGCTCCGACGGCACGTATGCGGGGACAGCCCTGGGCCCGGGCCCCGCGATCATCATGTCGCTCGGGAGCGGGCTGATGATGACCCCGCTCGCCGCCTCCGCCACCCCGCCCCCGGCGACAGACAGCGGCCGACGCCCCGTTCCCCGCTGACGCATCCGCGCCCCGTCCCCCGCTGACGCATCCGCGGCGAGCGCGCCCGCGCGGCCCGGGCCTGCCGGAAGGCCGGCCGCCGCCACGCCCGGTGACAAGGCGCGGCGCCCGCCCGGCCGAGGCGGCGCGGCGAGGCGACCCGGACGAGGCGACCCGGACGAGGCGACCAGGACGAGGCGACCAGGACGAGACGACGCGGCGACCAGGACGAGGCTGCTCGACCGGCGAGGGGTGGGCGGCCGGGCCCGCCGGGTCGCACGCCGCCCGGCGCCCGAGGGGCATCGGCCGGGCCGCTACCATCGCCCGCGTGTCCTACGGCAGCTTTCCTCCAGAGCCCGGTCGCCGCGGCGGCACCCTCGCCATCGTCCTGGTGGCGCTGATACCCGCCTGCTTCGTCGGCTGGCTGCTGTGGAGTTCCCTGGGCGGTTCGAAGGACGACGGCGCGGGCGGGGCCAGCGGACCCACGACCTCCTCGACGTCCTCCCCGCCGCCCCCGTCGTCCGGCGCGGCCTCACCGCCCGCGCCGTCCGGGGAGTCCGGACGGCCCGGAGCGCCCGGTAAGCCCCTCAAGGGGAAGGTCGTGGTGATCGACCCCGGCCACAATCCGCGCAACCGCGACCATCCCTCGCAGATCGCCCGGCTCGTGGACATCGGCACCGAGAAGAAGGAGTGCGACACCACGGGCACGGCCACCAACTCCGGCTACCCCGAGGCGTCCTTCACCCTCGACGTGGCGCGCCGCGCCCGCACCCTGCTCGAAGCGCGCGGCGCCACGGTGTGGTTCACCCAGGACGGCGACCGGCCGTACGGGCCGTGCGTGGACGAGCGCGCGGAGATCGGCAACAAGGCCCACGCCGACGCCGCGGTCTCCGTGCACGCGGACGGCGCGGCCGCCGGGGAGCGCGGCTTCCACGTGATCCTGCCCAAGTCCGTACGCGGCGGCGGCGCGGACACCTCCGCCATCACCGCGCCCTCCCGGCGGCTCGGAGAGCGGCTGCGCGGCGATTTCGCCAAGGCCACCGGCAGCGGGCCCGCGCGGTACATCGGCGACGGCAGCGGGTTGGACGTCCGGGGCGACCTGGGCGGGCTCAACCTCTCCACCGTTCCCAAGGTGTTCATCGAGTGCGGCAATATGCGCGACTCGAGGGACGCCGCCGAACTGACCGATTCGGCGTGGCGGGAGCGCGCGGCGCGCGGTATCGCGCAGGGCATTACGGACTTCTTGAACGAGTAGGGCTGCCACAACCGAACGGGAGGTCACGACCGGGATACCGATGGGACACCCCCGGTCTCCGCGGCCGGATTCACCCGTACGATGGGGCCCACCCCCGACGCCTTCGCGCTATCGCGCCTGGCGGCAGCGCTCGTACAGACGAAACCGACAAAGGACCTCACGTTGAACATCCGCTCGCTCACTCGAGGCGACGGCGTGGTGATCGGAGCAGCGGTGTTGCTGTTCATCGCCTCCTTCCTCGACTTCTACACCAACGACTGCGGCGGCAGCAGCTTCTGCCAGGACGCCGGTGTGAACGGATGGAAGTCCGCCTTCTTCCCCGTACTGCCGTCGATCTTCCTGGCCGGCCTGATCGCCGCGGCGCTCATCGTCTCCGCGCGTTTCCAGCCCGCGGGCCGCAACCTCTTCGGGCTCTCGCTCGACCAGTGGGGTTCGGCGCTCGCGGTCTTCGCGGCCTGGAGCTCGCTGTGGACGATCATCGGCGGCCCGGACGGGGTCGACAAGGGCGTCGGGCAGATCCTCGGCCTGATCGCCACCCTGGCGATGGCGGCCGTCGCACTGCTCACGCAGCGCGTCCCGGCTCTCAAGGCCCCGCTGATGAGCGCCTCCGGCCCGGCCCCGTCCCCGTACGGCGCCCAGGGCCCGCAGCCGGGGTACGGCTACCCGGGCCCGGGCGGTGCCCAGCCCGGCGCCCCCGCGCCGTACGGCGCCCCGCAGCCGGGCCAGCCCGGCCAGCCGCAGCCCGGCCAGTCCTTCGGCGGCCAGCAGGCTCCGGCCCCCACCCCGCCGGCCGCGGGTGGCGGGGACTTCGCCCCGTTCTGGTTCGCGGTCCCGGTGGCCCGTCCGCTGTACGCGGAGGACGGTTCGTCGAGCACCATCGCCGAACTGGCCCCCGGCACCTGGTACCTCGCGGTGGAGCAGCGCGGTCAGGCGCTGGTCGCCCAGACGCAGGACGGCCGCCGCGGTGTGCTCCAGGACACCACGGGGATCCAGCGCGGCTGACCCGCACATGCGCGATTGACCCGCGTACCCGGGTCGCATGACGCAGCGACGGCCCCTCGCCCGCATACGCCCGGGCGGGGGGCCGTTGCCATGTGCGGCCCCGGCCCGTACAGTCCGGCCGGTGTGCGGCTGACGCGCCGTCAGTCGCCGCTCTCCACCCTGTCCGGCGGAACGAGGGGGCTCAGCATGCGGCTCGGTCTGGCGCTCGGCTACTGGGGCCGCGGCCCCGACCCCCACCATCTGGAACTCGCCCGGGAGGCGGAGCGGCTGGGTTACCACTCGGTGTGGACCGCCGAGTCCTGGGGTTCGGACGCCTTCACCCCGCTCACCTGGCTCGCCGCCCACACCACCCGGATCGCGCTCGGCACGGCGGTGGCGCAGATGGCCGCCCGCACCCCCACCGCCACCGCCATGCAGGCGCTCACCCTGGACCATCTCTCCGGCGGCCGGATGATGCTGGGGCTGGGGCTGTCCGGACCGCAGGTGGTCGAGGGCTGGTACGGACGCCCGTTCCCCAAGAGCCCGCTGACGGCAACCCGGGAGTATGTCGAGGTCATCCGGCAGGTGCTGAGCCGCGAGGCGCCGGTGCGGCTCGACGGGCGCTACCACCCCCACCCCTACGCCGGACCTGACGCCACCGGCCTTGGCAAACCCCTCAAGTCCATCGTCCACCCGCTGCGTGCCGGCCTCCCGGTGCTGCTCGGCGCGGAGGGGCCCAAGAACATCGCCCAGACCGTGCGCATCGCCGACGGCTGGCTGCCGCTGTACTGGTCGCCGTCGCGCGCGCCGGAGCTCTACGGGGAGGCGCTGACCGAGGCCCGGGACGGCTTCATGGTGGCGCCGATGACACAGGTGCGGGTGTGCGCCGATGTGGCGGAGGGGCTGAAGCCGGTCAAGGCGATGCTCGGCTTCTACATCGGCGGAATGGGCCACGCGGCCCGGAACTTCCACGCCGATCTGATGGCCCGCTTCGGCTACGAGGCCGAGGCGCGCCGGGTGCAGGAGCTGTTCCTGGCGGGTCGGCGGGGGGAGGCGATCGAGGCCGTGCCGGACGCCTTCGCCGATGAGATCTCGCTGGTCGGGCCGCGTGAGCGGATCGCGGAGCGGCTGGAGTTGTGGCGCAAGGGCCCGATCACGGATCTGCTGGCGCTGGCGCCGGACCTCGAGACGCTGCGGGTGCTGGCCGAGCTGGCGGGCTGAAGCACGGGCTGACCCGCGTCGTACGGGTGTGCGGCCGGGCTTGGTTTGGCTTCGCTCCGCCGGGCAACACGTGAGGCATGTCACGAAGTTATCGCCACGGAAGCAACCAGGCGGCGACCGTCGTGGCGGTCGTCGCGGACGTCATGGCCGTCATCCTCGGCCTCTGGATCCTGTTCGCCCTTCTCGACGCCAATCGCGCCAACGACCTCGTCACGGTGGTCCATGACGCGGCGAGCTGGCTCGCGAGCTGGTCCCATGACCTCTTCACGATGGACACGGACTGGCTCCGGACCGTCCTCAACTACGGCCTCCCGGCCGTGGTGTACCTCTTCATCGGCCACGCCATCGCGGGGCGGCTCCGCCGCGGCTAGCGGGCGTCCGACGGTACGTGGCGCCTGCGGCGGGCTGTTCCCCTCCCCGCCCCTTCCCACAACTGGGGCTGAAGCCCCAGCCCCCGGGCGCAAGGGGCGAAGCCCCTGCCACGCGCCAGAGCCGCGAGCTCCACTGGAAGTGCCCCGATCTGCCGCCGATCGCCCGCGACACCGTCGTGGCTGGTCGCGCCCACGCGGCGGAGCCATCGGCGAAAGTCCGCCGATGGCTCCGCCGGACACCCGTAGGCCACGGCCGGGTGCGCGCCCCGAAGGGGCGCGGGGAACCGCGCGATCAGCCACGACGGCGTCGCGGACGATCGACGGCATGGTGGGGCACCACCTCGGGACCTGGGGCTTCAGCCCCAGTTTCGGGAAGGGGCGGGGCGGGGAAAGGCCCGGCGCAGGCGCCGAGGCCCCCTGGTCACGGCCAAGGCGCAGCACCCGGCAGACCCGGCTTACGGGGTGCCCGCCGCGTGGCACGGGCTTCGCACCCGGACCTCCGGGGCCTGGGGCGGAGCCCCGGTTGTGGGAAGGGGCGAGTAGGGGAACAGCCCGCCGCGGGCGGCACGAACCGCCAGCCGCTCCCTAGTGCCGCGTCAGCCAAGGTTTGCCCGGTAGCGAGGCGTCCTGGTGCGGTCAGCTGCAAGGCGCCGAATCGGCCTCGTAGTGGGCCTACTCGGTCGGTTCGGCAACGCCGCAGATGGCCGTGCCAGGGCGGCGAGCGGGGCAAACCTTGACTGATGCGGCACTAGCCGCAGCAGTCCGAGTCCAAGCCCCGCGGCAGCCCCTCGCCCCCGAAGACGGCCGTCGTCGCCTCGTCCCCACCCAGCGCCGCCACGGCAAGCAGCAACGACCCGGCCGTCCACGTCGTGCGCTCCTCCGGCCAGACCGCGTCGTCCTCGAACACGTAGCCGGTCCAGTACATGCCGTCCTCGGCGCGCAGCGTCGGCTGGATCCAGCGCAGGATGTCCACCGCGCGGTCGGACTCCCCCATCACCCAGAGCGCGAGCGCCAGTTCGCAGCTCTCGCCGCCGGTGACCCAAGGGTTGGGCGAGACACAGCGCACCCCGAGCCCGGGGACCACGAAGCGGTCCCAGCCCTCCTCGATGCGCTCCTTGGCGGCGGCGCCGGTGACCGCGCCGCCGAGGACCGGGTAGTACCAGTCCATCGAGTAGCGGTGCTTGTCCAGGAACCGCTCGGGGTGGTGGCGTATGGCGTGGCCGAGCAGCCCGGCCGACAGCTCCCAGTCGGGCTGGGGCTCCTCGCGGTGCTCCGCGATGGCCAGCGCACAGCGCAGCGCCTGGTAGACGGAGGAGGAGCCGGTCAGCAGGGCGTCGGAGTCCACGGTGCCGTCGGCGCGGTGCCGCCAGCCGATCTGACCGCCGCTCTGCTGGAGCCCGAGCACGAACTCGACGGCGGCGAAGACGGTGGGCCAAATGCCATCGAGGAAGGCGTCGTCGCCCGTGGAGAGGTAGTGGTGCCAGGCGCCGACGGCCACGTAGGCGCAGAAGTTGGACTCCCGGCCGCGGTCAGTGGGGTCGGTGGCGGCGACGCCGTCCGGGGTGTCGGGGTAGGCCGCGTACCAGGAGCCGTCGGGGTTCTGGTGCCGGGCCAGCCAGCGGTAGGCGGCCGTGGCGCGCTCGTGCTCGCCCGCCGCGTCCAGCGCCATCGCGGACTCGATGTGGTCCCAGGGGTCGAGGTGGTGGCCGCGGAACCACGGTATGGCGCCGTCCGCGCGCTGGACGGCGGCGATGCCCTCGACCGTGCGCAGCACCTGCTCGGGGCTGAGCACCCCGGGCAGCGCGAGCCGTTCGGTGCGGGGGCCGGGGCGCGGTCCGAGCGCCGTCACGCCCGCTCCTCACGCGGGGCGTGGGGCTTGGTCGCGTACGCCACGAAGCTCTTGCCGATGACGGGGTTCAGGGCGCGCTCGGCGAGCCGCGTGGCCAGCGGCTTCTTCATGATGTCCCACACCAGCAGCTGGTGGTACGCGCGCACCGGCAGCGCCTTGTCGTTGTCCACTCCGAAGGCGCACTTGAGCCACCAGTAGGGGCTGTGCAGCGCATGGGCGTGGTGGGTGCCGTAGGGCCGCAGCCCGGCCTCGCGCATCCTCTCCAGCAGCTCATCGGCGCGGTAGATGCGGATATGGCCGCCCTCGACCTCGTGGTAGGCGTCCGAGAGCGCCCAGCAGACCTTCTCCGGGCCGTAGCGCGGCACGGTGACGGCGATCCGGCCGCCGGCCTTGAGCACCCGCACCATCTCGGCGAGCACGCCCTTGTCGTCGGGTATGTGCTCCATCACCTCGGAGATGATGACGACGTCGAAGCTGTCGTCGGGGAAGGGCAGGGCGAGGGCGTCGCCCTCCATGGCGGTGGCGGTGGCGCCCGCCGGGGCCTCACCGGCCTCCTTCATGGCGGCGAACCACTTGGCCACCTCGCGTATCTCCTCGCCGTTGCGGTCGAGCGCCACGACCTGGGCGCCGCGCCGGTAGCACTCGAAGGCGTGCCGTCCGGCGCCACAGCCCAGATCGAGGACGCGATCGCCGGGGGCGAGGGGGAAGCGGGAGAAATCGACGGTCAGCACGGGGGTCTGCTTTCGTCCGGCGGATTCGTGAGGCGGGAAGAGGTCGGGAGGCGGGAAGAGGTCGGGAGGCGGGAGGTGTCGGAAGTGGGAGAGGCGGCGGCTCAGCGGCGGGCGGCGGTCCGCGCGGCGGCGCCGATGGCCTGTCGGTACTGCTCCACGGTGCCGCGCGCGGCCTGCTCCCAGGTGAAGCGCCGCAGCACCCGGTCCCGGCCCGCCGCGCCCAGCCGCCGTCTGAGGTCGGCGTCGCCCAGCAGCCGGGTCAGGGCCGCGGCGAGCGCGTCGGCGTCGCCGGGCGGTACGGCCAGGCAGGTGTCGCCGTCGGCCCCGGCGACCTCGGGTATCGCGCCACCGGTGGTGGCCACCAGCGGGGTGCCGGTGGCCATGGCCTCGGCGGCGGGCAGCGAGAACCCCTCGTACAGCGAGGGCACACAGGCGATCTGGGCGCCGCGCACCAGGTCCACCAGTTCGGCGTCGCTGATGCCCTTGACGAACTCGACGGCGTCCTCGAGCCCGTGGCGCGCCATGGCGACGGCCACCGGCCCCTCCTGGGGCCGCTTGCCGACGACGACCAGATGCGCCTCTGGGTTCTCGGTACGGACCTTGGCGAGTGCCTCGACCAGATACACCAGCCCCTTGAGCGGCACATCCGCGCTGGAGGTGGTGACGATGCGGCCGGGAGTCTCCGGGACGGCGGGATCGGGCGAGAACAGGCCGGTGTCCGCGCCGATGTGCACCACGTGGATCCGGTCCGGCCGCACCCCGAGGTCCGCCACGATCTCCCGGCGGGAGGAGCCGGAGACGGTGAGCACCGAGGGCAGCCGCCGGGCCACCCGCTTCTGCATCCGGGTGAAGCCGTACCAGCGGCGCACGGAGAACCGGCGCTTCCAGCCGTCGGCGGCGTCCAGCTCCAGCTGCCGGTCGACGGTGATCGGGTGGTGGATGGTGGTCACCAGCGGGAAGCCGAGCCTCTCCAGGCCCAGCAGCCCGTAGCCCAGGGTCTGGTTGTCGTGGACGACGTCGAACTGGCCGGGGCGCGCCGCCAGATGGCGGCGGGCGCGCAGGCTGAAGGTGAGCGGCTCGGGGAAGCCGCCGGTCCACATGGTGGAGACCTCCAGGGCGTCGATCCAGTCCCGGAACTCCTCCCGCCGGGGGGTGCGGAACGGATCGGGCTGGCGGTAGAGGTCCAGGCTGGGCAGCTCGGTGAGGGTGACGCCCTCCCCGGCGTCGAGCACCGGATACGGCTGGGCGCCGATGACCTCGACGGTGTGGCCGAGCCGGGCGAGTTCGCGGGAGAGATGGCGTACGTAGACGCCCTGGCCCCCGCAGAACGGATTCCCCTTGTAGCTGAGCAGCGCGATGCGCAGCGGCCGTTCCTCGGTGGCGGTGGGGGGTGCTGCTCGAAGCGGGTCGGCCCCGGTCTCCTGCGCGGCCTCTGCGGTCACTCGCGCCCCCTCCTTGGTGCAGTTCAGCGGGAGCGTATCCGCTTCCGTTTATCTAGAACAAGTTTCACTAACGCATCCCCTGAGGACTCACGAAGATACCTGCCCCGGACGACCGCTCCAGGGCCGGGGCAGGTGATCCCTACCACTCGGTAGCCGGGACCTGAGGAGAAGTTGACGACGGGGGTGTGCACCGGGTGCGCCCTCACCGGCGCGACCACGGAGGCCGCCCGGCAGCAACCTGCCCCAACTGCGCGGACACGGGTGCTTCACGAAGGACCCGCGCTAGCCTAGAACGAGTTCCAGTGACTCGCAGGCCCGGGACGGTCCTGCCATCATGCACGATGTCCGCTTGTCGCCGACCCGCAGACGCAACACATTCGAAGTGGGACAGATGACCGCAGAAGTCAAGCCGGCCGCTCTCCAGCTGACCGAGCGGCAGGAGGCGCGCCGCCGGCGCATCCTGCACGCCAGCGCCCGGCTGGCCAGCCGAGGCGGCTTCGACGCGGTCCAGATGCGCGAGGTCGCGGAGAACTCCGGGGTGGCGCTCGGCACCCTCTACCGCTACTTCCCCTCCAAGGTCCATCTGCTGGTCGCCACGATGCAGGATCAGCTCCAGCACATGCACGAGACGCTGCGCAAGCGGCCGCCGACCGAGGAGGAGCCGGCCGCCCGGGTCGCCCAGACGCTGATGCGCGCCTTCCGGGCGCTCCAGCGCGAACCCCACCTGGCCGACGCGATGGTGCGCGCGCTCACCTTCGCCGACCGGTCGGTCAGCCCGGAGGTGGACACGGTCTCCCGGCTCACCACCGCGATCATCCTCGACGCGATGGGCCTGGCCGAGGCCCCGACGGCCGAGCAGCTCTCGGCGGTCCGCGTCATCGAGCACACCTGGCATTCGGCGCTGATCACCTGGCTCTCGGGGCGTGCCTCGATCGCCCAGGTGAAGATCGACATCGAGACCGTCTGCCGTCTGATCGACCTCACCGCCCCGACCCCGGCCCGATAGCCGAGCGGACGGCACACAGGACGGACGGCACGCCGGACGGACGGCACGCCGGACGGCCGGCACAACAGGGGCGCGCACGCCAATTCCTGCGCCCCTTCGAGCTTCTGGAAGGGGTTTGTGCGCCCTTGCGCCCCCCATTGGCTCAAATTCCGCGTTCACGCCCTGCCCAATCCCGGTATTCATGAACGGCGCGCGACAGAGCGACAACGGCGCGCGACGAGAGAACCGCATCGTGGGGGGTGGAGAAGTTCGTGATCCGGTTACTTCTGGTACACGAGTCAGGATTGCTGAGATCGGCCCTGGCATCCGTGATAGGGGCCGAACCAGACATCGAGGCGGCCGCGTGCTCCTGGCGCGACGCGCGTAGCAGAGCCCGTTCCCTACAGCCGCAGGTGTGCGTGGTGGACACGGACAGCCCGGCGGCCGACAAGGCGGCACGGAAGGGCGAGTGGGGGAAGTTCGTGGCATCCGCCTCTGGGGAGGGCGGGGACTGCGGACTGCTGGTGCTCGTCAACTCGGAGCGGCCGGGCCCACTGCGCCGCGCGCACGAGGCCCGCGCGCTCGGCTACGTGGACAAGGACGCACCGCCGCAACGGCTGGTCGAGGCCATACGCCAGGTGGCGAGGAAGGAGCGGTACGTGGACGACGCGCTCGGCTATGGCTTCCTCCAGGCGGCCAAGATCCCGCTGACCGAGCGGGAGTTAGGGGTGCTGTCACTGGCCGCCGACGGCGCCTCCATACCGGAGATCGCCCGTACGCTGCACCTGTCCACCGGGACGATCCGCAACTACCTGGCCGCGATCACCCGGAAGACCGGGGCGCGCAACCGCGTGGACGCCATACGGATATCGCAGTGCGAGGGCTGGGTCTGAAACCGAGGCACGAGGGCCGCTGCCCCGGCGGGCGGCGGCCAGGAGAGCTACTCGTCGGGGGGAAAGACCTGCTCACCGGTTTCCGACAGCCGGATGGCGATCGCCTCGACCGGGCAGCCCTCGGCCGCCGCGAGCACCGCCTCGGAGGCGTCGGCCTCCGTCTCGACCGGATGCGACTGCCGCGCCCCGTCGAGCCGGAAGCCGCCGGGGGCGGTGCTCACGCACATCCCCGAGCCGATGCACACGCCGCGGTCCACCTCGATCCGCCAGCGGTCCCCCATCAGCTCGGCTCCCCGTCCCAGCCCTGGGGCAGGTGGATCATCTTGTGCTCCAGATACGCGGAGAACCCCTCCGGGCCGAACTCCCTGCCCAGACCGGAGTTCTTGTAGCCGCCGAACGGCCCGAGCATGTCGAGGCTGAAGGTGTTGACCGAGTAGGTGCCGGTGCGGACGCGCCGTGCGAAGTCGATGCCGTGCCCGACGTCCGCCGTCCAGACGGAGCCGGACAGTCCGTACTCGGAGTCATTGGCGATCCGGGCCGCCTCCTCCTCGTCCCCGTACGGCAGCAGACAGATCACCGGGCCGAAGATCTCCTCACGGGCGATCCGCATGTCGTTGCCGACGTCGCCGAAGAGCGTGGGCTCCACGTACCAGCCGGTCCGCTGGGCCTCCGGACGGCCGCCGCCGGTCAGCACCTTGGCGCCCTCCCGCTGCCCCAGCGCGATGTAGTCCAGCGACCGCCGCTGCTGACGCCGCGCCACCAGCGGCCCGACCTGAGTGGCCGGATCCAGCGGGTCGCCCACGACCAGGGCGGAGGCGGCGGCAGCGAACCGTTCGGCGATCTCGTCGTAGCGGGCGCGCGGCGCGAGGATCCGGGTCTGGGCCACACACGCCTGTCCGTTGTTCATCCAGGCGTTGGGCACGATCCCGGCGACGGCCGCCGCCAGGTCCGCGTCCGGCAGGATCACCGCGGCCGACTTG
This sequence comes from Streptomyces javensis, assembly GCF_039525925.1. Classification (NCBI taxonomy): domain Bacteria; kingdom Bacillati; phylum Actinomycetota; class Actinomycetes; order Kitasatosporales; family Streptomycetaceae; genus Streptomyces; species Streptomyces javensis. The sequence goes on along the minus strand of NZ_BAAAIF010000048.1, from coordinate 53,473 downwards.
CCGCCCAGCTCCAGCGTGACCCGGGTCAGTTGACGCGAGGCCACCTCCATCACCCGCTTGCCGGCCGCGACCGAGCCGGTGAACGACACCTTGTCCACACCCGGGTGGCCGACCAGGTACTCGCTGACCTCGCGGTCGGCCGGAAGGATCGACAGCACCCCCTCGGGCAGCCCCGCCTCGGCCGCGATCTCCGCCAGGATGTAGGAGTCCAGCGGCGTCTCGGGCGACGGCTTGAGGATCACCGAACACCCCGCGAGCAGCGCGGGCGCCAGCTTCGCGGCCGCCACGAACTGCGGTACGTTCCACGGCACCACGGCCGCGACCACCCCGACCGGCTCCCGCCGCACCAGCAGCGGCCCGAGCACCCCGGCCCGCCGCTCCTCGTAGACGAAGTCGCGGGCCACGGTGATGGCCGCGTCCCACACCATCATCGCGCCGAGCGCCTGGGCGAGGACGCTCCAGGAGTACGGGGAGCCGTTCTGCGCGCTGATGACCCGGGCGATCTCCTCATGGCGTACGGCGATGGCGTCCTTGATCCGGGTGACCACCGCGATCCGCTCGTCCAGGCTCGTCCCCGCCCAGGGGCCCTCGTCGAACGCCGTCCGCGCCGCCGCGACCGCCCGGTCCACATCGGCGCGGGAGGCGTGCGGCACCCGGCCGATGACCCGCTCGGTGTGCGGCGATACGACCTCGATGGTGTCCTCGCCCGCCGGATCGGCCAGCGCGCCGCCGATGAAGAGCTGCCCGTGCTCGATGAGGTCGTCCATCGCTGATGCCTTCCGGCCGATGACTGAGGGGGTACGGGTACGTACCACGTCGAATATCTGACGCGGCATCAGAACTGATACCAGTTCTAGCTATAGTGGGCAATGCTTGTGTCGAGGAGAGGGGGAGCCGATGGCGCAGGTGACGCGGGTGACCGACCATGGCGGTGGAGTGTGGAGCATCCCGGTCCCGATCCCCGACAACCCGCTCGGGCACACCCTGGTCCACCTCCTCGACACCGATCGCGGCCCCGTCCTGATCGACACCGGCTGGGACGACCCCACGGCCTGGGACACCCTCACCGCCGGGCTCGCCGCGTGCGGCGCCTCCGTCACCGATGTGCACGGCGTCCTCGTCACCCATCACCACCCCGACCACCACGGGCTCTCCGGCCAGGTGCGGGAGGCGTCCGGGGCGTGGATCGCCATGCACACCGCCGACGCCCAGGTCGTCCGGCGCACCCGTGAGGCCGAGCCCTCCCGCTGGCTGGACTATCTGGAGGAGAAGCTGGCCGCGGCCGGGGCGCCCGAGGAGCATCTGGCCCCGCTGCGCGCCACCCGCGCCTCCGGCCGTACGAACCTCCCGGGGCAGCGGGCCGCGCTCCCCGACCGCGAGATCGTCCCCGGTGAACTCCTCGATCTGGCGGGCCGCCGGCTGCAAGCCATCTGGACCCCCGGCCACACCCCCGGCCATGTCTGCCTCCACCTCGAAGAGGCCCATCCGGCGGCCGGGGAGGGCCTGCCCGGCCACGGCCGGCTGTTCTCCGGGGACCATCTGCTCCCCGAGATCACCCCCCATATCGGGCTCTACGAGGACCCCGACGACATGACCGTCACCGACCCGCTCGGCGACTACCTCGACTCCCTCGAACGCGTCGCCGCGCTCGCCCCGGCCGAGGTGCTCCCAGCCCATCAGTACGCCTTCACCGACGCCCCGGCGCGGGTGCGCGCGCTGCTGGACCACCATGAGGAGCGGCTGGCCGGGCTGCTGGCGCTGCTCACCACCCCGCTCACCCCGTGGCGGCTGGCCGAGGCCATGGAGTGGAACCGCCCGTGGGCGCAGATCCCCTTCGGCTCCCGCAATATCGCGGTCTCGGAGGCGGAGGCCCATCTGCGCCGACTGGTGAAGCTGGGCAGGGCGGAAGCGGTGCCGGGTAGCAATCCGGTGATGTACCAAGCGATTTGAGTGACGTATGGGGTGCCGGTCCGACGAACCGGAAGCTAGCCTTACCCGGCCTGGCGCACACACGCGCACATCCCCCGTGACAGCCGTATCAGCAGGAGCATGCGTGACGAGCCCCATCCGCGATTCCGACCCGACTCCGACGGCCGCCCCGACGCCACCCCCGGGCTGCCCCGCACACTCCGGTCAGGCCCCGGCCGGGCAAGGGCTCGAGTCGCTGCACGGCCCCGAGTTCGCGGCCAACCCGTCCGCCACCTACGCCCGTCTGCGGGCACACGGGCGGATCGCGCCCGTGGAGCTGGCTCCCGGCGTCCCCGTCTCGCTCGTCACCAGCTATCAGACCGCGCTGGACATCCTGCGCGGCCCCGAGACCTTCTCCAAGGACGCACGCCACTGGCAGGCGCTCACCGACGGCACCATCCCCATGGACAACCCCGTGGTGCCGATGATGATGTACCGGCCGAACGCGCTGTGCAGCGACGGCGAGGAGCACCACCGGCTGCGTTCGGCGATCTCCGACACCCTCGACCGCCTGGACATCCACGCGCTGCGCCGCTACGTGGAGCGGAGCGCCGACTTCCTGATCGACCTCTTCGGCCCCAAGGGCGAGGCCGATCTGCTCAAGGAGTACTCCGCCCGGCTCCCCCTGCTCGTCTTCAACCAGCTCTTCGGCTGCCCGCCCGAGCTGAGCGACAAGCTGGTCCGGGCGCTCTCGGCGCTCTTCGACGTCACCGCGGACTCCGAGCAGGCCAACGCGCTGCTCGCGGAGACCCTCTTCCAGCTCGTCGCCCTCAAGCGGGAGAACCCGGGCCCGGACATGACGTCCTGGCTGATCGCCCACCCCGCCGAGCTCACCGACGAGGAGCTGATCCACCAGATCGTCGTCCTCGTCGGCGCGGGCACCCAGCCCCAGCAGAACCTGATCTGCAACGGGCTGTTGCTCCTGCTGTCCGACGAACGGTTCCGGGGCGATCTCGCGGGCGGCACCATGCTGATCGAGGACGCGCTCAACGAGGTCCTGTGGAAGGACCCGCCGCTGGCCAACTTCTGCGTCCACTACCCGCGCCATGCCACCACGGTCGACGGACACCGGCTGTCCAAGGGCGACCCCGTCGTCATCAGCCTGGCGGCCGCCAACAACGACCCGTACCTGCTGTCGAACCGGCGCGGCAACCGGGCCCACTTGGCGTGGAGCGCGGGCCCGCACACCTGCCCCGCGAAGGACCCGGCCCAGCTGATCGCCTCCGTCGCCATCGAGAAGCTGCTCGACCGCCTGCCCGATATCGAACTGGCCGTTCCCGCCGATGAGTTGGAGTGGCGGCCCGGCCCCTTCCACCGGGCCCTGGCCGCGCTGCCGGTGCGCTTCCCCCGGACCGCCGCCAAGTCCGATGAGGCACTTGCCGAGATGGCGGCGGCGGCGACCGCGGCCATCTCGGGGGCCGTGGGCAGGACGCCCGCCGTCGCCCGCGCGGACGCCCCGGACGACGGTTCCGACGGCTCCGGCGAGACCCCGGACACCGCGCCCGCCACCCCGGAGCCGCGGCCGGAGCCCGAATCCGGCGCCGAGCACGAGGCCAGGCGCCGCTGGTGGAAGTCCCTGGCCCAGTGGTGGCGCCGCGGATAGCGAAAGCTCCCGGGCCTGGGTTGTCGGATTGCCGGGTGGCGCCCGGCCGCGTAGCGTCGCGGCGCATGACCCCGACGCTGCGCACCGCGCGCCTGCTCCTCGAGCCGTACCGGCCCGAGGACGAGGACTCCTTCGTCGCGCTGTTCCAGGACCGGCGGGTGTGCCGCTGGCTGGGGGACGGAAGGCTCGCCACGGAGGCCGAGGACCGGGCGCTGTTCGGGCGGATCTTCACCAAGGTCTACGCCCGGCGGCTGTTCGACGTGTGGGCCGTCCGCGAGGGCGGCCGGTACGTCGGCCACGCCGAGATCAAGTCGACCGAGGTCGTCGGCGGCCACGAGATCGTCTACGCGCTGGCGCCGGAGGCGTGGGGGCGCGGTCTGGGGACCGAGTTGACCGAGGCGATCGTCGGCCACGGCTTCGGCGCGCTCGGGCTGGGCGAGGTGCACGCCACGGTGATGGCGGCCAACGAGGCGTCGCTGGCCCTGCTCACCCGGCTCGGCTTCGCGCACCGCCGTGATATCGAGGAGGAGGACGGCACGACGACGCGCTGTCTCGCGGTCGTCCGGGACGACAGTCGTTCCGGGGACCGTGAGCGGTGGGCGGCTGAGGGCGCCCGACAAGTCGGCGGATAAGCTGTCCGTAAACTTCATACGCGTCCGATCGGGGGAAGCCGGTGTGATTCCGGCGCTGACCCGCAACCGTGAGCGCGCCCCGCGGGGCGTACGAGCCGGAACACCCGGGCGGGCGCGACGACGCAGGCTCCCGCCGCCGGACGACCGGTGGCGGCACCGTCGAGGTATGCGGAGCTGAGCCGGGTGCCAGGCGTGCCGCGGAGCGTTCCGCGTGCGGCGCGGCTGGACGGCCGTGCGCGGCTGCGTGCGCCCGTCCACCGACCGAGAGGCACCACAGCCATGAACATTCGCCGCAGCGTGGCGGCTCTTTCCCTCTGCGCCGCACTGGGCGCGGCCGCCGCGCCCGCCGCCGTGGCCGACGACGGCCAGGACGGGCGTGCCAAGGGGCTCTACGGCGCCAAGGACCCGAAGTTCGACGGGGTGTGGCGGCAGTCGCTGGCGCTGCTCGCCCAGGACGCGGTGGGGGTCACCCCGGCGAAGTCGGCCATCGACTGGCTGACCGGGCAGGGCTGCGCGGACGGCGGCTTCGCGGCGTACCGCGCGGACACGTCCAAGGCGTGCGACCCGAAGAAGGGCGAGTTCACGGACGCGACGGCGGCGGCGGTCCAGGCGCTGGCCGCGGTGGGCGGCCGCTCGGGCACCGTGGAGAAGGGCATCGGCTGGCTGAAGCGCCACCAGAACGAGGACGGCGGCTGGGGCATGAACCCGGGCGGCCCGAGCGACGCCAACTCCACCGCGGCGGCGATCGGGGCCATCGCCGCCACCGGCCAGGACCCGGCGAAGGTGGCGTCGGCCTCGGGCAAGGGGGCTTCGGGCAAGGGGGCCTCGGGCAAGGGCGGCAAGACCCCGTACGACGCACTGCTCGGCCTGCAACTGGGCTGCTCGGCGAAGGCGGAGGAGCGCGGCGCGTTCGCGTACACCGCGGCCAAGGGCAAGCCCGTCGCCAACGAGCTGGCCACGGCGAGCGCGGCGCTGGCCGCGCGGGGCAAGGGCTTCGTCTTCGAGACCGTCGGCAAGGACAGCGGCGCCGAGCCGAAGCCGCTGCGCTGCGGAAAGGGGACGGACGGGGCCGACACCCCGAAGGACGCCGCCGAGGCCGCCCTGGCCCACCTCACCCGCGTCATGTCCGACACCGATATGCACCTCAAGTCCGCGATGCCCGGCGCCAAGGACCAGCCCGACTTCGGCGGCACGGCCGACGCGGTGGTGGCCCTCGCGGCCGGGGAGCACAGCGCGGCCGCGGGCAAGCCCCTCCAGTGGCTCCAGGGCAAGGACAGCGGCGCGGCGGCCTGGGCCAAGGGCGACCCGGGCGCCCTCGCCAAACTGATCCTCGCGGCCCACGCGGCCGGCGCCAACCCCCGCGACTTCGGCGGCGCCGACCTCGTCAAGCAGCTCAACGCCACCGGCCCGAAGCCCGAGGCGGCGGCCCAGGGCCCGGAGTCGGACGGGAACGGCAAGAGCGAGGAGAAGAAGGACGACGACGGCGGGGTCGGCGGCGTCTGGTGGACGGTCGGCGTCTGCGCGGTCGCCGGCATGGGCATCGGCTTCCTCCTGAGCGGCCGGAAGAGGCGGCAGCTTTGAGCCCGCGTACATATGTGACACCGGTCCGCACCGAGGCGGCTCCGGTCTCGCGCACTCGCGCGGCACGGGTCCTGTACGCCTCCTCGGCACCGGCACTCTCCGCCCGCGCGACACGGACCCGGTACCCCTCCTCGACACCAGCACCGCCCGCCCGCGCGGCACGGACCCGGTACGCCTCCTCGGCACCGGCACCGGCACCCTCCGCCCGCGCGGCCCAGGTCCGGTACGCCTCCTCGGCACAGGCACAGGCACAGGCACAGGCACAGGCACAGGCACCGGCACCGGCACCGGCACCGGCACCGGCACCCTCCGCCCGCGCGGCCCAGGCCCGGAACGCCTCCTCGACACCGGCACCGGCACCGCCCGCCCGCACGGCACGGGTCCGGTACGCCTCCTCGGCACCGGCACCCTCCGCCCGCGCGGCCCAGGCCCCGCGCGCGGACGCGGCTTCCGCCCCGCGCACCCGTGCGCCTCTCGCCTGGTGCGGGCGCGCGGTCCGGGCGTCGTCGGCCGCCGTCGCCTTGGTGCTGCCCGTCGTCGCCCTGTTCGCGATGTTCGGCGCGGCGCCCGCGCAGGCCGCCGACGGGTATCGCTACTGGTCGTTCTGGCAGCGGGGCGGGGACGGCGGCGGCTGGAGCTATGCCGCCCAGGGACCCTCCTCGGCGCGGCCCGGCGATGGCGACATGATCGGCTTCCGCTTCGCGGTCAGCGAGGACTCGGACGACGCCACCCGGCCACGCGGCATGGCCGATTTCGCCGCCGTCTGCGCCGACACCCCGGCCACGGACGGCACCAAGCGGGTCGCGGTGGTCATCGACTTCGGTACGGCCACCGACGCACCCGACCGCCGGACGCCACCCGCGCCCCGCGCCGAGTGCGCACGGGTCGGCGAGGACGCGTCCGCCGGGGAGGCGCTCGCCGCCGTCGCGAAGCCGCTGCGCTACAACTCCGCCGCGCTGCTGTGCGCCATCTCCGGCTATCCGGAGACGGGCTGCGGGGACAAGGTGAGCACCTCCGTGGACGCCCACGCCGCCCCGAAGGGTGACGGCGGCAAGGCGGACAACGGCGGCTCGGGCCCCTCGGCCGGGCTGATCGGCGGGCTCACCGCCGTCGTCCTGCTCGGCGCCGCGGCGGTCTGGCAGGCGCGCCGCCGCCGCGTATGAGCGCACGGAAGACCGCCATGCCACCGCGCACCACCGCCCCGGCCACGGCTCCGCGCCGCCCCGGCGCCGGGTTCCGCACCCGATTCGGCGCCGGGTTCCGCACCCGGTTCGGCGCCGGGTTCCGCACCCGACTCCGCACCGGATTCCGCTTCCGGCCGCCAGCCGGCACCCCGCGCGGCACAGGCGCCCTGCACGCCGGGGCCTGGTGGCTGTGGGCGCTCGGGCTGGCCACGGCCGCGTCCCGGACCACCAACCCGCTGCTACTCGGGCTGTTGATCGCGGTCGCGGGCTATGTGGTGGCCGTGCGCCGCACGGACGCGCCATGGGCCCGCGCGTACACCGCGTTCCTCAAGCTCGGTCTCGTCGTGCTGGCCATCCGGCTGTTCTTCGCGGTCTTCTTCGGCTCGCCGATCCCCGGGACGCGGGTGCTCTTCACGCTCCCCGAAGTCCCGCTGCCCCACTGGGCGCAGGGCGTGCGCATCGGGGGCCGGGTGTCGGCCGAGGGGCTGGTGTTCGCGCTGTACGACGGGCTGCGGCTGGCCACCCTGCTGATCTGCGTCGGCGCCGCGAACGCCCTCGCCAGCCCGGCGCGGCTGCTCAAGTCGCTGCCCGGCGCGCTCTACGAGGCCGGGGTCGCGGTCGTGGTGGCGATGACCTTCGCACCCCATCTGGTGGCCGACGTGACTCGGCTGCGCTCCGCCCGCAGGCTGCGCGGCCGCCCCGACCGCGGGGTGAAGGCCCTGCTCCAGGTCGGACTGCCGGTGCTGGAGGGCGCGTTGGAACGCTCCGTGGCCCTGGCGGCGGCGATGGACGCGCGCGGCTACGGCCGCACCGCCCAGGTCCCGCCCGCCGTCGCCCGTACCACCACCGCGCTGACGCTGGGCGGGCTGCTCGGCGTCTGCTGCGGTACGTACGGCCTGCTCGCGGCCGAGGGCGCGGACTACGGTCTGCCGCTGCTGCTCGCCGGACTCGCCGCCGCGCTCGGCGGTCTGTGGCTGGGCGGCCGCCGCTCGGTGCGCAGCCGCTACCGCCCGGACCGCTGGGGCGTGCGGGCGTGGCTGGTGGCGGGGTCGGGGGCGGCGGTCGCTGCCCTGATGATCCGCGCCGCCTCCCACGCCCCGGAGGCCCTCCAGCCATCGGTCGTCCCGCTCACCACCCCGACCCTGCCGCTGTGGCCCGCGGCGGCCGTGCTCCTGGGCCTGCTCCCGGCCTTCGCTTCCCCGGCACCGACACCGGCCCCGCCGGACGAGCCCCCCGCCGGACCGGCCCAAGCCCGGGACCGAGGGCGCGCAGACCCCGTGCGCACCGGCACCCGGCCCGCAATCGAGCGACACCCGCAGCCCGCCGACGCGACAACGGAACCACCCCCGGGCATGCCCCGTGCACCGGCCCCGCCGGACGAGCCCCCCGCCGGACCGGCCCAAGCCCGGGACCGCCCCGGCCCCCTGGACACCGGCACCCGACCCGCCACCGAGCCACGCCCCGAGCCCGGCGACACGGCCACGGAGCCGTCCCGAGCCCCCAACCCCGACCCCGACCCCGACCCCGACAGCCACCCCACCCCCACCACACACACCCCGCACGGCGAGCGAGCGGACGAGCGCGCCGAGGACGGGGCCGAGGAGGCCAGTCCGTGATCCGCTTCGAGCAGGTCTCGGTCCACTACGACGGTGCGGCGCGGCCCGCGCTGGCGGGGGTGGATCTGACCGTCCCCGAGGGCGAGCTGTGTCTGCTCGTGGGCCCGTCCGGAGTCGGTAAGTCGACACTCCTCGGGGCCGTCTCCGGTCTCGTACCGCATTTCACCGGTGGCACCCTGCGCGGCCGCGTCACCGTCGCGGGCCGGGACACCCGTACCCACAAGCCGCGCGAACTCGCCGACGTCGTCGGCACCGTGGGCCAGGATCCGCTCGCGCACTTCGTCACCGACACCGTCGAGGACGAGCTGGCGTACGGCATGGAGTCGCTCGGCATCGCCCCAGACACCATGCGCCGCCGGGTCGAGGAGACGCTGGACCTGCTGGGCCTCGCCGAGCTGCGGGACCGGCCCATCGCCACGCTCTCCGGCGGGCAGCGGCAGCGCGTGGCGATCGGCTCGGTGCTCACCACCCACCCGCGCGTCCTCGTGCTGGACGAGCCGACCTCCGCGCTGGACCCGGCCGCGGCCGAGGAGGTGCTGGCCGTGCTCCAGCGGCTGGTGTACGACCTGGGCACCACGGTCCTGATGGCCGAACACCGCCTCGAGCGGGTGGCGCAGTACGCGGACCAGATGATCCTGCTCCGCTCCCCCGGCGCCGCCCCGCTGACCGGCGCACCGGCCGAGCTGCTGCCGGTGTCGCCCGTCCAGCCGCCCGTGGTGGCGCTGGGCGCCCTCGCGGGGTGGCCCTCACCGGTGCCACTGTCGGTACGGGACGCCCGCCGCAAGGCGGGGCCACTGCGGGAACGGCTCGCACCGCTCACCCCGCGGCCGGTGGCCGATCCGCCGCCGGGCGGGCCGGTGGGCGAGGTGGCGCGGCTGTCCGTACGCCACGGCCGGGTGGCGGCGCTGCGCGGGGTGGACCTGACGGTGCGGCCGGGCGAGACGGTGGCGCTGATGGGGCGCAACGGCGCGGGCAAGTCCACGCTGCTGGCGAGCCTGGTCGGGCTGCACGAACCCGCCTCGGGCTCGGTGCGCGTCGGCCCGGACCGGGTCGTACCGCACCGCACCCGCCCCGCCCAACTGCTGCGCCAGGTGGGCCTCGTACCGCAGGAGCCGCGCGATCTGCTCTACGCGGACACCGTCGCCGCCGAGTGCGCGGCGGCCGACCAGGACGCGGGCGCGGCCCCCGGCACCTGCCGTGAGCTGGTCGGCCGGCTGCTGCCGGAGGTGGCGGACACCGCCCATCCGCGCGACCTGTCGGAGGGGCAGCGGCTGGCGCTGGCCCTGTCCGTCATCCTCACCGCCCGCCCGCCGCTGCTGCTGCTCGACGAGCCCACGCGCGGGCTGGACTACGCGGCGAAGGCGCGCCTGGTGCAGGTGGTACGCGGGCTGGCCGCGGACGGCCACGCGACCGTACTGGCCACCCACGATGTGGAGCTCGCCGCCGAACTCGCCCACCGCGTCGTCATCCTGGCCGAGGGCGAGGTGGTCGCGGACGGCCCCACGGCGGAGGTGGTGGTCTCCTCCCCCGCCTTCGCCCCGCAGGTGGCCAAGGTGCTGGCGCCGCTGCCGTGGCTGACGGTGCCGCAGGTACGCGAGGCGCTGGCCCCGGAGGAGGCCCCATGAGCGGGACAGCGCCGGGCGGACCGCGCCGGACGGAGCCGGAGTGCGACGGCGGGACGAAGGCCATACGCCTCGGCCCGCGCTCGGTGGCGGCGCTCGCGCTCGTCTCCGCGATCGGTGTCGTCGCCTTCGGCTGGCCGCTGTTCGCACCGGGCGACTCCGGGATCACCACCCACGCCGCCGACGCGCCCTGGCTGTTCGCCGCGCTGCTCCCGCTCCTGCTGGCCGTGGTCGTGGCCACCATCGCGGACACCGGTCTGGACGCCAAGGCCGTCGCGATGCTCGGGGTACTGGCGGCGGCGGGCGCGGCCCTGCGGCCGCTGGGCGCCGGGACGGCCGGGATCGAGCCGATGTTCTTCCTGATGGTGCTCTCGGGACGGGTGCTGGGCCCCGGTTTCGGCTTTGTCCTCGGCGCCGTCTCGATGTTCGCGTCCGCGCTGCTCACGGGCGGGGTGGGCCCGTGGATGCCGTTCCAGATGCTGGCGATGGGCTGGGTGACGATGGGCGCGGGGCTGCTCCCCGGCGCCGCCCGGCTGCGCGGCCGGGCGGAGTCGCTGCTGCTCGCGGGGTACGGGGCGGTGGCGTCCGTGGCCTACGGAACGGTCATGAACCTCCAGGGCTGGACCCTGATGCAGGGCATGGCCTCGGGGATCTCCTACGTCCCCGGCGACCCGCTCGGCGAGAACCTGGCCCGCTTCGTGGCGTACTGCCTGGCCACCTCGCTGGGCTGGGACCTGCCGCGCGCCCTGGTCACGACGGCGCTCACCCTCACCCTCGGCGGACCGGTGCTGCGAGCACTGCGCCGGGCCACGCGCCGGGCGGCCTTCGAGGCGCCGGTGGCGTTCGAGGACGGGCAACCGAGCGGGCCCGGCGCGTTGTCCGCACCGGGCCCTTGATCGCCGCTGGTGGCGCGTCAGTTCTGGTGGAAGACGCTGGCATCCCACTGGGCGACCCACCTGCCGTCACCGAACCGCAGGTTGGCCGTGCACTTGTAGGTGTCCCCGTCACAGTTCAGGGCGGTCACCGGCACCGGGGCGGCGGCCTCCCGCGGCGCCTTGACCGTCTTCGCCGACGCGGCGGACACGGCATGGGACACGGCCTGGTGGAACACATTGGCGTTCCACTGGGCGACCCACCTGCCGTCGCCGAACTGCAGCCCGGCGGTGCACTTGTAGGTGTCCCCGTCACAGGTGAGGGTCGTGACCGGGACCGGGGCCGCGGCGATGTGCGGCGCGTCCGCCGACCGGGTGGCCCGCTGATGGCTCGCCGCGCTCTGGTGGAATACGTTCACATTCCACTGCGCGACCCACCTTCCGTCACCGAACCGCAGGTTGGCCGTGCACTTGTAGGTATCGCCGTCGCAGTTGAGGCTCGTCACGGGGACGGGCGCGGCGTTGGCCGCCGGGGCGACCGCCGTGGCGGCCAGGGCCAGGGCTCCCAGCCCCAGGAAGGTACCGGTGAGCATTCGGCGAGCTGACATGTCGTCGCTTCCCTTCGACTCCGGCCACACAAGGTGTGCGATTCCCCGCAAACCACCTCAAGAGGCCAATCCGATGACATCCCAGAGATTAGCCGTCCTTAAAGGCTTTTCATGTGCTCGTACTACATGAACACCTATGCGATCTAACCCCCGTTACGGCGAGGGCGGTCACCGTGGATTGACGATTCCAGGCAACGAAAACGGCGGCGCCCCAAGGGGCACCGCCGAGGAATCGATACCGCCGAAATCCAAGCCCGGGATTCCGGTCGAGTAGCGCTCGCGCGGCTCGAATCGTCCTCCGGGCTGCGGTCGAGCCAGTAGGGTGCGCGGGGTGAACGAACCAGCTTCCCGTCTGCCGAGTACCTTCCGCCTCATCGTCACGGGCGGAGGTACTGGCGGCCACACCTACCCTGCCTTGACTGCGGTTCGGGCGTTGCAGGCCCGGCTGGCGGCCGAGCGCCGCGCGCTCGATGTCCTCTGGATCGGCACGCCTGACGGGCTGGAGGCCCGCGTCGCCCCGGCCGAGGGCATCGCCTTCACGACGGTCGCGACGGGCAAGATCCGCCGGTCCGCGAACCCGCTCAAGATGATCAGCCCGGCGAATGTCAAGGACATGGCGCGGGTACCGCTCGGTGTCGCTCAGGCCCGCAAGATCGTGTCGGACTTCCGGCCGGACGTCGTCCTCGCGACCGGCGGGTACGTCGCCGTCCCGGCCGGGCTGGCGGCGCGGATGTGCAAGCGTCCGCTGGTGCTGCACGAGCAGACCGTGCGGCTCGGGCTGGCGAACCGGAAGCTGGCCGGTTCGGCGGCGCGGATCGCCGTGTCGTCGGAGTCGACGCTCCCGCTCCTCCCGGAGGCTGTACGGTCTGCGGCCGTTGTCACCGGGAACCCAGTGCGGCCGGAAGTGCTGGCCGGCCACGCGGAGAAGGCGGTCGTCGGGCTCGGGTTGGCCGGCTTCGACCGGCGGCTCCCGACGCTGTACGTCACCGGCGGCGCCCAAGGCGCACAGCAGATCAACGATGTGATCCGGGACGCCCTCCCGTGGCTCCTGGAACGAGCCAACATCATTCACCAGTGCGGCCCGACGAACGTCGAGGCCCTGCGCGCGACCGCAGCCGGGCTCCCGCAGCACCTCACCGGCCGGTACTTCCTCACCGGGTTCGTCGGCCCGGAGCTCCCTGACGTCCTGGCGCTCGCCGACGTCGTGGTCTCCCGTAGCGGTGCCGGCACTCTCGCGGAGCTCACCGCCCTCGGCAAGCCCGCGATCTTTGTGCCACTCGCCACCTCGGCGGGGAACGAACAGGCGCACAACGCCCAGCACCTCGAGGCCGCTGGCGCCGCCGTCGCGCTGGAGGGAGAGGTCACTGCGGCCCGGTTGCAGAACGCACTCGGGCCGCTCCTGACCGACCCGGCGCGGCGCGCGGGGATGGCAGAGGCGGCCCGGGCGCACGGACGGCCGGACGCGGCGGACAGACTCGTGGACGTGCTCCTGTCCGCCGCGTCCGGCGGATGAGCGACCGGGGCGGCTCACGATGTGCCCGTCCAGGCGCTCGGAACCCGTCAGCGCATCGGGCAGGGGATTGCCGGGCGGATGCGGTTCGCGGTGCATGCGACGACCTGCACCGAGGCGAAACCAGTACCTCGCAGGTACCACCCGCCGACGACATCACCGCCCCAGCTGAGCCGGTCATCCGCTGCCGCGAACCACTCGGACTGCCGGGTCGAGTCCTTGTCGTGGTCGGTGAGGAAGGACGGGCTTAAGTCGCTGACCTGGTCTCTGTACCAGGCGGAGGCCTTGTCGGGTGCCTCGAAGGTGGCCTTGATCATTCTGGCCGGGCGGAGCAGCCAGTGAGGTACCTCCAGCGGGGGCACCTCGCTGGCCATGAAGGCGGGGCTGGCCGCCGCGATCTGCCGCCACTCCTGGGGCGAGATGTCCTGTACGACGAGGTGCGGTGGCCGCCGGGCGGACTCGTCGTCATATGTGCGGCGCTCTCCGGTCCAGCGGTAGCAGTGCCAGTGAGCCGGCATGGGCGGGGGCGGAGCGGTCATCCGGGGTACCTCCTGGTAGTGGGAGCGGCCCGCCCCGGCCGGGTGGAGATCCGTCCGGGGCGGGCCGCCGCTTACCTCGCGCGTGACGCCAGTTACCTCACGTACTGGCGCCCGTCGTCCGAGTCGCCAGGCGTCCCACCACTCGGTGACGGGGTATCCGTGTCCGGCATGGTGTCGCCGTCCTCCGGGTCCTGACGGACGACGACATGCTGTAATCGCATTGGGTCTCCTGTGGGTTCACTCGCGCAGGGGTGTCCCCGCGCGATGGCGCGGCGCTCGTCCCGGCCACTGGCCTGCAAGCGGGAGGCCGGGGCGAGCTTTCTTGAAGGGGGACTCCGGCCTTGCGATCCCCAAATCGGGGTCGGAGTCCTTGCCCTGCGGCTGCTACGCCTGGGCTGCTCCTACCGCAGGGGCTTGGAGGGCGAGCCGCTGGGGCCGTCGTCCGGTACGGGGGCCCGGACCACCAGCGACCCACCCGCCTTATGGAGTGGGGGCGACCACGAAGCAGAGCCAGACCGCGAGCACCAGCAGCGCGGGAACCACGCAGAGCATTAGGTCCATGCGAGCGGCACAGAAGGCGAGCAGTCCGGCCCGCGCGGCGGTCAACCGCCGACGGCGCCGCCTCATGTGGCTTCCTCTGCCCGAGCCAGGCGTGCTGCCTCCTCGTAGACGCTGAGCAGCCGCTCCCCGGTCTCGCATACAGCGCCGGGCGTCTGGCAGGCCGGGCAGCCCGCAGCGTGCTCGATAGCCGCCCACCATGCCTCCTCAGCGTGCAGGGCGACCCCGGTCCGCTCGCCACCCGCCATCAGCAGCGCTCCTGCGGCCTGGCCCGGAACGCCGCGTTGGAGCCACGCGGGCGGCCGTGCTGCGGGCAGTCGACGCCGCGGATGATCAATCGCACTTCATCTCGCCCCATACCTGCTTGCCCCAGCGGTATCGGTCCGTCCCCCACCGGTCCGTGAGAGCGTCGACCAGCAAGAGCCCCCGGCCTCGGGTGTTGTCACCGTTGGAGTCCGTCCGCAGGTAGGGGATATTGCGGGACCGGTCCACCACGCCGAGCCGGATGAACGTCTCGGACGGTCGGGTGACGACGACGCGGATCGACTCCAGACGGGCGTGGTCGACGGCGTTGGAGACCAGTTCCGTGATGACCAGCGCGGCGCCCTCTATGAGGCCCTCCTGCCCCCAGGCGGTCAGTGCGGTCCGTACCAGCGTGCGGGCGGCCTCCGCGCTCTCCGGTACGCGGCGCATGGTCTGGGAGTACCCGGGGTGCCCGGTGGGGCGAGGTGTAGCGGTCACGGACATCAGGACCTCAGTGGGTGCGAAGTGAGCGGCCTTGTCCGAGTGAACGACGGCTCGTCGCGCGAGGGGAGGTAATACCCATCGGGCGTGCAAACCGCCCAACCGGAAATTCTCGGCCGACTCCCCTCACAGAGGGGGCATGCATCGCTACGGTGGGTGTGTGGAGGGGAACGAAAACCTCATCAGCGCCATGTGCGAGAGGGGGCTCACCCAGGCCGGGTTGGCGGACGCGGTGAACACTCATCTGCACCGCAATGGCTACGAAGGCACGGTCAGCGACCGGACGGTCCGTAACTGGCTGACCGGAAAGACCCGTTGGCCGCACTCTCGGCAGCGGGCAGCCTTAGGGGCAGTATTCGGATGTACGGCCGAAGAACTGGGATTCGTCCCACCGGCCCCAAGATGCCCCGCCACAGAACCGGAGGATCCCGTGAGGCGCAGGAACTTCCTGACTGCCACCACCGGTACGACGGCCGCGGTCGCCGTCCCTCTCATCGCACAGCACTCCGTAGGCACCTCCGACGTGGTCCGGCTCCGTTCCGGCTTGGACGCCCTGGTGGCCGTGGACGCCGCACGGGGAGGCCACGACGAACTGGAGCGCAGGGCCCTTGCCGGGGCGGCCGAGGCGCTGGAGAAGCAGAAACTGGGCGCCTCTCAGCGCATCCGCCAGCGGCTGTTCAGTGTGGCCGCCACCTACACGTGCCAGGCCGCCTGGTCCGCCATCGACGACAAGCGCACCGACCGGGCTCGCGGCCTGCTGGAGCGGGCGCTCTATCTGGCCGGGATGGCCAAGGATCCCGTTGCCGAGATGCAGGTCTGGAACTTGTACTCCAGTCTCTCCCACCACCGTGGTGCGTACACCGAGGCCGTCGACTGCGGCTATGCGGCCCAGGCGACGGCCATCGCCCGGCGGGATCCGTTCTACGCCTCTCTGGCCCACGTCCGGACGGCGCTCGCACACGCCAACCTTGGCGACCGACAGGCCGCCGTACGCCGCCTCGGGTGCGCCCACGAGGCATTGGGCAGGGCGTCCCTGGGCGATCCCCGGCCGATCTGGACCGCCTTCTACGGGCCTGGCGAGCTGCTCGCCCTCACGGCCATCGTCCGGGACAAGATCGGCGAACCCGTAGAGGGCGAGGCCGCCTCTCACCAGGCCTTGGCGGGCATCCCGAAAGCGTTCCGCCGCAACCGTGCCCTGGCCACCGCACGGCTCGCCCTGACCCAGCTTCACCAACGCGACATCGACCAGGCGTGTGCCACGGCCTCCACCGTCTTCACGCTGATGTCCGGGCACCCGATCCCCGGCCGAACGCGCTCCCTCCTCGGCGACTACTACCGGGACTTGATCACCCTTGCCCCGAACGCGAGCGTCGCCCGGGAGTGGGCCGACCGCTACCGAACCGAATGGAGCCGAGCTTGAGTGCCACAGGTCTGGACGTCCGCCATTTCACCCACGCGGACCTGCCGGAGATCCGCCAGACGCTAATCGACGTGCACGCCGACGCGTATGCGGATGAGATGGACGACGAGTTCAACCAGCGCTTCCCCTGGTTCGTGGACCACTGGGGCGGGCACCCGGAGTTCTCCTGCGTGATCGCGTTCGACGGCGACAAGGCGGTGGGCTTCGCCTACGGCGCCCCGGCCGTTCCGGGTCGCGAGTGGTGGCGCGAGCACCTTGATCCGGTGCCCGCGAAGGACCTGACCTTCTCGTACTCCGAGCTGGCCGTCATCCCGAGGTGGCGCAAGAAGGGGGTGGCAGAACGGCTGACCCGCACATTGATGGAAAAGCGGGACGAGGATCTCGTAGTGCTGCTCGTGGACCCCGACCACCCCCGGATCCAGGCCCTGTACGAGTCCTGGGGCTTCCGCAAGGTAGGGAAGCGCCAGCCCTTCCCGGACTCCCCGGTCTACGCCGTCATGCTCGCCGAGCTGCCCCTGTCCTGACCCCGAACGCTTCTTCCTGCGGTCAGCGGCGATCACGTCGTCGTCGGACGCACGCCCTTCGGGAGCGCTCCCGAAGGGCCCCGCCCGCCGGGCGGACGGCTGGAGTTCGCACCCGAACCCTACAGCCGCTGAATGATCGTCCCCGTGGCCAGCGCCCCGCCCGCGCACATCGTGATGAGCGCGAACTCCTTGTCCGCGCGCTCCAGTTCATGCAGCGCCGTCGTGATCAGGCGGGCCCCCGTGGCCCCCACGGGGTGCCCCAGGGCGATCGCGCCGCCGTTCACGTTCACCTTCTCCAGGTTCTGCTCGAAGACTTTCGCCCAGGACAGCACCACCGAGGCGAACGCCTCGTTGATCTCGATCAGGTCGATGTCCTTCAGGGTCATCCCGGCCTTGCCCAGGACCGCCTTCGTGGCGTCGATCGGCCCGTCCAGGTGGAAGTGCGGATCGGTGCCGACCAGGGCCTGGGCCACGATGCGGGCGCGGGGGCGGAGTTTGAGGGCGCGGGCCATGCGTTTGGAGGCCCACAGGACCGCGCAGGCGCCGTCGGAGATCTGGGAGGAGTTGCCCGCGGTGTGCACGGCGGTGGGCATGATGGGCTTGAGCCCGGCCAGCGCCTCCATGCTGGTGTCGCGCAGGCCCTCGTCCCGGTCGACGGCGCGCCACATGCCCTCGCCGGCCGCCTGCTCCTCCTCCGTCGTGGGCACCTGCACCGCGAAGGTCTCGCGCTTGAACCGCTCCTCGGCCCAGGCCCGCGCCGCCCGCTCCTGGGAGATCAGCCCGAGGGCGTCCACGTTCTCGCGGGTCAACCCGCGGTTGCGGGCGATGCGTTCGGCGGCCTGGAACTGATTGGGCAGATCCACGTTCCACTCCTCGGGGAACGGTTTGCCCGGGCCGTGTTTGGAGCCGCTGCCCAGCGGCACTCTCGACATGGCCTCGACGCCGCAGCCGATGCCGATGTCGATGACACCGGTGGCGACCATGTTGGCCACCATATGATTGGCTTGCTGCGAAGAGCCGCACTGACAGTCCACCGTCGTCGCCGCGGTCTCGTACGGCAGCCCCATCGTCAGCCAGGCGGTGCGTGCGGGGTTCATCGACTGCTCCCCGGCGTGGGTGACCGTGCCGCCGACGATCTGCTCGACGCAGTCGGGCTGAATGCCGGTGCGGGCGAGGAGTTCGCGGTAGGTCTCGCCGAGCAGATAGGCGGGGTGGAGATTGGCGAGCGCGCCTCCGCGCTTGCCGATGGGCGTGCGGACGGCTTCGACGATGACGGGTTCGGCGGCCATGGCTGTCTCGTCCTCTCATCGCATCCGCGGGGCTCCCGGCAGCGCCCGCGTCAGAACTAGTACGCGTTCTAGTTCTTCGGCTCAGTCTGCTGAGGCCCCACCCGGCGGCGCAAGGGTTGTGCAGGGGTTGAGCGGACCTCGAGGGACACCGATCCCCCAAAACAATGGCCGCGATTTCTCTTGCTACTTGTAGAACCCGTTACTACCTTGCGGACACTTCTGATAGGCCGTCAGATCTCTGGAGTGGCCGATGTCCTGTCCAGCGCTCCCCGAAGGCTTTGACCTCACCGACCCCGACCTCCATCAGCATCGGGTGCCACTCCCGGAGCTCGCCCGGCTGCGGCAGACGGCCCCGGTGTGCTGGATCCCCCAGCCACACGGCGTGGCCGGATTCGACGACGACGGCTACTGGGCCGTCACCCGCCATGCCGACGTCAAGGAGGTCTCCACCCGGCCGGAGATCTTCTCCTCCCACGCCAACACCGCGATCATCCGCTTCAACGAGCACATCCAGCGCGATCAGATCGACGTCCAGAAGCTGATCATGCTGAACATGGATCCGCCCGAGCACACCCGGGTCCGCCAGATCGTCCAGCGCGGCTTCACCCCGCGCGCCATCCGCGCCCTCGAGGACGCCCTGCGCGACCGCGCCACCCGCATCGTGGCCGGGGCCAGGGAGAGCGGCAGCGGGGACTTCGTCACCGATGTGGCCTGCGAGCTGCCGTTGCAGGCGATCGCCGAGCTCATCGGCATCCCCCAGCAGGACCGTTCCAAGATCTTCGACTGGTCCAACAAGATGGTCGCGTACGACGATCCCGAACTGGCCATCACCGAGGAGATCGGCGCCGAGTCGGCCATGGAGCTGATCTCGTACTCCATGAACCTCGCCGCCGACCGCAAGGCGTGCCCGGCCAAGGACATCGTCAGCCGGCTGGTGGCCGCCGAGGACGAGGGCAATCTGGGCTCGGACGAGTTCGGCTTCTTCGTACTGCTGCTCGCGGTCGCCGGCAACGAGACCACGCGCAACGCCATCAGCCACGGGATGCACGCCTTCCTCACCCACCCCGACCAGTGGGAGCTGTTCAAGGCCGAGCGCCCCGCCACCGCCGCCGACGAGATCGTGCGCTGGGCCACCCCCGTGATGTCCTTCCAGCGCACCGCCACCCAGGACACCGAACTCGGCGGACAGCGCATCGAGGCGGGACAGCGGGTCGGCGTCTTCTACTCGTCCGCCAACAACGACCCCGAGGTCTTCGAAGGACCCGAGGTCTTCGACATCACCCGCGACCCCAACCCCCACCTCGGCTTCGGCGGCGGCGGACCGCACTTCTGCCTCGGCAAGAGCCTGGCGGAGCTGGAGATCCGGCTGATTTTCAACGCCATCGCGGACACCCTTCCGGACATCCGGCTCGCGGGTGAGCCCCGGCGGCTGCGCTCGGCCTGGCTGAACGGGATCAAGGAGCTCAGGGTGACCTACACGTAAGCTGTTCGTGCCGCGCCAGAAGTCCCACAACCCACCGGGCGGGGGCACACTGACCGCCATGAGCGAGATGTACGGCCCGCACGGCGCGGCGGGCGACCGGCGAAGACTCTTCGACTTCATAGCCCTCACCGCCCGCCTCCGTGAGACCGAGCGCGCCAACAACGCCACCCCGGAGCGCAAGGAGAGCGTCGCCGAGCACTCCTGGCACCTGGCGATGGTGAGCTGGATCCTGCACGCCGAGTTCGAGCGCGAGGCCGGGCAGCGGCTCGACCTCACCAAGATGCTCAAGCTGTGCCTGATGCACGACCTCGTCGAGATGGACGCGGTGGAGCGGGGCGCCGCGGGCGGTGAGCCGCCGCGCTTCGCCGCGCTCCCCGCGCCGCTCGGCGCCGAACTCCTGGCGCTGTGGCGGGAGTACGAGGAGGGCCGTACGCCCGAGGCGTGCCTGGTGCGCGGGGTGGATCGGCTCAACCCCACCCTGATGCGCTGTCTGACCGGCCAGGGCTGGGGCGACATGGCCACCGACAGCCACGCCCCCGTGGACGCCGAGGCGCTGGACGGGCTGAATCTGCCGCGGGTGGCCGTGAGCGAGACGCTGCGCGCGCTGTACGAGGAGGTCAGGGACGCCTCGGTGGAGGGCGGACTGCTGCCGCCGTGAGGCCCGCCCGCCCCCACCGAGACCGAGCGCCGTGGACGCCGACGGACCTACTTGAACGGCACGTTCACACACGCCACCCGGGCGCCGGCCTGCCCGGCCTTCCCCGACGTGGTGCCCGTCGCATGCTTGTGGATCACCACGGAACGAGCCTCATCCGGCCGGAAGTTCCACTTCACCCACGACTTGGCCCAGCCCTTGCCGGAGCCGCTGGTGGTGAGGCCCAGCCACACCTCGTTGTGCGGATTGGCGTAGTCCGGGTTGGTCGAGGGCTGCTTGGGGTCCCGCTTGTTCTGGTAGTGCGGCCCCGACGAGTCGGGCTTGGTGCCACACGGTTTCGTATGGACATGGATCCCGAAGTGGTGGTCGGCCGCGAGGCCACGCACGCTGATGAACACGAACGTGCCCTTGTGCATCTTGTAGTGGCCGTGGCCCTCCCCACCTTCGTGGTTCTTCATCATGCCCTTGCCGCTCAGCCGCGCCTCCGCGATGAACACCGACGCGGTCGTCGGCACCAGCGACTTGTCGTACGTCACCGCACCGGCGTGCTTCGCCTCCGACGCCGGCTGGAACCTGTCGTGGACGAAGACGAAGGGGTGCGGCGGCGCGGCCACCGCGGGTGTCGCGATGGCCATTGAGGCGCCCATCGCGACCGCCGCGGTTACTGCCTTCACCAGGGACATCCTTGATCCCTCCTCGGTCGGGGACCCCGCTCCCCGTCTCGATTCCCGGATCCCCCCGTTTAACGCGTCTTCACACCTTTCCGCCCCCTTCTCACCACGCTAGACCCGCTGGTCATGCCGCTCAACGCGAGCCCCGGCCCCCTTTTCGGGGGACTCGCCGCCCCCTGACCGGCCCTTCTCCCCGGGCTCGGCGTCGTCGTGCTGTCCGCCGCGCTGCCGTACCAGCCCCGGCACCAGCCCCCTGGCCCGGGCGACCGCGGCGCCCATCGTCGCCGACAGCGGCGGCGCCTCCTCGTGCGGGCGCCCGCCCACGCCGAGGAACACGTACTGCAACGCGAACCCGGCCGTGACGATGACCGCGCCGCCGATCGCGTCCAGCACATAGTGGTTCGCGGTGCCCACGATGACCGCCGTGGTCAGCAGCGGGTACAGGATGCCGAGCACCTTCGCCCAGACGTACGGCGCCACGATCGCGATGACCACCCCGCACCACAGCGACCACCCCACGTGCAGCGACGGCATGGCCGCGTACTGGTTGGACAGCTTGGTGAGCGCGCCGAAGTCCGGGTTGTTCAGGTCCTGCGGGCCGTGCGCGGTGTCCACGTAGCCGAGCCCCATCAGCCGGGGCGGGGCCAGCGGGTAGAGCCAGAAGCCGACCAGGGCGAGCAGCGTGGCGAAGGCCAGCGGGGTGCGGGCCCAGCGGTACGTCGCGGGGCGGCGCAGATAGAGCCAGCCGAGCAGGGACAGCGGGATCAGGAAGTGGAAGGTGCTGTAGTACCAGTTCATGAAGTCTCTGAGCCATCCGGTGTCGGCCACGATGGCGTTGAACCAGTGCTCGATGTCGATGTGCAGCCAGCCCTCGAGGGTGAGCACCTGGTCTCCGTGGCCCTCGGCCACGCTGCGCTCGTCCGGGGCGTGGCCGCGGATCCAGGAGTAGGCGAAGTAGCCGACACGGATCAGCATCAGCTCGAGCATCAGGTTCGGGCGGGACAGCGGCCGCTTGAGGAAGCGCAGCAGCGGCACCCAGGCGAAGCGGCTCCGGGCCGGTTCGGCGACCGGCGTCGGCTCGGGGTCGTCCCACCGCGGCGAGGTGCGGGAGAGGAACGGCACCAGACAGGCGGCGGCGAGCGCGGCGAGCAACGGCGCGTTGTAGCCGATATGGCCGAGGATCTCGATGTCGGGCAGCAGTGCGGTGCGGTTGAGCGACATCGCCAGGACGACCAGAACCGGCCACACCAGCCGGTCGGAACCGCGCCGCCCCACCCGGCCGACCGCGGCCAGCAGGATCCACAGCTGCTGGTGGAGCCAGGAGGTGGGCGAGACCGCGAGCGCCACGCTGCCGGTGATGGCGGCGGCGAGCAGCAGCTGTCCGTCCCTCGCGTAGCGCACCGCGCGCCGCAGGCCGATCACCGCGACCGCGACCGCGAGCACGGTCAGCAGCGCGAGCTCCATCGGGCCCTCGAGGCCGATGCGCAGCAGCAGCCCGTGCAGCGACTGGTTGGCCAGGCTGTCGGCGGGGGCGCCGAGCCCGAAGCCGCCGATGTGGTGCCCCCAGTACGTCCACGAGTCGTGCGGCATGGCCGCCCAGGCGAGCGCGGTGCAGGCGGCGAACGTGGCGCCCGCGAGCGCGGCGGCCCGGCGCCGTCCGATCAGCCACAGTACGACGGCGAACAGCAGCAGCGCGGGCTGGAGCGCCGCGGCCACTCCGATGAGCACACCGGCCTGCCGCCCGGAGGTGCTGGGCAGCACGGTGAGGACGACCAGGAGCACCGGGATGATGCTGGTCTGGCCGAGGGTGAAGGTGTTGCGCACCGGAAGCGAGAGCACCAGCAGGCTGATGGCCAGCGGTGCGGCGATCAGCGAGGTGCGGCGGGAGACCGGGCCGGGCAGCGACCGGGCCACGACCAGCCCGAGGACCACGACCAGCAGCAGGGTGCCGAAGGTCCAGGCGACCCCGAGGCTCTGCTCCGCGGCCCGGGTCAGCGGTTTGAGGACCAGTCCGGAGAACGGGGTGCCGGTGAAGGAGTCCCCGTCGTACAGCGATCCGCTGACATGCAGCACACCCTGGTCGCCGATCCAGGTCTCCAGATCGGTCAGCCGCTCATCGGGCGGCAGCCGCAGCACCGCCGCCGCCTGACGGACCGCCAGCACCCCCGCCAGGAGCCACAGGGCCACGAGCCCCATTCTGGTCCGCGACGTCCGCGCCCCTACGGCGCCGGGGGCCGGCCCCGTGTCCGGGCTTCTCCCCAGTCCGCTCCGCTCCACGTTCGCCACGCCGTGCCGCTCCCCCACTCGCCCTCTTCATCTGTCCCGGATGCTTGGAGACCCTACTGAGCCCACTACTCAGACGCCGAACACCCCCTCTTCACCTGACTGTCGTCCGGGGTTGTCCGAAAGATGTCAGGCTTGGGCAGGGTCCTTGCGCTCCGCGAGGGTCCGTATGGTCCGGCCCAATTTCATCAGGGCCGCGGGGTGCGCCGCGAATCGGGACTCGCCGCGCGCTGGAATGTTCCCGGCGTCACACCGAAGCACCGGACGAACCAGCGGTGGAAGTGGGCCTGGTCGGCGAACCCGGCCTGGGCCGCGGCCTCCGCCGCGCTGCTGCCCGCCACCAGCAGCCCGCGCGCCCGGCGCAGCCGGAGCTGCCGCTGGAAGTCGCTCGGCGCCATCCCGTACGCGGCGCGGAACGCCCGGTAGAGCGCGAAGCGGCTGCATCCGGCGGCCTCCGCGAGCCGCGTCGCCGGGATCTCCTCCGCGTACGCCTCCTCCAGCAGCGCCCTGGCCCGCCGCGCGGCCCGGACCTGCTCACCGCTCCCGTCCGGCAGTTCCCGGGCCCACAGCGGCCCGGTGGCCCCGCGCCGCACCATCGCCCCGACGGCCGCGGTCAGCCGCTCGTCCCGCACCAGCGGCCCGGCGCCGCCGACCAGGGCGGTGTGCAGCCGCAGCAGGGCGCGGGGCAGCAGCGGATCGGAGACCACGGGCCGGTCGAACAGCGGCAGCGCCGCCCGGCCGTCCGCGCTGTCGGCCACATCGGCGAGGACGTTCCGCACCACATCGGGACCTATATGGACGATTCGGTACTTGTAGCCGAGCTCGGCGGCCGCCTCCCCGTCGTGCGGATCGTCGGGATTGAAGACCATCACCATCCCCGCCCCGCTGGTGCGCAGCGCACCCCGGCACCGGAAGCGCTGGGCGCCGACCTCGGTCACGGCGAAGGAGTAGGTGTCATGGCTGTGGGGATGGAAACGATGGCTGAAAAAGTGCGCGTGCATGGCCTCCACGGGCCGGTCGGGATCACGCCAGTACCGGGCCCAGTCCTCCCGGCCCCGCTCCCCTTCTCCGACTCCACCCACGGATCCATTGTGCCGTGCCGCACGAGCGTTCAAGACCGCAGGTCGCGGCAGTGGCGAGAGTGACGGCATGCGCTTCGACACCAAGATCGCCGTCATCGTCCGCTCCGACCTCGCCGACTGGCAGAAGCTGAACGTGACCGCCTTCCTCTCCAGCGGCCTGGCGCACGCCTCGGACGAGATCGTCGGCAAGCCGTACGAGGACGCCTCGGGCAATGTCTACCTTCCGATGTTCCGCGAACCGGTCCTCGTCTACGCCGCCGACGCCCCCGCCCTCACCCGCACCCACGCCCGCGCCCTCACCCGCGACCTGCCGATGTCCCTCTACACCGAGGACCTCTTCGGCACCGACAACGAGGACGACAACCGCGCCACGGTCCGCGCCGTCGACGCCGACGCGCTGAACCTGGTCGGCCTCGCCGTCTACGGGCCGCGCGGCCAGGTGGACAAGGTGACGAAGGGCTTGCGGCTGCACGGCTGAGGGCCGGCCCGGGTGAGGCGCCGCCGACGGCTCAACGGCCCGTCAGCTTCCGCCAGGCGCCGGGGGTGACGCCCTCCCTGCCCGAAAAGGCACGGCTCAACGCGCTGCCGGTGTCGTATCCGACGCGGACAGCGATCTCCTGGACACTCAGCTGCGTCTCGCGGAGCAGGACCTTGACCCGGTACATGCGCCATGCCGTGAGGTAGCCCAGCGGGGTGTCCCCCGTCCTCTCCTTGAACAGGGCGGCGAACGCCGAGCGTGACATCCCCGCCGTGCGGGCGAGTTCGTCGACCGTCCACGGATGGGCCAGGTCCGCGTGCAACGCCTCCATGGCAACCGCCAGTCGCGGATCCCGCAGCGCGGCGATCCAGCCGACGGTCCCGCCGCCGACATCCGTACAACAGGTCCGCAGCGCCTGGACGAAGAGCACATCGGACAGACGGCTCATGATGAAGCCACCACCGAGCCCGCCCACCGCGCTCTCCCGCGCGATGAGGTCGAACGTGGTGCGCAGGAGGTGACTGGACGCGTCGTCCAGATTCAGCCGGAACACCGGCGGCAGGAGCGCGAAGAGCGGTTCTGCCGCCACGGCGTCGAAGGCGAACCGGGTGGAGACGATCTGCGTGAGCTCACCGTCACCCCCGACCCGCGCCGAGTCGCCGGGGACCTGGGAGACCAGTCCGTCGCAGTCCACGACCTCGCTGCCCGCCTCGTCCTGAAGCGTGAATCTCACCCCCGCCCGGACCAGGAAGCAGTCGTTCGTCTCCAGCCGCTGCGGCCCGGCGAGCGTGTCCGCGACGAGCCGGCACGCACCACGGGAGATCAGGACCAGCCGGGCGAGGTGCCGGGGAGGGAACGAGATTCCCCAGGGCGCACGGGCATCCACTCGCACATACCGCGCGTCCTCGATCTTCATCGTGGCGAGAAGGTCATCGATCGGATCCATCTCCACTCCCTTGGGTCTCCCCTCACCTCCCCTGGACGATCTGCGCCAAACCATGGACGCCAAGATACAGATCGTCCAGCCGAACGTGCCTATCGTGGAGGCGACACACGAACGAAGGGTGCCAAATGCGTACATTCCAGATGGGACCTGGCGGTGGTCTGATCGCCTCGTCGGAGCGCCCGGTGCCGAGCCCGTCAGCGGGCGAAGTGCTCGTACGAGTGAAGGCCAGCTCCCTCAACGCACGCGATCTGCTCATCGTCACCGGCCGGTACGCCGTCGACGTGCCGCCCGGACGCATCCCGCTCTCCGACGGCGCGGGCGTCGTGGAGGCGGTCGGGGAGGGAGTCTCGCGCTTCCGCATCGGGGACCGCGTCGTGGGCACCTTCCACCCGACCTGGCTTTACGGTCCGTTCCCCGAGTGGGGGCAGCTGCGCGGCACCCACCGCGACGGCTGGCTCACCGAATACCTCACCCTCGACGAGCAGAGCCTGGTCGCCGTGCCGGACCACCTGTCCTTCGAGGAAGCCGCCACGCTTCCGTGCGCCGCGCTCACCGCGTGGTCGGCCGTAAGCGGCGTCGGCCCCGGGGACGCTCTCCTGGTCCAGGGCTCGGGCGGGGTATCGGTCTTCGCGCTACAGTTCGCCCGCCTGGTCGGCGCACGCGTCCTGGCCACGACGTCCAGTGACGCCAAGGCCCAACGCCTCAGCGCTCTTGGCGCATCCGACGTCATCGACTACACCAGCACACCGGAGTGGGGCACGCGGGTACGGGAACTCACCGACGGCGGCGCCGACCGCGTCGTCGAGATCGGCGGTGCCGGAACGCTCTCCCAGTCCATCGACGCCGTCGCCCACGGCGGTCAGATCGCCCTCGTCGGCAATCTGGCGGCGGGCGGTGGCATGGACGTGACGCGGTTCTTCCGTCGCGCCGCGACCCTCCGGTCGATCAGCGTCGGCAGCCGGAGCGACTTCGAACGGATGAACAAGGCCATCGGTCAGCACCGGCTCCGGCCCGTCATCGACCGCGTCTTCCCGTTCGAGGATGCCGTGGAGGCGTTCGCGCACTTCGAGAAGGGCCCACGCTTCGGCAAGGTCGTCATCAGCCACTGAGCGCCACTGAGCGCCGTCTTCACACGTCCTTGACCGCCGGATGTAGCAGACTGCGCACAGAGTCGAGTCCAGGGCGCCGACCCGGCGTCCGCCGCGTGAGAGGTGTCTAGTGCCCAGCGTTGTAAAGATCAATGTGCTGACCGTGCCGGAGGAACAGCGCGAGGTGCTGGAGAAGCGCTTCGCGTCGCGCGCCGGGTCCGTGGAGGGCTCCGACGGCTTCGAGTGGTTCGAGCTGCTGCGTCCGGTCGAGGGGACCGACCAGTACCTCGTCTATACGCGCTGGCGCAGTGAGGAGGACTTCCAGGCGTGGATGGAGGGCCCGATGAAGGCGGCCCACCAGCGCGGCGGCGAGGACGCCCCGCAGCAGAAGCCCGCCGCGTCCGGCTCCACCCTGTGGTCCTTCGAGGTCGTCCAGCAGGCCGCGCCCAAGCAGGGCTGACCCGGGCCCCTTGCCACCACCGCCGGCTCCCTGGCCTTCGCCAGGGGGCCGGCGGGTCAGGGGGTGGCTACCGAGGCGGGCCGGTATGCAGTGGTGGCTGTCCATGCTCCTGCACGCCCCCGTCGCACTACCTGTACGTCCTGTGGTCAGGCAACTCCGCTGAGTACCTTCGGAACTGGAGCTTCCGCGTCCATCAAGGGGGCGGGGCCCGGATTCAGGAGGTCAGGATGGTTCGTACCACTACCCTCGCTCTGGCTGCTCTCGCCGCCGCCGGCGTCCTCATCGGAGGCGCGACGACCGCCCTCGCCGATGACGGCTCCGGCGGCAAGACGGCGGACGTCACCACATCGGCGAAGACAGCTGCCAGCCCGTCGCTACTGGCCCCGCACCAGCAGTTCTTCGGGCCCTTTGTCACCGTCCCCCCTGGAGGGAACGGTGTGGCCAGCGTCGCCTGCCCAGCCGGCCAGGTGCCCACGGGCGGCGGGGGTACAACCTCAGCTTTCAAGATCTTCTTCACCGACTCCTTTGCCAGCGGCAATACTTGGACCGTGCGCGGTACCAACACCAACACCGTGAACGAGTCCATCAGAGCGTTCGTCATCTGCACGACCCCCTGATCTGACGACTCGGGGGCCTGCGAGCCTGTCGGGTGGTTGATCACGCGCGAGGTGTGAGGATCTGCCCCTCGGGCATGGCTACGGCCTCGGAATGGGTGCCAGTGTGACAACTCCGAGGCCGTCAGCCCCGTCACCGCGACTGACGGCCGGCCACTTGACCCGATACGCATCGGGCGCACCGGCATGGCGGCCACACCGATGTCTCAATCGGCCTCAGGGGTTCGGTGGTCCTGACCACGCGCGTCGGCCCGTAGGTCTTCCTGCCGTCCCGCGACACGCGCATGGTCATCATCGCGCGGCCCTTCACCGTGTCCGACATGTTGGCGCTCCCGTTAGCGGTCCTTGCGTACGTCAAGACAACCGGGAATGCGCGGTCGCGGTTGGTGATCGCCTGGTGACTGGGCGGTGACAAGCCGTACCCTGGTCCCCATGAACAGCGGGGAGTTCAGCCGACGAGTCCGCGACCTGCTCCGTGACCGGGACATGAGTGTTCGGGCAGTTGCCCGCCATCTGAACTACGACCACGCGTATCTGTCCCGCGTTCTCTGCGGGAAACAGCAGCCGTCAAGGCAACTCGTCACGGCGTTGGACCACCTGCTCAAGACAGACGGGGAACTCGCCGCAATCGCGATACGAGTAGCACCGCCGACGGATTCACCGGACGCGACTGAATCACCGGCCCTCACTGATCGGATACTCAGACTCAACGAGGCACGCGGAGCCGACTTCGTACAGGCCATCCGGGAGACTTCCCATCGGCTGGTCGTCCTGGACAACGAACTCGGCGGAGTATCCGTCGCGGAGCCCGCAGGCCGCGCGTTCAAGGTCGTGCATCGGCGGCTCGGAGCCGGAGACTACGATCACCGGTACGAGCGTGACATTCAGTCGGCGGCTGCGGAACTCGCCGAAGTCGCCGGTTGGGCTCTGTGGGACGCGGAAAGAGACGACGCCGCCCAGCGCTTCAATCATGAGGCTCTGTTGCTCGCGAGACTCTCCGGGGATCGCTCCATCGAATTGCTGACGCTACAGAACATGGCGATGCAAAGTGAATGGCGCGGACGGAACCAAGAGGCGCTGTCCATCGCCCGGTCGGTGCTCAACCGTAGGCGGCTGTCCCCACGCGTCGAGGCGATGTTCCGCATCCGTGAG
Organism: Streptomyces javensis; assembly: GCF_039525925.1. Lineage (NCBI taxonomy): Bacteria > Bacillati > Actinomycetota > Actinomycetes > Kitasatosporales > Streptomycetaceae > Streptomyces > Streptomyces javensis. Next base: position 24,291 of record NZ_BAAAIF010000048.1, on the reverse strand, counting down.
GCCAAGGGACTGGTCGGTACAGGACGTACTTCGGATGCGATCGAGTCGCTCGAACGCGCCCGGTCGCTCATCGAGGACAGTAACGATGTTGGCGAACCGGACTGGGCATGGTGGGTGACCCGCGGGGAAATTGACCGCCAGTGGGGTCACACACTTCAGATCGCCGGTGACGTACAGAAAGCAATCGAGCTACTACTGCAATCCGTACAACCAGGGCGTGACGTCACGACTGGCTACTCAAGCGAGCGAGTCGCACGGCTCGCCCAATGCCTACTGGACGTCAATGCCTGGCGCGACGCGGAAGACATCGTCAGGTCCCTGGTCACCGCCGCACCCTCGATCTCCTCGGGACGGACCCTCCGCCTCATCGGTCACGTCGCGAAGCAGCGCGAAAGGCTGAACGGTGCACCGTCAAGCCTTACGGACACCCTTGAGCACCTGGCGGAAAAGCTCGACGAGGACCCATTCACGCTGTGATACCAACGGCGCGCTGTGGTCACGCCGTCGGCCGTAGAGGCGGCTTGTATGCTGCTGCGGGGGACCCATAGTTGGGACGCCGCAGTCGTGGCCTGTCACCCAACTGGAGGGGCTAGGCTCGTCGCTGCCCGCGCCGGAATGGAGTGCAGGACGGGCCCCGATTCCGTGACGGGACGCAGAACGGCCGGCCGCACTCGCACGGTTGGGCATGGCAACCCAGCGTCTCACTGCTCAAGCCGAATGACCGAAGGCTCATGGAGAGGGGACTATGCTGACCGAGACGATTTTCCGCAGCGAAAAATTGCCAAGAGCAGACCGGTTCGATCACTGGTGTGAACTCATCAGCACAACGCATATACCACTGGAACTACGCAGCGATCACGCTGCCGAGTACCTTGCATACCAGCGCGTGATTACACTCGGTGCAGTGCAGGTATGGCCCACGGTCTACCAACCCTTGCACTTCTACCGCACGCCGAAGCTTATTCGCCGGTCCGATCCCGAGCAGTTCCACATCGCGCTCCCCCTGCGCGGGGTCAATCACGTTGAGTGCGCTGGACAGACCGCCTCGTTCGCCCCGTATGAGTTGCACTTCTTCGACAGTTCACAGCCCTTCCACCTCTACTCGACCAACGACAACGGGCTGTTCTCCGGTGTGGGCATCAACATACCCAAGGCTCTCCTGCCCAAGCAGGCCGACCAGCTGCTCGGTCGGCCGATGCCGGGACGGGAAGGCATCGGCGCCCTGTTCACCCAGTTCCTCGCCCGTCTGGTCGCCGACTCAGGTTCCCTGACCCCCGCCGACGGACCTCGGCTGGGCACAGTCTTAGCCGACCTGGCCTGCGCACTCTTCGCCCAGGCCCTCGATGCCGAGCATGCCCTTCCGTCAGAAACCCGACAGCGGAACCTCGCGCTGCGCATCAAGGCCTTCATCCGCCAGAACCTGCCCGACCCCAAGCTCACCCCGAGCACGATCGCCGCCGCGCACCACATCTCGGTCAGGTACTTGCACCGCATCTTCCGCAACGAAGACCGCACCGTCGTTGCCTGGATCCGCCACCAACGCCTCGAACACGCAGCCCGCGACCTCACCGACCCCACCCAGCACGCCACTCCCATCCATGCCATCGCCGCGCGCTGGGGCTTCGCGCGTCACGCCGATTTCACCCGCGCCTTCCGAGGCGCCTACGGCGTGCCGCCCAGGGACTACCGGTCCGAGCGTCGCTGTGCCATCGACTTACCAGACGCCGGTCCCCACCCCGGGGCAGGAGGCGACCTCCGCGATCCGGTAGCCGATGCCTCCGGGCACGACCGGTGAGCAGACTGTTCGCAACGGCTGCCTCGGCCTCGGGACGGGGTTCCTCGGATCCACCCCACTTCCTCCGTTCCCCAGCCTCAGCCCACCACCGCCCCGGCGGTGGGCGACACACCGCCGTCCCTGCAGCCGCGGACCCACCGCCCGCAACGGGTGGGACAGATGCGCGCCCCGGTAGAGGGAAGAGGCGCGCCCGGTCTTCGGCACGCCCACCCCCCTGACAGGAGGGCCCGTGCCGAGGCGGCCCTCACCGAGGCCGCGCGCCGGGGGGTGTTCGTGGAGGTCGACCGCGGCACCGAAAGCCTCGACACCCCCTTCTGAAGGGTCGGCCCCACCGAGGGTGCGTCCACCGCGCAGTCGAGCCGCCAACCTCACCGGCCCCTCTACGCGGGAGCGCCTCTACTCGGCCAGCGGACGCCCCGATCCTGATGGGGGAGATCATCCTGTACGGCTCCGAGGCCAGGAGGTACCTGTCAGCAATCGTGTTCACCAGCAGGTGGGACCCATCGCAGTAATCAACCCCGTCGAACGACGCTTCAGCAGGCCGTCAGCCAGCCCGGCGGTGCGCGCCCGGCAGTGCACCCCTTGCCCGGTAAGGGTGCGCTCATTGCTAAAGACCGACGGCAGCAACGCTCCTAGAGTCAGTTCGCAGAAACATCACGGCGGGCTGCCGCGCCGCCCGGGGGCGGCGCGGATGAGGCCATAGGCTCTAACTACCAGGGGTGTGCCGGTGCATCAGCAGGCGATGAGGCGGACGTCCATGTAGACCACGTCGGCCTTCTGCATGAGAGTCCCTCAGCCGAGGCATCCGGCCGCTCTGTCCAGCGCGGCACGCGCCGGTACCTCATGGCCTCTCAGACCTTCGGGAGGCAGCGGTTGCACCGGCGAGCAGTCGGCGAACAGCCCGGGCCTTGCGCCCCTCAGCTGTCTGTTACGCGCTCCTGGCAACAAGAAATTCGGGAGCGAACTCGCAGGTTTGGGCCGCGCATAGCGGTCCGTTCCGTCATATGAAGAAGGGTGTCACCATGTTCAACGTAAGGAAGCTCCTCGCGGGAGCTTGCACCGCAAGCTTGGCTGCTGGCGGACTAGTTCTCGGCAGTGTGGCAACCGCCGCACCGGCACAGGCAAACGCGGTTTCCTGCTACAGGTACATAGAGGGGCTTCTTAAGATGGACGATCGCGACGAGGCCCAGTTCTACTGCAGTCAAGGCGAGTCCATAGTGTTTTGGAGTAAGTGCGTTAATGGTCTGGACAAGCTCGACGGCGTGAATGAGCAAGCGGCCAAGATTGGATGTCGCAAGGCGCTTGACTGAGGATGGCCAGGGCTGAAGCGGTTACGCGGCCGAGGGAGATGTAGCCACGCTTAGCAACCTAGCCGTCCACTGCGAAGCGATCGCGCTGATCGCGGCCCTCAACTAGTGGCCACGAGCAGGACATTCGCAACAGGCCTTAGTCACCCGGAACCCACAGAAGTCGGATCCTAATTCCTGGGAATTAGGATCCGACTTTTTGTTGGTTCGAGCTATCCGCAACCTGCCTACAAGATTCGAGAGTGGGCGACGCTGACGTCTAGGCGCAGGAGCCGACAAAGCTCGGTCATCCCGTGGCCAGATAGGAGGTCAGGATATCTATCAGGACGCCGACGAGCGTCACTATTTGAGTGACCAGAGTGTCAAACTTAAGCTGTTTGGGCATATTGCAAGCCAATTCCAGGCGGCGAAGGGACCGATGGATCGTCCGAACAGGACCTGACGGGAAGGCACCCGCCGTTTACCAAACCCCCCTTCCGGGGCACAATGTTCTTGCAGAGTCGAAATCATTTGGCCACGTCGGGCGCGACCAGAGCATCCTTTCGGATCACCGAAACGCCCTCGCCAGACGAATTGACAGCTTGTCGGGACGTCTCCGCACAGTACGGCCGGCCGCGCGCCTCGCACCGCGGCCGGGCCACGTGTCAGCGGCCGGATCACAGGCCGCCGGTGGCGTGGTACGGGCGGCACACTCCGCCGTCGTAGTCGTTCGCGATCTCCAGCAGTTGGTGCCCGTCGGCCGAGGGCAGCAGGCTGGAGCTGTAGTTGGGGCAGTAGTCGACCTTGTCGGACTTCACGGCGACGGGGGCCGAGATCTCCTTCCAGGCACCGTCACCGCCGTTGCTGTTGGTCCAGACCGTACGCCCGCTGCCCTCGGCCCTGCCGCCGTCCGCGTTGTACATCGCCTGTCCGACCAGCAGCAGCTTGCCCTGCGGATTCCCCTCCTCCGGTGCCCAGGCCAGGGTCGGGGCGTGCCTGAAGTACTTGCCGTCCGCCGTCTCGGGCCGGGTGCCGAGGTTGGTGGCGTCGCCCCAGTCCCAGCCGTCGGGAGAGGTGCGGAGGTGCACGACGCAGCTGAACTTGGGGTCGTCGGAGCAGATCTCGTACGTCATCAGGTAGGTGCCGTTCGGCAGCTTCCGTACGCCCGCCATCCCGGGGCGGTCGGAGGTCGGGGCGCCGGCGACGGTATCATGGAGACCGTTCCAGGAGACGCCGTCCCGTGAGCGTACGGCGACGAGCTTCTGGCTGTGGTTCGGATCGGTCTCGTCGGAGTAGTGGCAGACCAGATTGCCGTTGGCGTCGATGGAGAACTCCGGCTCCCACAGTCCCTTGGCGTTCTCCGCGGAGGCGACCGTGGACAGATAGGACCAGCTGCGTCCCACGTCGGTGCTCTTGAATACGCGTATCGACATATGGCGCTCGGCTTCGGGTACGTCCCGGCCGAAGGAGGCGGCCCACAGCAGCGTGCCGGCGGGCATGTCGCCGACCTGTTGGGGCAGTTCGAAGAGGGTGCCGCAGCACATCCCCTTGTCCCCGGCGGCCTTGGGGTCGGCGATGGTGCCCACCTGGCTGAAGTGGGCTCCACCGTCGGTGCTCTCCTGAACCGCGCCGACGTTGCCTTCGCTGGGGACGACGGTCGAGGCGAGGACGCGGCCGTTGTTCTTCCCGCTGTGCTCCAGACGGATCGCCCGGGGGTAGAGGCCACCGTCGCGCAGCAGCTCGGGGGCCGTCCTCCGCAGGGCCCCCGCGCCGCCCTCCCCGTTCTTCGCCTCGGCGTCGGGGGAGCCGGAGCGCTGGGAGCTGGAGGCGGCGGAGGACCCGGCTTTGGTGTCGCCGTCGCCCTGGCAGGCGGTCAGCCCGAACGCGGCGACGGCGGCCACCGCGGCGGCGGCGACCTTACGAGCGTGGCGATGTCCGGTGCGGCGTGACATGAGACTCCCCCCTGGGGCGCGGGTGGCCCCCGTCCCTGTCCTTCGGGGGCCCGTGACACCCAGGCTGTCCGCCGCCGCTGATGATCCCCTGCCGATCGGCTAACGCGTCGCTAACCGCCTCACCGCCGCCCCACGACCGCCTCGCCTCCGCCCCACAACCGCCTCGTCGCCGCCTTACGGTCAACGCGGCTCACACCATCTCGGGCTGCGGTTCCGGTCGCAGCGCCGGTGCGGCCTTCGGCTCCCACAGTCTGGTGGTCCGCACATAGCCGTGGATCACCGAGCCCATCGCCAGCAGGAGAAGCGGTCCGAACAGCCACGGATGCCTGGCCATCTCGACCGGCAGACAGCGATAGGCCACCAGGAGTGCGGCGAAGACCGCCGCGCCATGGGCCACCAGTTGGGTCCCCGATCGGTCCCAGCCACGTGCGAGCGAGCGCAGCGCCGCCTCGATGGTGAGCGCGAATACCACCCCCGCGAGGAGATCCACGCCGTAGTGGTAGCCGAATCCCAGCGTCGCGCCGAGCGTGGCGACCAGCCAGAACGTTCCCGCGAACCGCAGGATCCGCGGGCCCTGGCGGGAGTGGATGAAGATCGCGGTGGCCCACGCCGTGTGCAGGCTGGGCATGCAGTTGCGTGGCGTGACCTCGTCGAAGGGGATCGAGTGCGGGGCGCTGATGGGCGGCGGCGTGTGCGGCCACAGGTTGGCCAGCGCCCAGTGCTCGCCGCCGGTGCCGAAGGCGCCGCCGCCGTAGGCGAAGATCGGCCCGACCACCGGGAAGACCATGTAGATGGCCGGCCCGAGGAGCCCGATGGCCAGAAAGGTGCGCACCAGATGGTGGCGCGGGAAGCGGCGCTCGTCCGCCACCTTGCGCAGTTGATAGATCGAGACGATGACCGCGGCCACCGGAAGCTGAATGTAGACGTAGTCGAGAACATGGGCGCCGATCGGGCCCATGGCATCGACGATCCGGCCTGCCAGCCACGACGGGTTGCCCAGCGCGTGATCGGCGGTCGCCAGATACGGGTCGAGCACCGTCGGGCGGGACTTCGCCGTGATGAGCAGCCAGGTGTCGCCGGTCTTACGGCCGGCCACCAGCAGCAGCCCCAGCCCCACGCCCTTCAGCAGCAGGGCGCGTTCCCGGCCGGTGCGGCGCGTGACCGCGATGACCACACAGCCCAGCATCACCCACAGCGCGCCGTTGCCGAAGGGGTGCCCTTCGGTCACCTTCGCGTCGGCCACCCACCGCACCAGGAAGATGACGATGTCGATGCCGATCGCGACACCGGCCGCGATGAGCCGCTCCCGCCAGGTGAGCACCACCATCATCAAGCCCATACCGGCGTACAGCAGAAAGCCCGACTTGGGGGCGAATATCACCTCTTGCACCTGATTGGTCATCGGCCCCGGCAGACCGTAGCGCCGGGCGGTGATCTCCAGCGCGACGAGGAACCCGAGGACCGCCACACCAGCCGTGGCCCACAGCACCGCCCGTGGTCGACGCCACGTGGCGAACGATATTCTGCTGTTTATTCGCGAAAACACCCGCGATGCTATAGGTATCAATTGTTTGGCCGATTTGCTCGATGTGGGCTGTAAGTCACTCTTCGCACCGGATAGCACGGTTTTCACGGTATTCCGGTGAAGGGCGGGCGATGGGGGCGCTCGTCATGAGTTCGGATCATGCTATCCGAGCGACGCGGGTGAGGGCGCGGGCGCGAACCCCGTGTCGCCGTCCGGCTCAGCCGGACGACAGCGGCAGCGCGCTCCGGGCGGCGGCGACTCGCAAGCACTCCAGTTTTTCCTCATCCGGAGTTCCCGGCTCTGCCGTATAGGTCACGATCCTCACATCGTGGTCAGGCACCTTCAGCACATCGTTGTCGAGGCCGATCTCCCCCACCAGCGGATGCCGCAGGCGTTTGTGACCACCCAGGCGTGAGCCGAGCGCCGGGGCACTCCACAGGTCTCGGAACTCTTCGCTGTTGCTCATGACCTCACCGATCAGAGCCCTGAAGTCCTCATCTTGGGGATACGCTCCGTGTGTGATCCGAAGGTCCGCGACGAGAGCCGCCTTGAATTCGGTGGTGCTCTGCGCGACGGAAAAGAGCGGATGGTCCATGTCCGACGGCCCCTCGAACACCGCGCGCACCAGGTTTCGTTCTTCCGGCGGCCGAAGAGCCGGGTCACCCAGCAAGGCCGACCACATGGCCGTCCACGTCAGCAGGGTCCATGAGGCGGAGAACACCCCCACCGGAATGTTCCCCCAGCGACTGACGAGCCGTCGCACACCGGGCGGCATCTGCTGCGGGATGCCTTGGGGCGTCGGCGGAAGGAGCCCGGCCACCAGATGGAAGTGGCAGGTCTCATTCGTACTCAGTCGCAGCGCGCGGGCAAGCGCGGCCACGACGTCCCGAGATGGGCGCAGGGCCCGGCCCTGTTCAAGACGGAGAAGGTAATCCGTGGATATTCCGGCCAGGAGAGCAAGCTCTTCGCGGCGCAAGCCCGCGGTGCGTCGCCGCCGCGTGGCCGGCAGCCCGACATCCTCAGTCGTGATGCGGGCACGCCATGCGCGCAGCGTGTTACCCAGCGAGCTCTCTGGACGACTCATGTCCCCATTGTCACCGACGCCGCGATCGATACCATGGGACTGCCGTTCCCGGGATAAAGGGGACGGCCGGGGCGACCGAGACGGGCCGTCAGGAGATTCGCGTCCCCGCCCGTGGTGAGCGCACCGCTGGCGACGTAGACCGTATCGCCGTCGACCGCCACCGATGTGGTGTTCTGGAGGCCATCGCTCTCATCGAGCACTACACGGTCGGCCTTGCCCGGAGTGATGAGGACCACCTGACTCGGGATATTGAGTGCGGCCAACAGCTGATCGCCGCGACCGGTAAAGGCGAAATCATCGACGCTGTCGAGTCCGGACGCCTTGACCTGATGGGGACCAGCTGTTCCGTCGCGGCCCGTCAGCGGTATGCGAAGGATCGTTCCCCGGTCGATATTGGAGACCCATACCGCCCCGTTGTGCACTTTCGCGCCATTGGCGCCGAAGAAGTGAACCGGGGCGAGATCCTCCCCCGCGGCCCAGAGCTCGGCGGCTCCGCCGTGCGGTCCGACCCGCCAGATCCTGCCCTGTGTCGAGTCGGTGATGTAGAAGTTCCCCGTACGGTCGTCCCTGGCGAGCCCGTTGAGGAAGCTCGCGGCCGGAAGAGCGGCGACGCGTTCCGGCTTGCCTCCCGGGCGCAGTTTCCACAGACCGGTGAGGTGTTCGTCCCCTGCCGAGTAGAGGAAGTAGAGGGTTCCGTCTCCGGTCCGCTCGATTCCCGTCACGGAAGCGGCCCCGGGGCCGGGGGTGTGCACGCCCCCATCCGCGGGGAGCGGCATGGTCGCCAATACCTCGACACGTCCACCGAGCGTGACGTGGGCCACCTGCCGCGACAGGATGAGGCCGACATCCGCCGACCCGTTCGGCCGCACGACGACGCTCTCCGCCACCTGCCCGGCCGGACGGTCGAAGTGGGCGACGATCCGCGGGTGCGAGAGGGGCGGTACGGCCGCTTCAGCCGTTGACGAGACCGCGGTGAGTCCGATCACCGCGCTCGCGGTGGTCACCGCCAGGCGGAAGACAAGGTGTTTCGGCATGATCGCCTCCGGGAGTGAACTGGGCTGCGGAGAGCAGCTTCAGCGCATCCGCGCGGCCCAACCAGTACCCGGCTCATCCCTGGAACCGCAGGACCATGCTGACCATGCCGCGGCCCCGGCCTGTCCGGATCTCATCGGTCGCGGTCAAGGCCCCCGTGCCCCGGAACCATCGGTTCACGTAGTGTCATGGCGTGTACGGGAGTGTCAGCGAGAAGCCAGCGCCGGCCCGTGGCAACGGGCAGCGCATCCTGGTCGTCGACGATGAATCGAGAATCGCCGAACTGCTCTCGACCACCCTCGAGCTGGCCGGTTACCGGGTCGGCACCGCGGCCACCGGCGGGGAGGCGCTCGACCGGGTCGGCCGGGACCGGCCCGACCTGGTGATCCTCGACGTGATGCTGCCGGACCTGGACGGCTTCACGGTGTGCCGACGCCTGGTGGCGGCCGACGAGAACCATCCGCCGGTGCTCTTCCTCACCGCCCGCGACTCGCTCGACTCGCTGGTCACCGGCCTCGGCATCGGCGGCAACGACTACGTCACCAAGCCGTTCCGGATCGCCGAGGTGCTGGCCCGGGTACAGGCCCTGCTGCGCACCCGCAACCGGCGGCGGGAGGAGCCCTCGCCGCACTACGCCGATCTGGTGCTGGACGAGACGACCCGTCAGGCGCGGCGCGGCCGGCGGGCGCTGGAGCTGACCCCGGCCGAGTTCAGGCTGCTGCGCTATCTGCTGGTCAACGCGGGCCAGGTGCTGTCCAAGGAGCAGATCGGCGAGCATCTGTGGGTGGCGGACCACCGGCGTTACGGGGACAACGCCATCGAGAAGCTGGTCTCCCGCCTCCGTCACAAGGTCGACGAGGCCGGGCCCGCCCTGATCCACACCCGCCGTGGCTTCGGCTACTGGCTCGGCGGACTCGCCTCCGGATGAGCATGCACGAGCGCCAGCAGCGGCTGGAGGTCCTGCTGCACGAGCTGCGCACCTCCCTCACCACCATCCGCGGCTGGGCCGAACTCCCGCTCCAGGGGCTCAGCGACGACCCCGAGCTGATGGTCCGCGCCCTGCGCCGGATCCAGGACGAGGCCGACCATATGCACCAGGCGGTCCAGCAGGTGTTCCCCCGCGCGGACGCCTCCTGGGTACGACCGCTGGAGATGGAGCCGGTCGACCTGCGCGGCGTGGCGGACGAGGCGGTGGCGGACCTGGGGCTGCTCGACCCCGAACGCCCCATCGCCCGCGAGAACTCCGGCCGGGCGACCGTCGTCGCCGACAACCGCATGCTGCGGCACGCCGTCCGCAATCTGCTGGACAACGCGCTGCGCCACACCCCCGCCGGGTCCCCGGTGACGGTGGCGGTGCGCGGCCCGGTGGCCGGAGCCGGAGCCGGGGACGGGACCGGAGCCGGGGACGGAACCGAGGGCGGAGCCGGGACCGGGACCGGGCCCGGGCCCGGGACCGGGACCGGGACCGGGACCGGGCCCGGGTCCGGGCCCGGGCCCGGCGGAACGCCGCGCGTCGAGCTCTCGGTCAGCGACCAGGGGCCGGGCATGGGCCCGCGGGACATCGCCCGGCTCACCTCCCCGCACGACGAGGACGACCGGATCGAGCCGGGCGGCGGCATCGGCCTCACCATCGTGCGGCGGGTGGTCGAGCGGCACGGCGGGGAGGTGAGCGTCAGCAGCGCACCGGGCCGCGGCACCACGGTCACCGTGGCCTTCCCCACTGTCAGCACTGTCAGCGTTTCGTCAGGAAACTGACCGGGGGGCGTCAGGTCGAGCGGGTTCGCTGGTCATCACGTCCCCGGAACGCGAAAGTCCGCGTCCCCCGTAACGCGGAGGTTCGCGTCCCCGTAACACCAAGACACCCGTCCCCACCGACCCGAAGGTTCACGCTCCGCTCCCGTCGGAACCCCCACCCGAGGAGAGACATGACCGAGACGCTGGCAGAGACCGCGCCCGAGGCGGAAGAGCCGCTTCCGGAGTTTCCGATGCCGCGAGCGACCGGCTGCCCCTTCGACCCTCCCCCGGCCGCACGGGCGCTGCTCGCCGAACGGCCGGTCGCGCGCGTACGGCTGTGGGACGGCAGCGCCCCCTGGCTGGTGACCCGGTACGCCGACCAGCGGGCCCTGCTCGCCGATCCGCGGGTCAGCGCCGAGAACAGGCGGCCCGGGTATCCGCACGCGAGCGCCGGGTTCCGCGAGAACGCCGGGCGGCGGCGGTCCTTCGTCACCATGGACGACCCCGAGCACGCCCGGATCCGCCGGATGGTCACCGGGCCGTTCGCCATCAAGCGGATCGAGGCGATGCGGCCCGAGATCCAGAAGATCACCGACGAGCTGATCGACACCATGCTGGCCGGGCCGACCCCGGTCGACCTGGTGCGGGCGCTCGCGCTGCCGCTGCCGTCGCTGGTGATCTGCAAGCTGCTCGGAGTGCCGTACGAGGACCACGACTTCTTCCAGCGGAACAGCTCGAAACTGATCAACCGACACTCGTCGGCCGAGGAGGTGGTCGGGGCCAACGACGCGCTGACCGACTACCTGGACGGGCTGGTCGCCGCCAAGCTCGCCAACCCGGCCGACGACATGCTCTCCGAGCTGGCCGCCCGGGTCACGGCCGGTGAGCTGACCCAGCGCGACGCCGCCAACATGGGCGTACTGCTGCTGATCGCGGGCCATGAGACCACCGCCAACATGATCGCACTCGGCACCGTGGCCCTGCTGGAGAACCCCGACCAGCTCGCCGTCCTGCGGGAGACCGAGGACCCGAAGGTGATCGCCCGGGCCGTCGAGGAGCTGCTGCGCTATCTGACGATCGTGCACAACGGCCGTCGCCGGGTCGCCCTCGAGGACATCGAGGTCGGCGGCGAGACCATCCGCGCCGGGGAGGGGATCATCATCTACACCGGCACCGGCAATTGGGACGCGGAGGTCTTCGCCGAGCCCGAGCGGCTGGACATCGGCCGCGACGCCCGCCGCCACATGGCGTTCGGCTTCGGTGTCCACCAGTGCCTGGGCCAGCCGCTGGCCCGGATGGAGCTCCAGGTGGTCTACGGCACGCTCTACCGCCGTATCCCGACCCTGCGGCTGGCCACCGGAATCGACCAACTACCGTTCAAAGACGACGGTTTGGTCTACGGCGTCTACGAACTGCCCGTCACCTGGACGTCATGAGCGGCCAAGGCGAAGGCGACGGCGACGGCAGCAGCGAAGGCAAGGGAGTCACCATGCGTGTGGAAGTCGATGTGCCCAAGTGTGTGGCGTCGGGGCAATGCGTGATGATCGCACCCGATGTGTTCGACCAGCGGGAGGAGGACGGCATCGTGGTCCTGCTGGACGAGCAGCCCGCCTCCGAACTCCACGCCGATGTGCGGGAGTCCGCGGTGGTCTGCCCGGCGGCGGCGATCCGGGTGATCGACAAGTGAAGCAGGTGGTGGTGGTCGGTGGATCCGCCGCCGGTCTGGCGGCGGCGGAGACGCTGCGACGGGAGGGCTACGAGGGCACGCTCACGCTCATCGGCGATGAGCCGTACCACCCGTACGACCGGCCACCGCTGTCCAAGCAGATCCTCGGCGGCCAGTGGGAGCCCGACCGGGTGCCGCTGCGCGCCCCCGCCGACCTGGACGCGCTCGGCCTCGAACTGCGCCTCGGCGTCGCCGCGACCGGACTCGACCTCACGGGCCGTACGGTCGCGCTGGCCGACGGGGCGCGGGTGCCGTACGACGGCCTGGTCATCGCCACCGGCGTCCGCCCGCGCCGGCTGCCCGGCGACGGCGGGGAGCGCGCACATGTGCTGCGCACCCTGGACGACGCCCTGGCCCTGCGGGACCGGCTGGGCCCGGGGCGGCGGCTGGCGGTGGTCGGCGCCGGGTTCCTGGGCGCCGAGGCGGCCGCCGTCGCGCGGGGGCTGGGCGCGGAGGTGACGCTGCTGGAACCGGCGCCGGTGCCGCTGGCCACGGCGGTCGGCGAACGGGTCGGCCGGATGCTCGCCCAGGCCCACCACGACCACGGCGTGGATCTGCGCACCGGGGTCGCGGTGGCCGAGGTGACCGACGGCGGGGTGCGGCTGACGGACGGCACGCTCGTCGAGGCCGACGAGGTGCTGGTCGCGATCGGCTCGGTGCCCAACACCGGCTGGCTGGAGGGCAGTGGGCTCACCCTGGGCGACGGCCTTGAGTGCGATGAGTACAGCGCCGCCGCGCCGGGCGTGTACGGCGCGGGGGATGTGGCCCGCTGGCACAATCCGCTGTTCGGCACGGCGATGCGGATCGAGCACCGGACCAACGCCACCGAGCAGGGCATGGCCGTGGCCCGCAACCTCCTCCGCCCGGAGGAGCGGCGGCCGTTCGCCCCGGTGCCGTACTTCTGGTCCGACCAGTACGACTTCCGGATCCAGGCGCACGGGTATCTGCGCGGCCATGAGGAGGTCGCGGTGGTGGAGGGCGAGCTGGCGGAGCGGAAGTTCCTGGCCGTCTACCGCTCCGGGGACCGGGTGGCCGGTGTGCTGGCCGTCGGGATGCCGCCGAAGGCGGTGCGCACGTGGCGGCAGGCCGTCGCCACGGGGGCGGCGTGGCGGGACGCGGTGGGGGAACTGCTGCCGGAAGGGGCGTAGCGAGTACCGCGGTGGCATAGCAGGGTCTGCGTGGCGTACGCCCGGAGATACGCCCGGGCAATACGTCCGGGCAATACGTCCGGAAAATGGCCGGGCTGGCCGCGCCGGGCCTTGCTACGGTGAGCGGCATGAAGCGCGCCGCGATGACGACGACGCCGGAGAGTGTCCCGGCGCGCTGATCGATGTTCTGATCCGAAGCCCCGGGGCGAGTGCCCCGGGGCTTCGCCGTGCGGTCACTCGCCTCACGTCGTTGAGGAGACCGCGATGTCCGACCACCGCAAGCTCGGCCGTGAACTGGGCCTGTTCGACACCGACCCGCTGATCGGCGCGGGCCTGCCGTACTGGCTGCCCGACGGCGCGACCGTACGGCACACCCTGGAGGAGTACATCCGCGCCGCCGAGCGGCGGGCGGGCTATCGGCATGTGTACTCGCCGGTGCTCGGCAAACGGGAGCTGTACGAGCTGTCGGGGCACTGGCAGCACTACAGCGACGACATGTTCCCCCCGATGGACCTGGGTGCGGAGCAGGTCGTACTGCGTCCGAGCCTGTGCCCCCACCACGCGGCCATCTACCGCTCCCGCGGCCACAGCTACCGCGAACTGCCGCTGCGGATGGCCGAGTTGGGCGGGATGTACCGTTCGGAGCTGTCCGGGGTGCTCGGCGGGCTGACCCGGGTCCGGGCCATCCAGCTGAACGACGCCCATATCTTCTGCACCCTGGAGCAGGTCGCCGACGAGGCGGGGGCGGCCCCGGAGATGATCCGCCGGGCGTACGAGGCACTCGGCATCACCCCGGCCCGTTATCGGCTCTCCCTCCCGGGCCCCGGCGGCAAGTACGTCGCCGCGCCCGGGATGTGGCGCCGCTCGATCCTTCTGCTGACCGAGGTCCTGGACCGCTCCGGGCTGCCGTACGAGGCGGTGGAGGGCGAGGCCGCGTTCTATGGGCCCAAGATCGATGTGCAGGTCGCCGACGGCGTCGGACGGGAGTCCACCCTGTCCACCGTGCAGGTCGACTTCCACCAGCCCGAACGGTTCGATCTGCGCTACATCGGCCCGGACGGCGCCCGGCACCGCCCGGTCATGGTCCACCGCAGCATCATCGGCAGTGTGGAGCGGGCCGTGGCCCATCTCATCGAGCAGCACGGCGGGGCCTTCCCCGCCTGGCTGGCCCCCACCCAGCTGGTGGTCCTGCCGATCTCCGAGGCCGAGCTGGCGCGGGCCGAGGAGCTCGTCCGGCGCTGCGATGAACTCGGCCTGCGCGCGGAACTCGCGGGCCCGGCCCACGGAACCCTGGGCGCCCGTATCCGGGCGGCCCGCCTCGTCCCGTACCAGGCCGTGCTGGGCGCCCGGGAGGCCGCGGCCGACCGGGTGGCCCTACGGCTGCGGGACGGCCGCCGACTGGAGCCGCGACCGGTCGGCGAGGCGCTGGCGCGGATCGAGGCGCTGGTGAAGTCGCACAGTACCGAGCTGTGGGACGCGGCGTAGGGGTGTTGGGGGCGTCCGACGGCTCGTGCCGCCTGCGGCGGGCTGTTTCCCCTCCCCGCCCCTTCCCGAAACTGGGGCTCCGCCCCAGGCCCCGGGGACGGCCGCGCGGCGGAGCGCCGCCAGGGTCCGGGGCGAAGCCCCGCCAGGGGTCCGGGGCGAAGCCCCGGGGCGGGGAGGGGCGGGGAGGGGCGGGGTGGGGAACGATCAGCCGCCCAGACAACCCCGCACGGCGGCAACCAGCCGAGACGCACGCGCATCGCCATGCCCGATCATCCGGTTCGCCACATACGCGAAGCCCACCCCGAACTCGTCATCGCCGAAGGCGAACTGCCCGCCCGCCCCGTCATTGCCGAAGCTCCGCTCCCCCAACATCGGCCGGAACGACGGCGAGTCGAGCAGAAAGCCCGAGCCCCAGCGCGCCCCCATGTCGAAGCCCAGCCACCCCTTGCCCGACGAGAGCTCGCGGACCGCGTCCGCCACCGTCTCGGGGGTCAGCAGTCGCCGTCCGCCCTCGATGCCGGTCACGGCCGCCGCGTACAGCCCGGCGAGTCCGCTCGCCGACGCGGTGGCACCCGCGCCCGGGAGCTCCATGCCGAGCAGCGCGGGGTCGTTCCAGCCGTGCGGCTCGTCGAGGCCGGGGAAGACCAGCGCGCCGTTCATGGTCACGATGCGGGTCAGCAGATGTTCGGGCCCCGGGAGCCCGGGGCGGCCCTCGGCCTCGACCAGCCGGGCCCGCCCGTCCATCTCCGCCCCGGGCAGACCGATCCAGGCCCGCAGCCCCAGCGGGTCCCCCACGACCCGGCGGAAGTACGCGCCCGGGGTGTGGCCGGTGATCCGCCGGATGACCTCACCGATGAGGAAGCCGAAGACATGGCCGTGGTACTCGTACGACGTGTCCGGCTCCCACAGCGGCGACTGCTCCTCGATGGCGCGGATCACCGGCGCCCAGTCGGCGATCTCCCCGAACGTCAGCATCCCGTCGAGCACGGGGACCCCCGCCCGGTGCCCGAGGACCATCCGGGAGGTGATGGCCTCCTTGCCATACCGGCCGAACTCCGGCCAGTACCGGCTCACCGGGGCGTCGAGGTCCAGCCGCCCCTCCTGCGCGAGGAGGTGGGCGCAGACGCTCACCAGGCCCTTGGCGCAGGAGAACACCGGTACGACGGTGTCCCGCTGCCACCCCCGCCCGGTCCCCTCGTCCGCGACCCCGCCCCACAGCTCCACGACCTTGCGCCCGCCGACGAAGACGGTGACGGCAGCCCCGAGTTCGGGAAACTCCTTGAAGTTCCGCGCGAACACATCGGCGACGCCACCGAATCCCTCGTCGACCCACCCGCTGTACGAACTCATCGCCCCCGGCCCCTCATGCGCTCGGCGTGACCACAACCGCGCCACGGTAGGCCGTACCCCGCCCCCACCACGAACGATTTACGAAGGGTCCGGCCGAGCCGCCCCCGACCGAGACGCCTTTGGCCGCCGCCCGGCAGGGGTCCGGGCGGCGGCCAAAGGGCGAGCCGGGGCGCTCAGATACTGATGAGCCGCTCCAGCACATTGCGATAGCCTCGCATCGCCAGACGCAACTCCTCCGTCTCCGAGCTGACCGCCTCGTCGTCGTGCCAAGCGGCACGGAGCGTGGCGCGGCGTTCGGCGAGGAGGTCGGTGAGGCGGTTGGCCACCTCCACGAGCAGGGCGTCGGCCTCCTCCACGGCGCCGCGTGGGGAGTCCACGAAGCCGCTGACCGCGTACCGCAGCCGCTGGGTCAGCTTGTCGTGCTCGCTCGTGGGCAGCACGGGGAAGCTGGGGCCGTTCGGGGTGTTCGACGGCTCGCCCGCCGACTGGGCGGCGGAGGACCCGTGCGTCGGCGTGGGCCCACTTCCGTTCGTCGGCGTCGGCCGGCTTCCGTTCGTCGGCTCGTGCTTCGGCACCGTCGCGTGCCAGGACGTCATCGGTTCCGCCGCCTCCGTGTTGCGCGGCCGCGGGGACAGCGGAGCCATTTCATGTTTCTCCAGCCCATGGCGCCGCTGCCCGTCGTTCTCCATCGGGTCGGTCGGGTTGGTCGGGTCGGTCGGGTCCGTCACCACGCGCCGCCCTTCTTGGTGTGGCCGAACCGCGTATGGCCGTGGCCCGTCGTACGGCCGTGGTCCGTCGTATGGCCGTGGCCCGTTCCCGTCCCCGGCAGCCACCTCCGGAGGCCGCCCTCGCTCCGCCGCTCGCCGGTGTGGTGCTGTCGCCCGGTCTCGGTACCGGTCGGGGCGCCGTGGTGCGGCGGCCTGACCAGGTCCTCGAAGAACGGCCGGGCGTGCACCACGGCCTCGCGCAGCTCCTCGGTGTCCGCGCGCCCCTCGCGGGCGCGGGCGGCCGTGTCGTGGAGCTGCCGGTAGCCCTGGACGTGCTCGGCATGGTGCACGGACAGCGCCGCCACCTGCTCCTCGTAACGGCCCGACGGGTAGCCACGGTCGTGGGCGAGCCGGGCCAGGAGCTGATCGGCGCCGGTCACCGCGTGTTCCGGAGACTCGATGAACATCTCCTGCATACCGGCCCACTCGGCCACGTACCGCTCGCGCAGCTCACCCGGCAGGGGCTCGGTCCTCAGATCGCCGTACAGCCGCAGCCGTTCCTCGAGTTCCCGCTCCGCCGCCTTGCTGTCGCCCGCGTGCTGGGCGACGTTCAGTTCGTACTCGGGCCCGAAGCGGCGTCGCAGAGCGCGTTCCCTACGGCCGGCGCCCGCGCGGACGACGCGGATGATGAGCGCGGCCGCGAGGACGACCGCGACGACAACCACGATGCTGATCGCACCAGTTGACATGGTCTGCTTCTGCCTTCCCGCTGGCTTCCCCCTCCGCGTTCGGGGGGCTCCTCTCTTCGGGTAGCCCGGTCTTCGGCCCTCAAACTGCGGTGCGTCGGAGGTATGCCGGGTGCCAGGATGGGGGCCATGACGAGTACGCCCCCTGTCCAGGCCGGTTCGCGCGCCGACGCCTCCCCCGCGTGGACCGTCACCGCGCGGCCCGTCGACGACCCCGTCTCGGCCATGCTGCTGCGCGAGTACCTCGTCGATGTCGCCGACCGCTACTACCAGCTCCACGAGGCACGGGACTCGACCCCGGAGGAGATCGAGCGGGCGCTCGCCGAGATGCCCAGCGACGATCTCGCCCCGCCGCACGGGGTGTTCCTGCTGGCGCGCCACGACGGCGAACTCGCCGGATGCGCGGGGGTGCGGCTGATGGACGCGCGGCTGATGGACGCGCGCACGGCGGAGCTGAAGCGGGTGTACGTACGGCCCGCCAAGCGGGGGTTGGGCGGGGGCGCCGCACTGCTCGCGGCCGTCGAGGCGGCGGCGGTCGGACTGGGCGCCGGGCGGATCGTGCTCGACACCCGCCTCGATCTGGTCGAGGCCCGTGGGCTCTACGCACGGCACGGCTACCGGGAGGTTCCGGCCTTCACGGACGGACCGTACGCCGAGGTCTGGATGGCCAAGCAGCTGGGCTGAGCCGGGGTGCGCCGGGCCTCGCATGCTGTGCGTCGGGGTGCTGTGCGTTGGAGTGCTGTGCGTTGGAGTGCTGTGTTCGGTTGGGCGCGGCTTTCG
The DNA here is from genome assembly GCF_039525925.1 of Streptomyces javensis. Lineage (NCBI taxonomy): Bacteria > Bacillati > Actinomycetota > Actinomycetes > Kitasatosporales > Streptomycetaceae > Streptomyces > Streptomyces javensis. The sequence goes on along the minus strand of NZ_BAAAIF010000048.1, from coordinate 5,941 downwards.
TCTCGCGCCTCCGGCGCCTTTGAGCATGGGTCCGGGGGGCGGCGGCACCGGTCCGTCGCCGGGCGGCGGGCCGGTGGGCCCAGGGGTCTGGGTACCCCTTCGCGAAATGCTTGATATGACGCAACTACCTCATCAAGGGCCTACCCACGCGGTGGCGGTGGTCTGCGGTGGTCCGGGCGGGGGGTGCCCGCTCGCGGCTGCTCCGCGTCCGAACCGCACAGCTCCCGCGTCAGCTCGTCCACCAGCTCGGTCAGATCGGTCGGGCGGTCCGGGGACCACCAGTCCCCCAGGAGTTCCGCCAGGGACGCCTCGCGGGCCCGGTAGAGCCTGGCCGCGATCCGGCTGCCGTCGTCCGTGAGGAACAGCTCAAGACCGTAGCGGCGGCCCAGGCCCCGCGCCTCGATCTGGCGGACCGCCTCGGTGATGGCCCGCAGCGGTACGGGTGTGCGCTCGGCGAGCAGCGCGGGCTCGACCGAGCCGTAGTGCTGGATGCGCAGCAGCATCCAGCTCGCGGCGGGTCCGAGGTCGAGACCGGCGCGCCGGGTGATGTCCACGTAGACCTGCCGACGGCCCTCCCGGCTGCCCAGCAGGGACAGCGCGCGGGCGCATTCGTCGCGCGAGGTGCGCTGCACGGGGTTGCTGGCGAGTATCTCGCTGCCGTCGGGCGCGGTGACGCTGGCGCGCAGCGGCTCCTCGCGGAGGAACCAGGCGAGGAGGAAGGCGAGCAGCACGACCGGCACCGCGTAGAGGAAGACATCGGTGATGGAGACGGAGAACGCGTGCCGGACGGCGGCCTGGTCCGCCGGGGGCAGTCGGCCGAGGACACGGGGGTCGGAGGTGAGGGCGCCGGGGGTCACGCCGGGTGGCAGGCGCCGTCCGGCGAGGGCGTCGGCGATATGCGGGCCGAGGTTGTTGGCGAAGATCGTGCCGAAGACGGAGACGCCGAACGAGGCGCCGATCGAGCGGAAGAAGGTCGCGCCGGAGGTGGCGACGCCCAGGTCCTGATAGCGGACGGAGTTCTGCACGATCAGCACCAGCACCTGGATGACCAGGCCGAGACCGCAGCCGAAGACGAAGAGGTACGCGCTCATCTCGGCCGCCCCGCTGGACTCCCGCAGCTGGTGCATCAGCAGCAGCCCGATGGCGGTGACCGCGGTGCCCAGGACCGGGAAGACCTTGTAGCGGCCGGTGCGGCTGACCAGATGGCCGGAGACGGTGGAGGAGACCAGGGTGCCGAGGACCAGCGGCAGCAGATGGAGTCCTGAGGTGGTCGGCGAGACGCCCTGCACGATCTGGAGGAAGGTCGGCAGATAGGTCATGCTGCCGAACATCGCGAAGCCGACGACGAAGCCGATGACCGCGCAGAGGGTGAAGGTGCGGCTGCGGAAGAGGGTGAGCGGCAGCACCGGTTCGGCCGCGCGGGACTCCACCCGTACGAAGGCCGCCAGCAGCACCATGCCGACCACCGCGAGCCCGACGATCTGCCAGGAGCCCCAGCCGTAGGTGACCCCGCCGAGTGAGGTCATCAGCACCAGGGCGGCGGCCACCACGGCGATCAGGAAGGTGCCGAGGTAGTCGATGGTGTGGGAGGTGCGGCGCACCGGGATGCGCAGGACGGAGGCGATGACGAGGAGGGCGACGATGCCGAGGGGCAGGTTGACGTAGAACACCCAGCGCCAGCTGAGACGGTCCACGAACACCCCGCCGAGCAGCGGCCCCAGCACACTGGCGGCGCTGAAGACGGCGCCGAAGAGGCCCTGGTAGCGGCCGCGCTCACGGGGCGGGACGATATCGCCGACGATGGCCATCGACAGCACCATGAGACCGCCGCCGCCCAGCCCCTGCAACGCTCGGAAGGCGATGAGTTCGGCCATGTTCCCGGCGAGTCCGCACAGCGCGGAGCCGATCAGGAAGATGACGATCGCGGTCTGGAAGAGCTTCTTACGGCCGTACTGGTCGCCGAGCTTGCCCCACAGCGGGGTGGCCGCGGTCGAGGCGAGGAGATACGCGGTGACGACCCAGGACAGATGCTCCAGGCCGCCGAGGTCGCTGACGATCGTGGGCAGCGCGGTGGAGACGATCGTCTGATCGAGCGCGGCGAGCAGCATGCCGAGCAGCAGCGCGCCGATGGCCACCAGGACCGTGCGCCGCGGGCGGCCCTCTCCGGGGCCGGGGGCCACGTCGCCGGGGGTTCCTGGGCCTCCTGGGGCCGGAGCCGGGCTGCCGGCGTCCCGCGCCATGGCGACTCCTCCTCGCTCGCCCCCTCCTCATCCTCATCCCATCCTCACCTTTATGCCCTGTTACGGCCCGCCGGACCGGTCCGCACGGCGGGCGAACACCTGCGCGGAGGGCGTTCGGATGCGCATAATCGCTGCGAACTCCAGGGAGGGAAAGTTCCGTGACGGCAGAGTCCTGCCCGCACTGCTTCGCACCGGCGCGCGCCAACGGCCGCCCCGGCTGTACGTGTGCCGAACGCGCCGCCGCGTCCGCCGCGACGGCAGGTGCGACCGATGACCAGACCCGGCCGAACCCCCAGGTGACGCTCCCGGAGGAGCGCCCGGCCGGCCCCGATCCGCGTGATCTGCGCCTCTTCGACGAGGCGGCGAAGGCGGCGGAGACGGAGAGGGAGAACACCGGGAACACCGGGAACACCGGGAAGGGGGACGGCGAGGAGACGCGGGTGATCGACCGCGTCGAGGAGAGACCCGGCGGGGACGAGGGGGACGAGGGGGACGAGGCCGGGGGCGATGCCGACGGAGCCGCCCCCGGCCCCGGCCGTCACCGTAAGAGCAAGCGCAAGGTCGTGGCGGCCGTCCTCGCGGGCGCGGCGGCCGTGGCGGTGGCCGGTTCGCTGGCGATCGGCACCGGTCTGCTCGGTGACCACAAGGAGGACGGCGGCGGGGGCGCCGCGAGCGACCGTACGCTCGCCGACAGCACCGTCAGCCCCCCGGTCGAGGAGGAGCTGCCGGCCGAAGGGCCCGGCGCATCGTCCGGCTCCCCCTCCTCGAGTGCGACGCCGCACCCCTCCACGTCCGGTTCGGCGCGGACGAGCGCGAGCCCGAGCGAGGGCGGCCCCTCGGGCTCGGCCCGTCCCTCGGAGTCGGCCTCCGCGACCGGCTCGGCGACGAAGCCCGGGCCGAGCGCCTCCGACGCTCCGACCTCCGCCCCGTCCGACACCCCCGAGCCGCCCGGCCCGCCGGTGCTGCGCGAGGGCGACAGCGGGCCCGAGGTGGTCGAGCTCCAGAAGCGGCTGACCCAGCTGTTGCAGTACATCGGTGTGGCGGACGGGAAGTACGACGGGGGGTTACGGAGGATCGTCTCCAGCTACCAGGACCAGCACGACATCACGGGCGATCCGGACGGTGTCTACGGCGAGAACACCCGCCGCGACCTCGAATCGAGGACCGACGAGCCGTAAGGGGGCCCACCCCCTGGCGCAGAGCGGCCCCGCTTTGTATCGTGAAGGAACAAAGTGGTTCCGCCCGTTTTCCCTGACCGGCGGGCGGAGCCGCTTGTTTTCCCTTTCCGCTGCGTCATTCCGCGGTCCGCATTCCGCACTCTGCGCTCCGCGCTCCGCGCTCGCGACCAGGAGTCCCGATGTCCCTCACCGCCCGCGCACTCCTCCTCGACATGGACGGCACCCTGGTGAACTCGGACGCCGTGGTCGAGCGCTACTGGCGGATCTGGGCCGCCGAGCAGGGGCTCGACGCCGAGCAGGTCCTCAAGGTCGTCCACGGTCGGCAGGCGCACGCGACCATGGCCGTACTGCTCCCGGACCGCCCGATGGAGCGGAACCTGGCGGACAACCGCTGGATGCTGGAGCGCGAGACCACCGATCTCGACGGCGTCGTGCCGGTCCCCGGCGCGCCCGCTTTCATGGCCGCGCTGGCCGCGCTCCCGCACGCCCTGGTGACCTCCGCCGACGAGGCCCTCGCCCGCGCCCGGATGGGCGCCGCCGGACTGCCGATGCCGGAGGTACGGGTCACCGCGGAGCGCGTCGGCGCGAGCAAGCCGGACCCGGAGGGCTTCCTGAAGGGCGCCGCCGAACTGGGCTTCGCTCCCGCCGACTGCGTGGTCTTCGAGGACTCGGAGGCCGGTATCGCGGCGGGCCGGGCGGCCGGGATGCGCGTGGTCGGCATCGGCCCGCGCGCCGGGGCCCACGCCCCGGACGCGCATGTGCGGGACCTGGAGCAGGTGCGGATCGAGGGCCTGGCCGACGGCACGATGCGGCTGCACTTCTCGGACTGAGCACCCAGACGTTTCCCGGGCGGCCGGTCGCCCGGACGCAACCGGGTGACCGACCGTCCGGGCGCCACCGGGCGACCGGCCGTCCGGGCGCCACTGGGTGACCGGCCTTCCGAGCGCCACCGGGTGACCGGCCTTCCGAGCGCCACTGGGTGACCGACCGTCCGGGCGCCACCGGGCGACCGGCCTTCCGAGCGCCACCGGGTGACCGGCCTTCCGGGCGCCCAGCCGTCTGTCTGTGCACCCGGGCCCGGCTCACCCCGCCGCTCGGGCCGCCGATCAGGCCGCGATGGCCTCGTACAGGCTGAACCCCGCCAGCGCCAGCATCACCAGGGCCGCGACCCTGGTGATCAGCCGCAGCGGTACGTACCGCATCAGGGTGCGACCGCCCACGATGCCCAGACCCGCGACGGCCCACAGGGCCAGCAGCGCGCCGACGCCCACCGACAGCGGGTCGTCGTAGCGGGCGGCGAGGTTCGCGGTCATGATCTGGGTCAGGTCGCCGAACTCGGCGATCAGGATCAGCGTGAAGCCCGCCCCGGAGACCTTCCAGAAGCTCTGGTCGGCGGGCTTGCGGATCTCTTCCTCGTCGTCGTCCTTCTTGAAGAGCAGCATCGCCGCTCCCCCGAGGAAGAGCACCCCGACGATCGCCTGGAGCAGGCGGTGCGGCAACAGGGTGAGCACGCTACCCGCCGCGATAGCGAGCCCCACGTGGAGGGCGAAGGCGGCGGCCACGCCGACGAAGACGTACGACGCGCGGTAGCGGGTGCCGAGCATCAGCCCGGCCAGGGCGGTCTTGTCGGGCAGCTCGGCGAGGAAGACGACGCCGAAGACCACGGCGGCGACGGTGATGCTGAACACGGAATGGATACCTCGTAGATCGGGCCGCGCCAAGGGCCCCGGGGAGGGATCGCTTCGGCACGGCAGCGTCGGACACTGCGGCCGAAGGTCTCGCTGGCGCACGGCCCCGCGTCACGCGGCGATCCGTACGCTCCGGGCGCCGGCCCGCACCTCGTGGGGCGGGCAGTATGTCGACGGTCCGGCGAGGAGCTACTCCCCTTCTGCTCCCGCCAAGAATACGGGAACCCCCGCGGCGCTCAGCCGCCGGGATGTGTGACCAGCCCCACAAGCCGAGGCGCCCCGATCGAGCCCCGGCGCCAGCGCGCCTCAGGGGTGTCCGGTATGCGGCTCCGCCGCGTGGCACGGGCTTCGCCCCTGGACCCCAGAGCCCGGGACGGAGCCCACCGCGCGGCGGGGCCGCCTATCGGCACTTTCCCCTCCCCGCCCCTTCCCGATACCAAGGGCTTCGCCCCTGGACCCCAGAGCCCGGGGCGAAGCCCCGCCGCGCGGCGGGGCCGCCTATCGACGCCGCGGGAAGGGGCGAAGCCCCCGGTCCGGAACCTGGAGCGAAACCCCGGCACGGGGGCCGGGGCGGAGCCCAGCCACGCGGCGAAGCCGCATACCGATGCCCCAGGCAGGGGCGAAGCCCCGGGCCGAGGTCTGGGGCGAAGCCCGAGCCGGGACCGGGCTTCGCCAGAGCCCGGGGCGAAGCCCCGCCGCACGGCGGAGCCGCATATCGACGCCGCGGGAAGGAGCGAGGCCCCCGGTCCGGAACCTGGAGCGAAACCCCGGCACGGGGGCCGGGGCGGAGCCCAGCCACGCGGCGAAGCCGCATACCGATGCCCCAGGCAGGGGC
>NZ_BAAAIF010000047.1:0-79012 GCF_039525925.1 Streptomyces javensis | reverse complement strand
TCCAACTCCTCGGCCCGCACGGCGAGGTCCTCCACACCGGGGTGCGCGGCGACAATGACGCCCGTACGCGTCAAGACCTCCAAGGCAAGGTGTGCGGATGGGATCGAACGTGCCCAGCATGGCAGTTCCCGGCGCCGGGCCACTGCGAAGTCGCGTGCTCTCGTACCGTCGCAGGCCGGGTGGCCGCGCCTGACGCAACGAAGCACCATGCCGCCGATCCGCTGCCGGTGGACGGCGAATTGGCGGGCGGGGAAACGTAAGGCCGAGGGGGAAACGTAAGGCCGAGCTGGACAGGGCCTAACCGAGCCGCGCCCCGAGTTCGGTGGCGGCGGCGACGACAGCAGCGCTGAGGAGGGCGAGTTTGGCGTCGGCCCGCCTCGCCGGACCGGATACGGACAGCGCACCGCAGGCCACGCCCTGCTGGTTCCGTACCGGGGCGGCCACCGCGCAGAGGTCCCATTCGCTTTCCTCCATATTGGTGGCGTAGCCGGTCTCCCTCACCTTCTCGAGCTCGGCCTCGAGCGCCCGGCGGGTGCTCACCGCGCGCTCGGTTCCGCCTCGCAGCCGCGTGCCCGGATAGCGGCGCCGCAACTCTTCGCGGGAAAGCTCGGCGAGCAGCACTTTCCCCGCGGCAGACGCGTGCGCCGGGCCTCGCTGCCCAGTACGCACTCCGGCACGGATTACCTGCTGGCTCTCCACGCCTTCGATGAAGACGGTCTCTGTGCCTTCCAGTACGAGCAGATGCGCGGTCTCGGAGGTGTCTTCGACGAGCTTTTCCAGCAGGAGACGTGCTTCTTCGCGGAGAGAGACCGCCCCCATCACGGCGATGCCGAGCCTGGCCAGGGCAGGCCCAGGTCCGTAGCCCTTGGTCTGGGGGTCCTGGCGGAGCAGGTCGCGGGCCTGCAGGGTGGTCAGCATCCGATGAGCGGTCGACCTGGCCACTCCGAGCTCGGCGGACACGTCGGCAACTCGCAACGACGGGTTGTCCACCAGCATCAGCAGGATCCGCGCGGCGTTGTCGATCGATTCCACCGGGTAAGCGGCCGGCACTGCCACAACCCCTCCATCTCGCCGTCGTCACTGCGGCGCGGCTGTTCTGGTGATCGGAATTGGATTTCGCTTGCCAGAATAACCGTAGTCCCCCTCGACGTCCCGGCGGATCTCGCGAGTCGGTCCGCAGCCGTGTTGGTGGTGCGCCACGACGCCGCCGGAGCCGCAGGAGCCGCCTTCGAGCAACTTCCGCGAGCGGATCGCAGCGGGTCCTTCCCGCCGGTCAACGTCACCACTGTGGCCGCCATCCCGCCGATGTACCACCCCATCTTGTTCTGCTGGGCAGAGTGCATGCCGCTCAGTAGAACATCGCGTGTTGACCGCGCACGGGGGGCGAGTTACTGTGCAGAACATGATCTGCCTTGCAGAACGCTGTTTCGGAGGAGCGCCGTGACGACTCCAACGCCGTCCGTCGCGGAACTCGGCCATGTCGGCCTGCGCTGTCACGACGTGAGCAAGCAACTCGCGTTCTACACCGAAGTCCTCGGCCTGACGGTCACCGACCACGACGAGCGGCTGGGCATCTGGTTCCTGTCCGCCCGGCCGGACACCGAACATCACGAGCTGCTCCTGGCCGAGGGGCGGGATGCGCCGGTCGGCATCAAACTCATCCAGCAGGTGTCGTTCCGGTGCGCGCGCTTCGAGGACGTCCTCGGCTTCCATCGGCGTTTCCGGGAGCACGACGTCCGGCTCGACATGATCGTCTCGCACGGCAATGCCGTCGGCGTCTACTTCTACGATCCGGAGGGCAACCGGTGTGAGGTCTACTGGCAGACCGGGTTCGTGGCACGACAGCCCTTCGTCGAGCACATCGACATCGAGACCGATCCTGAGGAGCTTCTGGACACCATCCGGGCTTCGGTCGAGCGCCACGGCGCGACGGGTTTCACCGAGGAGAGTTATCGCGCCTGGACGCGCGAACAAGCGATGCCGGCCGATGGCGCCGCAGCCAAGGAGGTAAGGCAGTGAAGTTCGTTCGCTACGCGGACGGCACATCCTCACGCGTCGGCGTGGTGGACGGTGACCTGGTCCGGGTCGTCGACGGTCTGGCGGACCTGCTGCCTCTCATCGAGGCCGGCGAGGCCGAGTTGCTCGCGGCTGGACGGACCGCGCTGCGGCGTGGCGCGACCGTGCCGCTTCCGGGCATCGTTCCCCTGTCGCCGATCGCGACGCCTCCGACCGTCCGCGACTTCTACGCCTTCGAACAGCATGTCCGGGCAGGGCGCGCCTGGCGGGGCCTGGAGATGGAACCGGACTGGTATGAGCTGCCCGTCTTCTACTTCTCCAACCCCTACGCCGTGATGGGCTGCGAGCCGGTGCCGATGACGCCGGGTGCGGAGCGTTTCGACTTCGAACTGGAGGTCGCCGCGGTGGTGGGGCACGGCGGCCGCGACCTGACCGCCCAGGACGCCGAACACGCCATCGCCGGTTACTGTGTGCTCAACGACTGGAGCGGCCGGGACGTTCAGCAGCGCGAGATGAAGCTGTCGATGGGGCCGGTGAAAGGCAAGGACACCGCGACGAGCCTCGGCCCGTACTTCGTGACCCCGGACGAGATCGCCGACTTCCGCGAGGGCAACGGATACCGTCTCGAAATGACCTGCACGGTCAACGGTGCCCTCTACTCCCGCGCCCTGTGGTCAGACATCCACTGGTCGTTCGGCGAGATGATCGCCTACGCCTCCCGCGGCGCCGAAGTGAGGCCGGGCGATGTGATCGGCTCCGGCACCTGCGGCACCGGCTGCATCCTGGAGCTCTCCCGCACTCACGACTCGGCGACCTACCCCTGGTTGCAGCCGGGCGACGAGGTCGTCGCGGCGATCGAAGGTCTCGGCGAGTTGCGCAATACCGTCACCGAGGCGGCACCGGTCATTCCGTTGCGAACCCGGGGCGCGACAGGGCAGGAGGACGGAACACGACCGCGATTCACCGACGGAGCCGCGCGCTGATGGACGCTCCCGTATCGGCGGAGGACCCGGCCAAGCTTCGGGCCGCGTTGCTGCGTGCCATGCCGATGTCCCGAATGCTCGATTACGGCATGGACCACGGGGACGCCGTCCACCTGGCCAATGCGGCCGTCTCGGAACCGTGGCACGAAGTCGCGACCCGCCTGGCCGAGGCGCAGTCGACCCGCGCGGAGGCGGCCGCCGACCGCGGTGATGTCGAGACCGCGGTCGCGTGCTATCGCCGGGCAACGGCCTCACTGATCTTCGCGCAGATGGCCTTCAACACCGACCACCCGGCCAAACGCGCGCTCTACGTCCGGCTCACCCGGGCCTACCAGGCCGCGGCCGAGCTCGACACCGAGTTGCGCGTGGAACGGCTGTCGATCCCGTTCCGGCAGAGCCACTGCACCGCCTGGTTCGTGAGTCGCTCCGACGCTCGCCCTGGCCCCACGGTGGTCATTGTCGGCGGGCAGAGCGGTTGGGGCCCGGCCTTTCATCAACAGGCCGAAGCCCTGGCCCGGCGGGGACTGTCCGCTGTCCTGCTCGAGGCACCGGGCCAGGGCGATACGCGCATGGCCGGGGGACTTCACCTCGACGGGAACGTCGACCGGGCCTTCAGCGCTGCCCTCGACGCCGTGCGGGCCCGTACCGGCCACGACGGCCGGTACGGGGTGTGGGGAAACAGCCTCGGTGGACTGCTCGCCGCCCGTGCCGCGGTGCACGACAGCCGTTTCGGCGCGTGCTGCGTCAACGGGGCCAACGCGAAGCCGGAACCACTGCCGTTCCGGACCGCACGCGAACAATCGCGGGCGCTCCTGGGCGTCGACACCGACGACGAAGCCGCCGCCGTCTTCCGCACCCTGTGGCTCGACCCGGCGGTCGAGCGCACGAGCGCCGCGATGCTCGTGCTGCACGGCGGCAACGACCCGCTGGTCAGCCTCGACCAGCAGAAGGTGTTCCTCGACCTGTCGACGCATCCCACCCTGCGGGTTTGGGACGACGGCGACCACACCATGTACAACCACTCGGCCGAGCGCACGGAGTTTGTCTGCGACTGGTTCCGTGCCCAGCTCGGCCGCGCGTGACCCAGGCGACCACACATCCGACTCCCAACAGCTGACAAGACCATTGAGGTGACCATGAAAGCTATTGCACTCCCGCGTTACGGCGGCGCGGACGACCTGGAGCTCACGGACCAGCCGACACCGGCGGTCGCGCCCGGGGAGTTCCTCGTCCGGGTCAAGGCGGCCGGAGTGAACCCGGGCGACGAAAAGATCGCCGTCGGCACTCTCGACGGCATCATGGTGACCCACTTCCCCCTCATCCCGGGCTTCGAGATGTCCGGCGTCGTCGAGGGTCGCGGTTTCGGCGCCACCGAGTTCGAGATCGGCGACGAGGTGATCGGCTTCGTCGTCAAGGACTGGGCGCAGAACGGTACCTACGCCGAGCTGGTTTCAGCCCCGGCCCGCACTCTGGCACGCAAGCCGGCGTCCTGGGACTGGCTGCATTCGGCGTGTCTGCCACTGAACGGGCTGACGGCTTACCAGGCCATCAAACGCATCAACATCGGCGAGAGCGACACCGTCCTGATCCACGGGGCCGCCGGTGGGGTCGGTACGCTCGCCGTGCAGATCGCCGCCACCCGGGGCGCACACGTCATCGGCACCGCCAGCGAGCGCAACCACGATTACCTGCGTGAACTCGGCGCCACACCGACCACCTACGGAGAAGGACTGGCCGAGCGGGTGCGCGAGCTCGCGCCAGAGGGCGTCGACGCGGCGCTCGACTTCTACGGCGGGGACGCGGTGGCCGTCTCGCGGAAGGTCTTGAAGGATCCCGCGCGGGTCGCCTCCGTGGCCGACATCGCCGCTCCCGAACAGGGTGGCCAATTGGTGTGGGCACGCGCGAACGCCGACGAGCTGACGGAGGTGGCTGCGCTCGCCGAGTCAGGGAAGTTGTCCGTCCCCGTGAATCGCTCCTTCCCGCTGGAGCAGGCCGCCGACGCCTGGCGGATGCTCCACGCGGACAGCCGCGCCCGCGGCCGGATCGTACTGGACATCGACGCCGCCTGAGGTGGTCTTCCGGCACGTACACGCTCCGGTGTAAGCGAAGGGTTGGGACACATGAAGCTTGCCGATGGACCCCGCACATCCACGATCACGCCGGATGCCGTGGATGCGGATGTCCTCATCATCGGGTACGGCCCGGTCGGTCAGACCCTGGCTGCTCTGCTGGGGGCGTCGGGGCACCGCGTGCTGGTGTGCGAACGGCGGGTCGGGCGCTACGAGACGCCACGAGCCGGACACTTCGATCACGAAATCATGCGCGTCTTCCAGTCTTTGGGCATTGCCGACGATGTAAGGCACATTGCCGAACCAGCTCGTGTGTATGAATTCCTCGATCCCGACGGAGGCGTGATTTCTCGTCTGCCAAGGGACTGGAGCGCTCCCTCCGGCTGGGACGCGTCGTACCACTTCTACCAGCCGGAACTCGAGGACGCCCTGGACGCGGCAGTCCGCGGAGCATCCACTGTGGACGTTCGTTTCGGTGCGGAGCTGGTCGACCTGCGCCAGGGGACCGACCACGTGGTGGTGACGCTGGCGGACGGCGGGGTCGTCACCGCTCGCTATGTGGTCGGGGCAGACGGCGCCAACAGCGCGGCACGCACGCTCTGCGGCATTCCGACGAAAGATCTCGGTTTCCGGGGCGACTGGCTGGTCGTTGACGTCCGGCCTCGGCCTGGCGCCCCGACCCTGGACATCCCGGACACCGGCCAGGTACTCGATCCCGCGAGGCCGAACCACATGGGCCGGGTGGCTCAGCGGTACTTCCGCTGGGAGTTCATGCTCGTCGAGGGCGACGATCCCACCGAGATGGTGAAGCCGGAACGCGTCTGGGAGTTGCTCAGGCCCTGGATCGGCCCACAGGAGGGGGAGGTGATCCGGCAGACCGTCTACCAGTTCCGATCCACCGTGGCCGATACGTTCCGCCACCAGTCGGTTCTGCTTGCCGGTGACGCTGCTCACGTCATGCCGCCATTCCTCGGACAGGGCATGAGCTCTGGCATCCGAGACGCCGCGACCCTCGGCTGGATGCTCGACCTCGTGCTGACCGGCGCCGCGGACCCGAAGCTGCTGGACCTGTACACGCTCTCGAGAAGGCCACAGGTCATCGACTACATCGAAGAGTCGGTGCGGGTAGGGACCGTCGTCTGCGAGACCGACCCCGTTCGTGCCGCGCGACGTCGTGAGGAGATGCGGTCGGCGACCGAGCTTCCGCCACCGTTCGAGCCGCCTGTCGGCGCAGGCTTCCGCGACGGACAACCGCTGGCCGGCCACTTGGCTGTACAGCCCTTTCTGCGTACGAGCGGCGGGAAGGCCGAGCGGTCCGACGACGTGCTCGGCCGCGGGTTCACCCTGTTCAGCTTGGTCGAACCGGACGCGGCGACGACCGCGGCCGTCTCGGAACTCGAGCGCGCGATCGGGCTGCGGTCCGTGGTGGTTGGCGCCGAGGGGATCCAGGAAGAGGGCGAGGCGCTGAGCGACTGGCTCAAGGAGTCCGGTGTCGTGGCCGTGCTGGTTCGCCCGGACTTCTACGTCTTCGGCACTGCTACCGAGCTCTCCGAGGTGGCGGGTCTGCTCACCTCACTTCGCGCGAGCTTGTCGCTGGTGTAGCGACGTGCACCCGCTCGCGCGGCGACCGACGACAGCCCGGATCACGTGACACACGGAGGAATCTCATGCCGAAAACGAACAACGGTATCCACTACGAGGAGCGGGGAAGCGGGCCGGACGCTATCGTTTTGCTGCCCGGACTCGGGTGCTCACTCAAGTGCTGGTCCGAGGTGGCACCCCTACTCGACGGCTACCGCCTCGTTCTCATGGACCTGCCGGGCCACGCGGGCTCCATCCATGCGCCTGCCGATGGATCGAGCCTCGACCGGATCGCCGAGACGGTGATCGATGCTTGTGATCAGCTCGGCCTCGAACGTTTCGCCCTCGTCGGTCTCTCCTTCGGCGGCGCGCTCAGTGTGCGGATCGCTCTGAACCGGCCCGGCCAGGTTTTCGCGGTCATGGCGCTCATGCCGTGGAACGCGGGCGGTACCGAGGCGGGCGATCCCGTCATCGAAGGGTTCCGCACGTCCTTCCGTGACGTCGAAGCCATAACGCGGGCCATTGGGGCCATCTCGCTGGATCCGAGCAAGACGACCGATGTCGTGCGCACGATGACGAGTGCTGTCACAGAGCAGTTCTGGCGCAGCTGGTTCGGAACCGGTGGCGGTGCTTACACGAGCATGTTCGAGGAGCTGTCCGGGCTCACCGTGCCGGCGTGCTACGTCATCGGCGGCAGAGACACCATCGCCCCGCAGGACAAGTTGATCGCCGACGTCCGCGCGATGCCCGGAGGCCGGCTGGTCTTCCTGTCGGACGCGGGACATCTCGCCCCTTACGAGTCTCCCGAGCTCGTCGCCCGGGAGATCCGCGAGTTCGTCAGCCGCTACGCGAACACGCCGTCGCTGGACGCGGGTTCCGCGCCCAGCTCCTCCCCCAGCGCACAGCCGAGCGGATAGGGACGCCTTTCACTGCTTCAGCCGCACGGACATGACCACCGCAAGGTATCGGAGGAGATCCGCCGCACGACTCCGCGACTGCACGGAAGGTGGGGCTCTCGCACCTTTTGGTCGCGCTGAGCCCTTCGTCCTGACGGCAGGCCCTCCTTGCCCTCAGCCATCTACGCCGCGGCGACACCTGCACCCGGCTCGCCGCCGGGTTCGGCATCGTCGGCCGACCGTTCTACCCGGGGAAGCACCAGCGGCACGGCATGAACATCCAGGCGATCACCGACCCGCTCGGTCGTCTGCTGTGGGCCTCGCCGGCCCTGTCCGCCTCGACGCACGATGGCCACCCTCATGGGGCGCCTGCTGCGGAAACTGCGCTGCGGCACTGGCTTCGTAAGTGGGAACGGACTCTGGTCCAACTTGTGTGATGCACTCACTGTCAGGGACGTCTGAGAGGCGGTCAGGGATCTGGCGAGACTTGTTGATAAATCGCTTCTGACCCTGTGCATGGCCCAAGCTGGGCCCACGGTGTTACAGGGCAATCAGACCGGCTGTCGTCTCCTTGAAGCCGCAGGCATCGAAATAGAACGAACGCAGGTGATCCTCGAAGTCAACGTGGAGCCATTCGCACTTCGCGGCACGAGCTTCGTGAGCCGCAGCTGCGACCAACGCGCTGCCAACACCTCGCCCCTGGCGATGCTGGGCGACCACCGTGTCCAGGATGAAGGCGTGAACTCCGCCGTCCCAGACCACGTTGACGAAGCCGACCAGCGAGCCGCGCTCCCGGGCGCAGACCCAGCCAAGACTGTGGCGCTCAAGTCGTTTTCGCCAGTCAGTCTGAGCGACCGGGTGGCCGAAGCCGTCAGCATGCAGCGCGTTGAGGGCGGCGTTGTCGAAGTCGCCGCGCCACTCGTACTCGATCGTCACTCCTCGATCGTAGGGTCCGGGCCAAGTCCAGCAACCGAATTACGGAGCGAGGAGAACGCGTTTACCCGTTGACCGAACTACTTGCAGTGTTTCCAAGTTCAATGACCTGATTGCAGATCCGTCGTTGGTCTGGCCGTGGATGCCTCGAGAGACCTGACGTCCCTGGTTGTGCCGCTGGTCGGCGAGTTGGTGGCCACGGATGATCCGTGGGAGCCGTACCAACTCCTCGATCCGTCCGGGACGCCGGTCGCCGACGTCGCCGATAATCTGCGCGACCTCCAAGGAGCCGGCAGGCCGTCGGCGACAGCGCGCTCGTACGGCATGAATCTGCTTCGCTGGTTCCGGTTCCTGTGGGCCGTCGAGGTCCCGCGGGAGCGGGCGACGCGCCTGGAGGCCCGGGACTTCTCCCGGTGGTTGCTGGTTGCCGGGCAGTCAGCGCGTCCGCACTGGCGCTCGTCGACCGCCGGGGTGTGGACCACTGGCGGGAAGCCGTACGCGGTGTCGGTTCGTGCGCACAGCGAGACGGTCCTGCGGGCCTTCAAGGAGCGCCAACAGGCGCAGCAGCGTGTCCAGAACTGCCATGGACACCTCTGGTCGGGAGGAAGTGTCCCGGGGCGCGGTCTTCCTGGTGGGGGTGCCGGCCCTGCATATCATCGGCCAGCAGGACGACGGAGCGGAGGACGGCCTCGAGCCGCTCAGTGATCTGGTCCCGGCCGTGATTCGCAAGCTTCCCGGCTACGTCTTCCTCGGCGCCGCCACCGCGTCGGCTCGCATCATCTGGCTTCGCATGTGAACTGCTATCCAACCCGGCAGATCCGTCGATGTGCCGTTCGGCGTCACAAAGGGCCGCTACGGCTGGAGGACCTCGATGTCCAACTCGGGATCGAACCCAGAGTCCGCAGCGACTCTGCGAGCGAACTCGCGGACACCCGCGAGCTGGCGTTCGCCGAAGGAGAAGTCGAGAGCCTCGGTGTAGTAGTGGCGCAAAGCCTGCTCGTCGAACGCCTCCCACCGGGCAGCCTGCTCGCACACCTTGTCGACCTCGGCCATCGAGAGGTCCCGGGACTCCAGGAAGGCCCGGTGCACTTCGCGCACGATGTGCGGATTCCGCTCCAGGTAGTCCTTGCGGACGGCCCAGGCCGCGAAGACGAACGGCAGACCGGTCCACACCTTCCACATCTCGCCCAGGTCGTACACCCGTAGTCCCAGATCCTCGGCCTGGTGGAGGTAGGCGCGCAGCGCGGCGTCACCGATGACGACCGCGGCTTCCGCGTCCTGCATCATCACCGGCAGGTCCGGCGGGCAGGTGAAGTACTCCGGGCGGACTCCCTCGCGCTCCTCCAGCAGAAGTCGGGCCAGGCGTACCGACGAGCGCGAGGTGGAGCCCAGGGCGACCCGGCGCCCGTCCAACTCGTGCAGCGGGACCTGGCTGACGATCAGGCAGGAGGTCACCGCACCGTCGCTGCCCACCGCGATGTCCGGGAGCAGCACCAGGTCGTCGGCGTGCTTGAGGTATTCCATGCAGGCGATCGGACCGATGTCCAGGCTTCCTTCGACCAGCAGGCTGCTCAGCCGGTCCGGAGTGTCCTTGGTCAGCTCCAGGTCGAGCAGGCTGCCGGTGCGGGCCAGACCCCAGTAGATCGGCAGACAGTTGAGGAACTGGATGTGCCCGACCCTGGGGCGCTTCCCCGGCTGACGCAGTACGCGAGGTACGTGAGACATCTTCACTCCCACAGGCTAGTACTTCAGATTCTGGCCAGTGCCCGCACGTCGCCTGACGCATTGCGCTGCGCGGATGAACGGGCCACACTCCAGCACCTCCGAAGTGAGGGCCCTTCAGAGCCTGCGGCGGCATCCTCACCTGCGCCCCTTTCTCACCGACCGCAGTATGGTTGTGACGTTAAGCAAACATGGCATCCTCAAGTGATCAACGCACCACCTTCGGATGATCATGTGATGGTGGAGGCACAGGTGCGTGGCTACGGCTTTTCGCCGGCTCAGCAGGATGAGATCTGGAGACGCTGGCGCGAGGGGCGGTCGTTCAGCTTGATCGGGCGGGCACTTGGAGCACCGATGCAGCACGCCGCCGTGTCCTGTACCAGAGCGGCGGCGTCCGCCTCACCCCGCAGACGCGGTCGGAGCGGCATCTGAGCGGCAGCGAGCGCGAGGAGATATCCCGCGGCATCGCCGCCGGGGAGTCGGCCCGGCAGCTGGCGAAGCGGCTGGGCCGATCCCCCTTCGACCGTCTCCCGTGAGATAGCCCGCAACGGCGGCCGGGACCGCTACCGAGCCGCCTCGGCCGATACGGCTGCCTACGAGTGCGGGCGCCGACCCGAGCAGGTCATGCTCGCCCAGCGGCCTGCCCTACGCGCCCTGGTGGAAGCCAAGCTGGCTCTGTGCTGGTCACCCGAGCAGATCGCAGGATGGCTGCGACGGCAGTTTCCTGGTGACCCTCCATGCAGATCTCGCGCGAAGCGATCTTCCTCTCGCTCTACGACCCGCGCCGGCGTCAGGCGATCGACCGCAGCCTCACCCGGCGGCTGCGGTCAGCCAGGCCCATGCGCCGACCGAAGATCGCCCGCCGGCCCACCGGGCGGGGGATCATCCGCGGCACGGTGTCCATCACGGTCCGCCCCGCCGAAGTCGAGGACCGCAAGGCACCCGGCCATTGGGGGGGGCGACCTCGTGATGGGCATCCGGCCCTCTGCGGTCGCCACGCTCGTCGAGCGCGCCAGCCGCTACACGGCCATCGTCGCGCTGCCGGACGGCATCAAGGTCGAGCAGGTCACTCCGCACCTCACCAGGAGTCTTCTCGGCATCCCGCCCCCACCTGCGGCGGACGCTCACCTGGGACCGGGGCCGGGAGATGGCTGAGCACCAGGCCATCACCGCCGGGACCGGGATGCCGATCTACCTCTGCAAGCCGCGGAGCCCGTGGCAGCGAGGCACCAACGAGAACACCAACCGGCTGCTTCGGCCAGTACCTCCCCAAGAGCGCGGACCTCCGCACGTTCAGCCAGGCCGACCTGGACGCCATCGCCCACGAGCTCAACCGTCGTCCGCGCAGGACCCACGGGTACCGCACTCCGGCAGAGGTCTACGCTGACCTCCTCAACAGCGGTGCTGCGCTGGCCGCTTGAGCTCGCCATCGTCTGACGACAGAGTGAGGCGGCATCCGGGCAAGCACAGGGGGCGTTGACCGCCCCGGCGCCGGACCGGGGCGGTCGTTGAACCTCGGTGACGTCCCGGCGGTCGGTGTGAACCGGGCGGCGAAGCCTTGGTGGCGCCCGATCAGGCCAGCAGGACGCGCTTGCGTGGGTGTTCGAATTCCGCGCGGTCGAACGGCGGCCTCCCGCCCGGCGGGGTAGCCTGCTCTGCGGTCAGCTCCGGCGGTGCCTGCCGGTACCGCGTGCTTCTCAACACACGCCCGTCCCGGCTACCGCGCGGCGAAACAGGGGCGGGAATGTCGTGGCGCGGACCCGGTCAACCCGGGGCGATACGGCTAAGGTGCTCCCAGGACCGGTATAGGTCCGCCCGGGCCTGGCCCATCTCCAAGACGTGATCAAAGGACTGGCTGCCGACTATCAGCCGTCGGGGCGGGTCCGGCAGTGCGGCCAGCTCCATGATGACCGGGGCAGCGGTTTCCGGCTCCGGGCCGACGGCGTCGCCCCACATCGCCTCCATCTCGGTGCGCAGAAACTGGTACTGCGCCAAGGGTTCGGTGGTCGTGGTGCCGGCGGTGAATAGGCCAGTGTTGTAGCCGCCCATCTGTACGTTGGTGACCTTGACGCCGAACTCTTCGACCTCCATCGCCAGTGCCTCGCTGACCGAGTCCAGTGCGGCCTTGCCTGCGCCGTAGAAGCCGACGGTGGCCATGCCGCCGCCGCTGCCCATCGAGGTGACCTGGAGGAGCCGTCCCCCGCCTTGGGCGCGCAAGTGAGGAAGGACCGCCTGAGCCACCCACACGGCGCCGAAGAAGTTCACATCCATATGCGCTCGGATCTGTTCCTCCGCGGCTTCCTCCACCATGCCGTAGAGCATTCCGCCTGCGTTGTTGACGACAACGTCCAGTCTGCCGAACGCGGCTGCCGCCCGCTCCACCCCGTCGAACACGCCCTGACGGTCGGCGACATCCAGCGAAAGCGGGACCAGGTGGGCAGGGTACTTCTCGGTCAGTTCCTCCAGGGGCCCGACGTTGCGGGCGGCGGCCACTACTCGGTCGCCGCCCGCCAGGGCGGCCTCGGCGAAAGCCCTGCCCAAGCCGCGGGATGCACCGGTGATGAGCCAGACTCTTGCATTCGCCACGGCGCCTCACTCTCAGTAAAGAAAACGGTTCGTCTCGATTCGTTTTGAGCCTAGGGCATCCACCCGTGGTCCAGCAATACGGATCGTCTCGTTTCGCTTAGGGGGTAAGCTGGACGTATGTCCAACGAGAAGGGGCCGGATCACTCCCGGCGCAAGGAACGGTCGCGGCAGGCAATCTTCGCGGCTACCCGCGCCCTGGTCGCAGAAGAGGCTTACAAGAATGTCACTGTCGAAGCCATCGCTGCCCGTGCCGGCGTCGGCAAGCAGACGATCTATCGGCGGTGGCCGTCGAAGAGCGCGGTCGTCTTCGCCGCCCTTCTGGCTCTGAGTGAGGATGCGGGCGGGCTGTCGGTCGCGCTGCCGGACACTGGCGACCTTCGGGCAGACCTCAAGCTTGTCATGCGTGCCACGGCGAAGGAGTTCGCAGACCCGTCCTTCGACAGGCCGATCCGGGCCCTCAACACCGAGATCGCCAACGATGCCGCGCTGGCGGCCGAGTACCGCGAGAAGCTGGCCCAGCCGCTGGAAGAAGCGAAGAAAGCACGCTTGCGCAGCGCCCAGGAAGTCGGCCAGCTCAGCGCCGACGCCGACCTCGACCTGGTCCTCGAAGTGCTCTACGCCCCCCTCTTCCAGCGGTGGCTGCACCGCAGCGGTCCGCTGACCGACGCATACGCCGACTCACTTGTCGACGCGACCCTCAGAGCTTTCGGCCCCTGAAGCACGAGTAAATCCACACCCGCGCCGCCAGGTACTCCCGCAGCTCCACCTCTCCGGCCGCGAAGTCCCGGTAGCCGCCCAGGTGGAAGAACTGTTCCAGCTCCCCGGGTGAGGGTTCCCGTGGCGAACCGGAGGCTGCCGGATCTCTCACCGCTGCCGGGCCAACTGCCGGGGGGACTTCATACCCACGCACCCGAACAAGATCCGAACCGGAGCGCTTGAACGCGCCGGTAGCAGAGGGGTGGCGTCGATCTGTCTTGTCAGCCGGAAGGGGGTGGGCTCGGTTTGCCGACCGGTGAGCACGACGCCCGCCTTTCCGATGAGGTCGGCATCGGCGTTCTCCGCGGTGGGGATCGTGGTGGGGATCGCGGCTGCGTGGCGGACGTTGGCCCGGTGTGGGCCTGGGTTCGTACCGGACGGCTTGTGGGAGTTCGCCGAGCCGCTGATTGCGGATCAACGGGTACGGCCGCGGGGCGGTGGGATGGCCGATGCCCCGGCGTCCAGCCGGGATGGCGATCGGTCTCCAGGTTATAATTTGATGTCGAACGATCGCCTCCCGCGTGGCCGGGGCGGCCCAAGCCGAGGAGGTACCCGTGGCAGGGCAGCGGTCCATCGCCCAAACCGAGAAGTTGGTCGCGGCGCGCCTTGGTGACGTACCTATCAGGTATGACCAGATGGCGGTTGTCGGTAACATCCACCGGGCGGCGGCGGCCGTGCGCCAGCATGTGGAGAATTCCGTGCTGCGCGCCGCCGATCTGACGTGGACCGCTTTCGTGGTGCTCTGGGTGGTGTGGATCTGGGGAGAGATGGAGACCCGGTATGTGGCCGAGGAGGCCGGCATTTCCAAGGGCACCCTCACCGGGATCGCCCGCACCCTGGAATCCAGGGGCCTGGTGAGCCGCTCTGATCATCCTTCCGACGGGCGCCGCGTCCTGCTCGCGCTCACCCCCGAGGGCGAAGAGCTGATGAGGAGCCTGTTCCCCGACTTCAATGCCGAGGAGGCGTTCGTCGTCACCCAGCTGAGCGATGAGGAGTGCCGTCAGACCGCGGAGGCGCTGCGCCGCATTGTGGTGCAACTGGAGCAGCACGGCGAGGAGCGACGGCAGGCGCTGCGCGGTGGCGCCGAGCTGCCGCCACGCCGCAGCGGACGCCGTCCCAAGGTCTGACCGTGCTGGTTCCTGTGCGGGGATCAGGCAGCCGGGCGGATCCGTCCGGCTGCCGCGGCGACGAACTGGTCGAACAGCGCTTGGTGGACTGGATCGGTGTGTGCGGTGTCCTCCGGATGCCACTGCACAGCCGCGAACCAGCCTGGGGCGCCCGGCAGTTCCAGTGCCTCCACCGTTCCGTCCGCCGCCCGCGCGGTCACCGTCAGCCCGGCTCCGGCCTCGGCGACCCGCTGGTGGTGGTAGCAGGACACCTCGATCTTCTGCGTCCCGGCCGCCCGCTCAACAAGGGAGCCGGGTACCGGCGTCACAGGGTGGATCAGATGCCGGTGATCGAGACCTGGGCCCCCCATGTTCTGCTCCAGCGTTCCGCCCCGTACGACGTTGACGATCTGGAGCCCGCGGCAAACCGCGAGTAGCGGCAGCCCGGCTCGCAGCGCGTGCTGGGCCACGGCCAGGTCGAAGCCGTCCTGTTCGTCGTCGACGTCGTAGACGCTGTGGTGCACATCAAGGGCGCCGTAGCGGTGCGGTGCGAGGTCACCGCCGCCGGGCAGCAGGATTCCGTCGAAACGGGTCAGCCGTGCGGCGACTTGGGCGGCGTCCGCCCGGCCTCCGGGCGCATGCGGGTGGACGCTCACTGGTTCGCCGCCCGCTCGCCACACCGCCTCGACCAGGGCACGCGCGGTGACCTCCGCCTCGTGGCGCAGCGCGGAGGTGGAGGCTGCGAACCGGGCCGGCACAGCGATCAGCGGGCGGGGCGCATCCCCGGGGACGGAAGGCCGCCCGGTCGGAGGGGTCACAGCTGGATCCAGGTGGTCTTCAGTTCGGTGTACTTCTCGATCGCGTGCGCGGACTTGTCGCGGCCGTTGCCGGACTGCTTCATGCCCCCGAAGGGAACGGTCAGGTCGCCTTCCTCGTAGCAGTTGACCCAGACGGTGCCTGCCCTGAGCCGCCGGGACACCTGGTGCGCGGTGGAGAGGTCCGAGGTCCACAGGCCGGCCGCGAGCCCGTACTCGGTGTCGTTCGCCAGGGTCACCGCCTCCTCGAGCTCATCGAACACAAAGACGGAGAGCACTGGTCCGAAGATCTCCTCGCGAGCCAGCCGGGACTCGACCGGGACGCGTTCGAAGACGGTCGGCTGGAGGAAACTGCCGCCGCTGTCGCGCAGTACCCGTTCGCCACCGGTACGCAGGTGGGCACCGTCGGCGACACCGTCGGCGATGTGCTCCAGCACCCGTTCCAGATGGCCGGTGCCGACCAGCGGTCCCATCTCCGTGGCCGGGTCCAGCGGGTCCCCGACCCGGAGGGTGTGGGCACGCTCGGCGACCGCGTCCACAACCTGGTCGGCAACGGAGCGGTGCACCAGGAGCCGGGAGGGAGCGGTGCACATCTCGCCCTGGTTGAAGAAGATGCCCCAGGCGGCGGTGGCGGCGGCCCGGTCCAGGTCGGGGGCGTCCGGCAGGATGATGTTGGGAGATTTGCCGCCCAGTTCCAGCCATACGCGCTTGAGGTTGGAGTCGGCGGCGTAACGCAGGAAGTGCCGTCCGACGGCCGTGGATCCTGTGAAGGCCAGCACGTCCACACCGGGGTGCAGCCCCAGGGCGCGTCCGGCGGCGGGACCGTCTGCGGAGATGACGTTGAGGACCCCGGGCGGCAGCCCCGCCTCGGTGGCCAGCCGCCCCAGAGTCAGTGCGGAGAGCGGGGACATCTCCGAGGGCTTCCATACGACGGTGCAGCCTGCGGCCAGCGCGGGGGCGAGCTTCCAGGATGCGAGGGTGAGCGGGAAGTTCCACGGCACGACCGCGCCGACTACTCCGGCCGGTTCCCGAGTGACCAAGGCCAGTGCGTCGCTGGCGGTGTGCGGCGACTCGTCGCCCAGCTTGTCGGCGAGCTGTCCGTACCAGCGGAAGGTGGAGATCGCTGCCCGCAGCTCGATGCCGTACGCGTCGGAGATGGGCTTGCCCATCTCCAGGCTGATGGTCAGCGCCAGCGCGGCCCGGTGCTCCTCCAGCAGGTCAGCCAGCCGCAACAGCACCCGCCCGCGTTCGGCGGGCGCGAGCTCGGGCCACGGCCCGTGGTCGAAGGCCCGGCGGGCGGCGGCGACCGCCAGGTCGACTTCGGCTTGCCCGGCGTCGGCTACCCGGGCCAGTGCCTGCCCGTCACGGGGCGACATCACGACGTATCCGTCCCCGTGGCCGGATACATCCATGCCGTTGATGTGGTGACTGTCGGGCAGCCGCAGCTCCTTGGCGCGCCGCAGCCAACTCTCGTAGGTGTCGGGCATGGCAACCTTCTGTGGGGCTTCAGGGACTCGCATATCATTTGACTCCAAACCACATGGTGTCACGCGCATGGCCTGGCTTTCGTGGCACCTTCAGCGCCTGGGCGCGCGGATGCCGCGGAACTCCCAGTCGCCGCCGAGCGCGGTGGACAGCACCTCCTCGGACTCGGTGGGTTGCGCGCCGACGTCAGTGCGGATCGCGGTGGGGCCGGCGACGATGTGGTTGGTGAGCCGGCCCAGACCCTCGACCTCGACCTCGACGATGTCGCCGGGCCGGACCGGGCGGGAGTTGGCCGGGGTGCCGGACAGCAGTACGTCGCCGGGGTACAGGGTGATGGTGCGGGCGATGTCGGCGACGAGGTAGTGCATGTCCCACTGCATCTCGTCGGTCGAGCCGTCCTGCACGACCTCGCCGTTGACGTACGTCCGCAGGCTCTTGCCGTGGAAGTCCCAGCCGGTGACCAGGCCCGGGCCGAGCGGGCACAGGGTGTCGGAGCCCTTTACCCGGAGCATGGAGCCGGCGTCGGTGTCGCGGAAGTCGTGCAGGCCGTAGTCGTTGGCGACGGTGTAGCCCGCGATGTACTCCCCCGCCTCGGCCGGGGAGATGTTCCGCGCCGTCCGGCCGATGACGATGGCGACCTCGCCCTCGTAGTTCAGCCACTTGCAGCCCTCGGGGCGCACCACGGCGCCCTTGTGGGAGTTCAGGGCCGAGGTCGGCTTGTGGAAGTAGGTCGGGGTGTCCGGCAGGCTGATCCGGAACTCGTCCACGCGGCTGCGGTGGTTGAGGTGAACGGCGATCACCTTGGAGGGCACGACCGGCGGCAGGTGCTGGGCCTCGTCGGTCTTGATGCGGCGGCCGTCCCCGGCGACGAGTTCGTCGCCGTCAACGGTGGCCTGGACGGTGGCGCCGTCGAGCAGGACGCGGCGGTATTCCGGCATGGTGGCCTTCCTAGGAGTGACGGTGCGGGTTGTGGGGCGCGGTTGTCACCGGTCTTCCCGTGCCGGTCCAGCCGTCGGCCGGGCGGTCGAACCACAGGTGGACCTGGCCGGTGCCGACGGAGTTCTCGTACTCGCCGTACTGCCGGGCCCGCGCGGTGCAGGCCTGCTCGCCGAGGGCGCCGGCCATCATCAGGTAGTGGAAGAACTTCGCCTCGGGCTTGTACTTCCAGAACTCGTCCATGGTGTCGAGGACCTTGTCGTGGCGGCCCTCCTTGAACCAGGCGATCCGCTCGCAGTCCGCCTCGCGGGCCTCCGGCGTGAAGATGTGGGCCGGGTCGCTGGCCTCGTGGTCGCGGATCTCGCGCAGTGGCCAGAAGGTGTGCGAGAGGGCGCCGGAGGCGATGAGCAGGACACGGCGGCCGGGGGTGGCGGCGATGCCGTCGGCGAGCGCGCGGCCCAGGCGCAGGTGGTCCTCCGTGTCGCCGGTCTGGCAGACGCCGATGGTCACCCAGCGCTTGCCGGGCAGGCCCTCGCCGAGGAACTTCCACAGGTTGATCGTGGCGTAGTAGATGGGCAGGTAGTCGTCGTCGATCGCGGTGATCCAGGTGCCGTGCCTGCCGGCGAACGAGGCGATGTTGTGGGCGAGTTCGGGGTCGCCGGGAAAGTCGTACGGCATCCGGCACATGCCGCGCGGCAGCTCCTCGGAGGTGAAAAGCCCGGCCCGGCGCTGGTGCGCGGTGACGACGAACTCGACCGTGGTCGCCCAGTGGGAGTCCAGGACCACGACGGTGTCGTAGTCGTCGGCCTCGAAGACCTCCTCGCGCAGCTGCCGCAGGCCGGTGACGAGGGTGATTTCCTTGCCCTTGTTCAGCTTCCGCCGCTCGGTCTCCGGGAGCACGATGGTGGGCACATGGGCGAGCAGCCCCGCCCCGACGATCTCACCCATGGTTGGTCCATCCGTTCGGGGCGGTGACGGTGTTCTTCAGGTCGCAGTAGAAGTCGAAGCTCCAGTCCCCGCCTTCCCGGCCGATTCCGGAGTGGCGGGAGCCGCCGAAAGGGGCCCTCAGGTCGCGTACGAAGAAGCAGTTGACCCAGACCGTGCCGGCGACCAGGGCGGCTGTGACGCGTTCCGCCCGCTCGGGGCTGCCGGTGGCGATGGTGGCCGCGAGGCCGAAGCGGGTGTCGTTGGCCAGGCGGATCGCCTCGTCCTCGGTGTCGAAGGTCTGGAGGGTGAGCACCGGGCCGAAGACTTCTTCCTGGACGATCTCGCTGTCCTGGGCGACGTCGGCGAGGAGAGTGGGACGGTAGTAGAGGCCGCCGAGGCCGGTGTTGGGGCCTCCGCCGACGACCGCACGGGCGCCGGCCGCGATCGCGCGCTGTACGAAGCCGTCGATCTTCTCCAGCTGGCGGGGGTGGATGGTGGGGCCGAGGTCGCTGGCCGCGTCCCGGGAGTCGCCCTGGGTGAGCGCGGCGGCCCGGGTCTTGAACCGTTCGGTGAACTCTTCGGCAACCGAGGACTCGACCAGGATCCGGGTGGCTGCCAGGCAGACCTGTCCGGCGTTGTCGTACTGCTCGACGGCCAGTTCGACGGCGAGGTCGAGGTCGGCGTCGGCGAAGACCAGCAGCGGCGACTTGCCGCCCAGTTCCAGGCTGACCGGGGTGAGGTTGGCGGCCGCGGCAGCGGCGATGTGCCGGGCTGTGGGGACGGAGCCGGTGAAGCTGATCCGGCGGACGTGCGGGTGCGACACCAGGGCCTGGCCCGCTTCGGCGCCGTACCCCTGGACGATGTTGAGCACCCCGGCGGGCAGCCCCGCCTCGGCGGCGATGTCGGCCAGCAGCGAGGCGGTCAGCGGGGACCATTCGGCGGGCTTGAGGATCACGGTGTTCCCGGCCGCGAGTGCGGGCGCGACCTTCCAGGTGGCGAGCATCAGCGGCGCGTTCCACGGCGTGATCAGCACGCAAGGACCCGCCGGGTCCCAGGACACGTGGTTGGTGTGGCCGCGGGTCTCGAAGTCGTCGTGGTCGAGTTGCGGCAGCCGGTCGGCGAAGAACCGGAAGTTGTGCGCGACCCGGGGCATCACACCGCGCCGGTGCGAGCGCAGCAGGGCACCGTTGTCCGCGGTCTCGACCTGGGAGAGCTCCTCGATCCGCTTCTCGACGCCGTCGGCGATGGCGTGCAGCAGCCGAGCCCGCTCGGCACGGGGGGTCGCCGCCCAGCCTGGGAAAGCCTCGGCCGCGGCGGCGGCCGCCGCCTGTGCCTCGGCGGCGCCACCGCGGGCGATCTCGGCGAGGGGGGCACCGTCGATGGGCGAGACGTCCGTGAACGTCGTCGCGGACGTCACCCGGCGGCCACCGATCCAGTGCCGCGTGTCGACGCTGACACCGGCGACGGTAACGGTCCCGTCGGCTGCGGCCGCCGCAGTCGTCTCGGTGACGGGGGGATCCGCCGGGACGGCGGGCTGGTGGGGCATGTCCGATCCTCCGGATACGGGTTGAGGAAACAACTCCTGGCAGGGTTGGGGAAACAGCTCCTGGCAGGGTTGGGGCTCCAGGCGGGTGTCAGCGCGGGCGGGGCGTGCTACCCGGTGGCGTCGGCACCGGACGCGAGCAGCCGCCCGCCGTCCCAGACCACCCCGACCTGGCGGTAGTAAGCAGCGATCGGCTCCTGGATCTCCAGGCGGGACAGCTCCTCCGTGGGCGCCTCGAAGAGTTCGAGTTCCGCGTCGCCGACCCAGGGCTGACCGGCCTCGAAGGAAGCGGCACCCGTCTCGATCAGCTCGTTGAGCGCGAGGCCCCCGCCCTTCTCGATTGCGGGCAGCCAGCGGTGATGTGCCATGGGGTGGCCGTTGACGAAGCCGTTGCCGGCGGCAGGCTCGCGCAGGGTGATCACGGCCTCTGCCAGCCGCCGGTCGGCGCAGGCCAGGGTCGCCCCGAAGCGGGCGCCGGACTCGATGCGCGGCGCGGGCCCGTAGGGGTGGGGGCGGGTCTGGTGGATCGAGCCGAGCTTCTTGGGATAGCCCTGGTGCAGGCCGCGGGCGATGGCGAAGTCCTTGTCCACCCAGATGTAGACGCAGCGCGAGTACGTACGGCCTTGGTAGGAGCAGCGGACCACCGCGAACGCCTCCTTGTACTGGGCGCGCACCGGGTCGAGCAGTTCCTCTCGGGAATCGGAGCAGGACTGCCAGTCGGCCCAGATCAGCGCGACCGCGCCGGGGTCCTCCTCGGCGGGTTCCAGGGGTTCGGGCAGCAGCTCGCGGACCCGTGCCGGGTCGGTGCGGTACTCGACGGTCAGCAGATCGCCGGAGTAGTGCCAGGGCGGAGCGGGGATCAGCGACGAGTTCCCGGTAGCCGTCTTGGGGTGGAAGTATCCGCGGACGGTAGCCACGAGTTCTCCTGAGGTCAGTGGGACGGGTGCCGGGCCGTGTCGCCAGGCGGGTGCGGATCGGCTGGCCGCGCGGACGCGGGGCCGGTCCCCGGTGTGCTGACGGGTGCGGTACACGGAGTGATCCTGGTGTGACGGTTTCCCAGTGGGGAGCGGCAGGAACACCCAGTCGTTTGACTTCAAATGAAATGCATCCGGACCTCGCCTGTCAAGCCCCCGTTCGAGGCCCCGACTTCCCCACGGGTCCGCACACACCCCCGCGACCCTGCCCTGACCTGGACGGATGGGCGCAGCGTCGACGCCAGGCAGAGAGTGTGGCTTGAATGGATCATGAACACCCCCTTGTGCGGGGGTGGCTGGATCCATATTGTTTGGCTTCAAACAAGACGCGGCTCGGTGATGACGCCCTCCGCGTACCCCGATCGCCGCGCACCGTCGCCGCGACACCGCGCACCCCACTCCCCCTCCCAGGAGCCACCGGTGGATGCTCAACAACCCCCGACTGTCCAGCAGCGCGTCGACCAGCTCGCCGCCGAGGGCATTGACGTCGTACGCGTCGGGTATCCCGACCTCATCGGCGTCGACCGGGGCCGCGATGTCCTCCTGAGCCACCTGCCCTCCGCCATGGAACACGGACTGACCTTCTGCCAGGCCGTCTACCACACCTCACCCCGAGGAGACGTCGTCGACATCGCCGGCGGCCTGGCGGAGGGGCTGCCCGACGTCTGCGTGCACCCCGACCTGGACACCCTGGTCGCCCTGCCCTGGGAACCCGGAGTCGCCTGGTGCCTGGGCGACCCGACCGATCCCGCGACCGGGCAGCCCGTCCCCGAATCCCCTCGTGACCTGCTGCGGCGCGTCACCGGTGCGCTCGCCGGCTCCGGAATCAGCCCTGTCGTGGGGCCGGAACTCGAGTACTTCCTACTGGAACGGGATGCCGCCGCTCCGCGGGGGTGGCGCCGCTACCAGGGGCTGGTCGGCAACGTCTACAGCAGCGGACTGCGCGGCGACCCGGGCCGTCACCTGCTGCGCACGCTTCGGCAACTGGACCGCCTCGGCATCGGGGCCTCCGCCGGCAACCAGGAATTCGACGAGGGCCAGTTCGAGATCAATCTGACCCACTCGGACGCCCTGGACGCCGCGGACCGAGCCTTCCGCTTCAAGGCGGCGGTGCGCGAGTTGGCCCGCGCCGAGGGACGGCTGGCCACCTTCATGGCCAAGCCGTTCAACGACAGCGGTGGCTGCGGCTTCCATCTGCACGTCTCCTGCCTGGACAGGGAGGGCCGGAATGTCTTCGACGCCCCCAGCGGCACATACGGCCTATCGGCCACCGCACGCCATGCGATCGCCGGACTGACCGGCCACGCGCCCGCCCTCGCCGCGCTGCTCAACCCCACCATCAACTCCTACAAGCGCTTCGGGCGCGGCTCACTGGCCCCTTGGCTCATCGACTGGGGGCTGGACAACCGCAGCGCCATGCTGCGGGTTCCACCGGAACGAGGGCCGGGTGCGCGTCTGGAGCTGCGGCTGGGCGACGCCAGCGCGAACCCCTACCTGGCGATCGCCGGCCTGCTCGCCGCCCTGCGTCTGGGGCTGGAGGCCAAGGCAGAACCGCCCGCTCCCCTGGAGGGCTACGGCTACGACCCATCGCGCGCCGCCCGGCTGCCCCAGACGCTGGATGCGGCGCTGGACGCGCTGGAGGCCGACACCGAACTCACCGATGTGCTGGGCAAGCCGTTCGTCGACACCTTCCTCGGCTACAAGCGCAATGAGCTGGAACGTTTCGAGCGATATGTCACCGACTGGGAGTTCGGTGAGTACGTCCAGCACGTCTGACCCCCGCAGACAGCCCCAGACGGGATGCGGTTGTCGGCGAACCCCGAACCCCGAACCCCAACGAGGAGAAAACCATGGATCTGCGGCGATGGGTCAATGCGGCGGTCGACGAGATCACCGCCTGGCAGCACACATACGGACCCTACGACCGTCATGCAGCGCTGCGTGTTGACGACAAGGCGTTCGCCGACGCCTTCGGTGAGCTGACCTCCCGGCTCCACGACAACTACCCCTTCTTCCATCCCCGCTACGCCGGCCAGATGCTCAAGCCCCCGCACCCGGCCGCCGTCGTCGGCCACCTGGCCGCGATGCTCATCAACCCCAACAACCACGCACTGGACGGCGGGCCAGCCACCGCCCGCATGGAACGCGAAGCCGTCGACGCGCTCGCCACCATGTTCGGCTTCGGACAACACCTGGGGCACCTCACCACCAGCGGTACCGTCGCCAACCTCGAAGCGCTGTTCGTCGCCCGCGAGATCCATCCGGGCAAGGGCATCGCCCACAACGCCGATGCCCATTACACCCACGCCCGGATGTGTCACCTGCTCGGCGTCGAATCCTTCCCGGTGGCCACCGACACCGCCGGGCGAATGGACTTGGACGCCTTGGAGGAGCTGTTGCGCACCGGCCAGGTCGGAACGGTCGTGCTGACCGCCGGCACCACCGGCCTCGGCGCTATCGACCCCATCCACGAGGCGCTCGCCCTGCGCGAGAAGTACGGCGTACGCCTTCACGTGGACGCGGCCTACGGCGGCTTCTTCACCCTCATCGCCGACGACACCCCGGACGGTGTCACCGCCGCCCCCTACCGGGCCATCCCCCACTGCGACTCTGTCGTCGTCGACCCCCACAAGCACGGCCTCCAGCCCTACGGCTGCGGCGCGGTGATATTCGCCGACCCGGCCGTCGGCCGCTTCTACCAGCACGACTCGCCGTACACGTACTTCACCTCCGCGGAACTCCACCTCGGCGAGATCTCCCTGGAATGCTCCCGCGCGGGCGCTGCCGCCGCCGCCCTCTGGCTCACACACCGGCTGCTGCCGCTCACCCCGGACGGCCTCGGCGCGGTGCTGCGGCCCGGTCGACGGGCGGCCCTGCGGTGGACCGAGCTGCTGGAGAATTCCGATCTACTGGCCCCCTACCAGCAGCCGGAACTCGACATCGTCACATATCTGCCGCGCACCGGCCGCCTCTCGGAGATCGACCGGATCTCGGCCGCCGTCATGGAGGCCGGCATGTCAGCCCACCCCGACAAGGCGGTCTTCCTCGCCACGTATGGCATCGAAGGCCGGGCACTCGCCGACCGAGGCCACCAGATCGAGGCGGACGTGCCCACCGGGCGGATCTTGCGGAGTGTGCTGATGAAGCCGGAAAGCGAGAACTGGCTCGACGCGCTGCACGGCCGGGTGGAGGAACTGACCGCGGCCACCGGCTGACCCGACCCGGCCCCCCGGAGGCGCCCGCCCAGGCGCCGTCAGGGCCCCGACCACCGGAGGAGAAGCAGACCATGGCCACCGCACCGAAGCCGACCGCGCCCGCACGCGTCTATGACGTCATCGTCGTGGGCTCCGGCGGCGCGGGGCTCGTCGCCGCCTGCGCAGCCGCCGACCGGGGCGCATCCGTCGCCGTGCTGGAACGTGCCCCACTCATCGGCGGCACCACCGCGATCTCGGGCGGGCACCTGTGGATCCCGTGCCACCCACACCTGGGCGCGCTGGGCCTGACGGACACCCGCGAGGACGCCCTGCACTACCTCGACCGCATCACCCTCGGCAGTACCGCCGGCCCGGTGATCGAGGCGTTCGTCGACAACGGCCCCCGCCTCGTCACGTACCTGGAGCGGGACCTGGGTATCCCGCTGTTCGCGGTACGCCGTCCCGACTATCACCCGGATTTCCCCGGCGCCGCCGAGGCCCGCACCCTCGAACCACTGCCCCTGGACGCCTCCGCGCTCGGCCCCGGCCTGCCCGGTGTCCGCACCTCGCCCACCCGCCCCCCGCTCACCAGCGCCGAGGGCCGCACCGGCGTTCCCGCCGGACTTGCCGAGGAGCGCCGCGCCAAAGGGATCCTCACCCAGGGGGCCGCACTGGTGGCCGGTCTGGTGCTGGCAGCCGCACGACGGGGCGTGGACCTGTGCACCGGACAGCGGATGGGGGAGCTGATCGAAGAGGACGGCGCCGTGCGAGGTGTTGTCGTCCACACCGCAGAAGGGGAGCGGGTCGCGCTCCGGTCTCGCCGTGCGGTGGTTCTCGCCTCCGGCGGCTTCGAGTGGAACCCTGCGCTGCGCTCCGACTTCCTCCCCCGGGTGCCCGCGCTGCCCGTATCACCGCCCGGCAACGAAGGTGACGGGCTACGCCTGGCGATGCGGGCCGGGGCACGGATCGCCGGGATGTCGGAAGCCTGGTGGACGGCCGCGATCGCGGTCCCCGGCCAGACCTACGACGACCGGCCGATGACCCGCAACGCCGTCCGCGAACTCGCCTTCCCCGGCTCCATCCTCGTCAACGCGGCGGGCCACCGCTTCGCCGACGAGGCCAGCTCCTACAACGACCTCGGCAAGGCCTTCCTCGCCTTCGACCAGCAACGCCACACTTTCCCCAACGCGAGGGCCTGGCTGATCACCGACTCCGCGTTCCGTCGGCAGTACCCGATCGCCGGCCTCGCCCCGGGAACCCCAACCCCGTCGTGGATCCCCACCCACAGCGACCTCGGCGGCCTTGCCGCCTTGGCCGGAATCGACCCCCTGAACCTCACCGCCACGGTGAGCACCTTCAACACCCATGCCCGTAACGGCGTCGATCCGCAGTTCGAACGCGGGCACAACCCACATGACCGGTACAACGGGGACGGTGGCCACCAGCCCAATCCGTGCCTCGGCCCGATCACGACCCCTCCCTTCCACGCGGTGCCGGTGACCCTCGGCATCAACGGAACCAAGGGAGGCGTGGTCACCGACCACCTCGGACGGGTCCTCGGATCGTCGGGGAACCCCCTTCCAGGGCTTCTCGCCTGCGGGAATGTCGCGCAGAGTCTGATGGGCCCCGGCTACGCCGGATCAGGCGCCAGTCTCGGCCCTGCCCTGACAGCGGCCATGACGGTCGGCGGCGAAGCGGCCCGGCAGCTCCCGGCACCGCGCACCTGACCCGCTCGGGCCACCCCGTTCAGCTCCTGCGCTGCCGCAGAGCACCAGACCTCGTAAACCCCCCGCGCCCCTGTGTCCGCTCACCTCACACTCAAGGGTTCACCATGGCAGCACAACACGACGTTCCCGAAGGCAACGGGGGCGCCCCCGCGACGCGGCCCATGAAGATCGTGGGAGCCGCTTGCTTCGGCCACATGATCGAGTGGTACGAATTCGGCGTCTACGGCTATCTCGCCACGGTCATCGCCAAGGTCTTCTTCCCCGCTGCCAGCGACTCCGCCGGCCTGCTCGCCACCCTGGCTATCTTCGGCGTGGCGTTCTTCGCCCGACCTGTCGGCGCCGTGCTCTTCGGCAACCTTGGTGACAAGTTCGGCCGCCGCACCGTGCTGGCCAGCACCATCCTGCTCATGGGCGGCTCCACCGTGTTGATCGGTGTGCTTCCGACCTATGGCCAGGTCGGCGTCCTCGCCCCGGTCCTGATCGTCATCTGCCGGCTGATGCAGGGTCTCTCCGCCGGAGGAGAGACCTCCGGCGCTGCCACGTTCCTCGCCGAATACGCACCCCAGCGCCGCCGAGCCCTGTGGGCTACGAGCATCCAGGCGGTCGGCGTCATCGCCTTCGTCATCGCTGCCCTGTTCGTCGCCGGCCTCACCGCTGTCCTCACTGAAGACCAGCTCTACAGCTGGGGCTGGCGCATCCCCTTCCTGATGGCCGGTCCGCTGGCCGGCGTCGGGCTCTATCTCCGCTTCAAGATCGCCGAGACCCCCGCCTACCAGAAGGTCCAGGAGGCTGCCCCGGTCAAACAGCCGTCCCCCGCCAGGGAGGCCCTGGTCCGCCACTGGCGGCCGATCCTGCTGCTCTTCGCGATCGTCACCATCGAGTCGGTCGCCTCCTACACCGCCAAGACCTATCTGCCCACCTACCTCATCGCCACGGTCGGCCTCAGCAAGACCACTGCGCTGCTCACCACCTCCGCGACCCTGGTCCTCAGCGCCGTTCTGGTTCCCTGTTACGCGCTGCTCAGCGACCGTGTGGGCCGCAAACCGCTGTTGATCGGCGGCACGGTCACACTGTTCGCGGTCAGCGTCCCCAGCTTCCTGATGATCGGCAGTGGCAGCGTGGCGGGCGCCGTGGCGGGCCAGATGCTGGCGATTATTCCGGGTACGGCCATCTCGGTGGCCGTCGTGGTGATGCAGACCGAACTGTTCCCGACCTCCGTGCGCTACACCGGCGCAGCCATCGGCTACAACACCGCCTACGCCGCCTTCGGCGGCAGCGCGCCTTTTGCGGCCGCCGCCCTGATCACCGCCACCGGCACCAAGCTGGCCCCCGGGTTCTACTTCATGGCCATCGCCGCGGTGTTCTTCGTAGCGCTGGTCAAGATACCCGAGACCTTCCGCCGGTCGCTCTCTGCCGACGCCGACAGTGGCTTCGGCACCGGAGCCGACAGTGCTTCCAGCGCCCGCGAACAGCAACCCGCCTAGCCCAGTCCCGCACTCCGGTGGCGGGCGCGCCGTGTCACCGCCCGCCACCGGGTCCGTCACCAACCGAGAGAGACCACCATGACCTCCCCCACCGGACGTTTCCAGGACAAGACCGTGATCGCCACGGGCGTGGCTTCGGGCCTGGGCCGTGCCACCGTCAAGCTCTTCGCCGCCGAGGGCGCCTCGCTGGTCCTGGTGGACCGCGATGGGGACCGCCTCGACGTTGTCGCACGGGAACTCGACGCCATGGGCGCCAAGACCGTACCGGTCGTCGGCGACGTTTCGCAGGCCGCGACGGCTGACGGGGCGGTACGCGCCGCCGAAGGGCACTTCGGACGTGTCGATGTGCTGTTCAACAACGCCGGGATCGATCCGCTGGAGGCGCGTTCCCTCGTCGACACCACCGAGGAAGTGTGGGACCGCACCATGGGCGTCAACGTCAAATCCGCCTTCCTCTTCGCCCGCGCGGTGATTCCCCCGATGCGGCGGACCGGCGGCGGCTCCATCGTCAGCACGGCGTCCTCCGCCGGGATCAAGGCATCGCCCAAGGAGGCTGTGTACGGCATCTCCAAGGCGGCCCTGATCGCGCTGACCCGCTCCCTGGCGCGGGACTTCTCCTCCCAAGGCATCCGTGCCAACTGCATCTGCCCCGGCTTCCTGGAATGCGTCATGACCGACCGCCGTCAGGAGATGACCGAGGACGCGCTGGTCAAGCGATCCGCGCGGGCCGGAGATCTGGTGCCCATGGGACGCGAAGGCCAGTACGACGAGGTGGCCCACTCCGTGCTCTTCCTCGCCGGACCGGAGTCCAGCTACACCAGCGGCGCGGCCCTGGTCATCGACGGCGGCTGGATCGCCTGAACCACTCGGCGCGCCACCGGGCGCCGCGACTTCGAGCAGGCATTATTCGGGTTCTGCCGCCGCGCGACGTGCAGATGGGCG
This sequence comes from Streptomyces javensis, assembly GCF_039525925.1. Lineage (NCBI taxonomy): Bacteria > Bacillati > Actinomycetota > Actinomycetes > Kitasatosporales > Streptomycetaceae > Streptomyces > Streptomyces javensis. The sequence continues at coordinate 50,337 of NZ_BAAAIF010000047.1, read as the reverse complement.
CCTTCCAAGCGGCATCCGCAGACAGCGGTCCAGCTGGTTGAGGCCCTAGGTGTGCGTTTGCGCGGCGGCCTCGAGAACGGCACCGATCTCGTCAGGTCTCATTGCCGACAGGCGCTCGAAGCTGGTGCTCGTGCGCAGGGCGATGACGCCGATCAGGCAGGCGATCAGGACCTCGGCCCGGCCGACGGGATCGTCGGCACCCTCGGCCGCCAGCCGGTTGGCGAGCGGAGATATCAGGCGGGTGCGTGCTTCGTCTGCCGCGGTGGTACGCGCTTCGGCGACGTCGCTCCGGGAGAGGAGCGCCTGGACGAGAGGGCCCGGCGCGCCTCTACGGTCGGCTCGGTGCAGCGCCTCAACGGTCGAGCCCATGAGTCGTCCTCTCCGGCTCGGGTCCGTCATCGGCCGGAGCCGCGGCGGACGGTACCCCACCCGGGCGCGGCGGCCATCCACCGGACCGAAAACCTCAGTAGCACCGCCGCTACCCCGTCATGGGGTACATCGCCCCGCGCCGCCCCTCCGGCGACGCCAGCCATTCCAGCTTGCCCGCGGTATCCGCCTCGTTCAGCGGCGTGTGCAGCACGATCGACAGATCCGGCCGCGCCGGCAGCCTCATCACACTGGACTCGAAGCACAGCGCCCCCAGCACCGGGTGGACCATCTCCTTGCGGATCTGGCCGTACCTCAAGCAGGTACTGGACGCCTTTGGAGCCGACCGCTGCATGTGGGGTTCGGTAGGTAATCGGGCCTGCGGAGCCGCAGCTCGTCTCCGCTCCGTAGTGGTCGTCGGCCACCATCCCCGCCGCGCGGGAACGGAGTTCCTCACGCGGCGCGGCGGACCGGGCATCAGTACTGCGGGGCGCTGGGCAGGCAGACGAACTGCCAGGTGGCGGGCGGACCGTCGTCTCGCCCACCTGGGTCGCCCGTGCCACCACCCGGATACCGCCGCACTTCCCAGGATCCGGGTCTGGGCCCCATCACCAACCGCCGCGGTACGCCGATCGCGGGTGCGACCACGACCTCTACTGGCGAAGGCTTCGCGAACGGCGCATCACTCCGCGGATCGCGCGTCGCGGCCAGGCCCGCGGGTCGGGGCCGGGCCTGCGAGATATTTCGGAGTTGGTCGCGAATCTTGCGAGAGGTATTGACGCCGTCCACCGGTCCCCTACCATCCAGGTTGCTCGACACTTCGACCCTTGTTCGATATCGCGAACACGCAAGGTCCGCTCCACGCGCACAGCAGGGCACCTCCGTCACGCCCACCGAAACGGCCGAGCCGCAAGGAGCACGCCGCTGATGTATATGTCATGGCTTCATCAGTCCTACTCCCGGCGCCAGCGCGAGGACGGAGCCAGGCGGACCGTTCCGGGCAGCCGCAGCTGGCCGCACACGAGCACGGACATCCGCTCCGGCAGCAATCCGCCGCCGAGGGTCTCGCAGGACCGGAATGCCGCAAGGGATCGGCCCGGTGCCCACGGACCGCCACGAACCGCACGCGCCACGTCGACAGTCCGGAAAGCCTCTGACGGGGCCAACCGGAACCGCTTACTCAAGGATCAAGGGGTCCTCATGAGCAGAGGAAGTTTCAACCGCAAACGTCTGTCTGTGATGCTCGGCGCCTCGGTCGCGGCCCTGGTCTCGTTGGCGGCGACGCTCGTCGCCAACCCGGCTCAGGCGGCCACCAGCGCGTGTTCTCTTCCGTCGACGTACCGGTGGACGTCGACGGGTGTGTTGGCGCAGCCTGCGAACGGGTGGGTCTCGCTCAAGGACTTCACCAACGTGGTGTACAACGGCAAGCACCTCGTCTACGCGTCGAACGTGTCGGGATCGTCCTACGGCTCGATGAGGTTCGCTCCCTTCACGAACTGGTCCGACATGGGGTCGGCCGGCCAGACCGGGATGAGCCAGTCCGCGGTGGCGCCCACGCTGTTCTACTTCGCGCCCAAGAACATCTGGGTGCTGGCGTACCAGTGGGGTGCGTGGCCCTTCATCTACCGCACGTCGAGCGACCCCACCAACCCCAACGGCTGGTCCTCGCCGCAGCCGCTGTTCACCGGTAGCATCTCCGGCTCCGGCACCGGCCCGATCGACCAGACCCTGATCGGTGACGGCCAGAACATGTACCTGTTCTTCGCCGGTGACAACGGCAAGATCTACCGAGCGAGCATGCCGATCGGGAACTTCCCGGGCAATTTCGGCTCCTCGTACACGACGATCATGAGCGACTCGACGAACAACCTGTTCGAGGGGGTGCAGGTCTACAAGGTTCAGGACCAGAACCAGTACCTCATGATCGTTGAGGCGATGGGCGCGAATGGGCGCTACTTCCGCTCGTTCACGGCCTCCAGCCTGAGCGGTTCGTGGACCCCGCAGGCCAGCAGCGAGAGCAACCCGTTCGCGGGCAAGGCCAACAGCGGTGCCACCTGGACCAACGACATCAGCCACGGCGACCTGGTCCGCAACAACCCCGACCAGACCATGACCATCGACCCCTGCAACCTGCAATTCCTCTACCAGGGCAAGTCCCCCTCCGCGGGCGGCCCCTACGACCAACTGCCCTGGCGGCCGGGTGTCCTTACCCTGCGGCGTTAACCTCGCGCTTTCAGCGGGTGGGCTGTCCAAGGCCTGATCACGAACACGAGAAGTGCTTCTGACCCGCAACGACAGGGCTTGTCGAGAGTCCTGTTGGTTGCGAGGAAAGAAGCACTTCTCAGGTGGAGCGCGCAGCGTCCGTGGGGCCGTCGGGGGTGCTGGCGAGGGCATCGCGCCGGCCGGTGGTGGCCATGCGGGCGTGGGTGGGGACCTCGCCTCGGGCGTAGGCGTCCAGCAGACGCCGGTCACGTCAAGGAGGCCGAACGATCACGGTCACCACCCACGGTGGACCGCGGCGGTCCAAGTCGGCGGGCGGCATTGCCGAGTGCTTCGGATCCCTCGACGGCGGATCCCCGGTGCGGGTCCCGTTCAGGCGCCGCACCCGCAGCTCCACCGGCCGCTCGGTCGGCTCAGCCGGTGGCCGGATCCGCGGGCCGGGTCGGGCCGCCGGGTGCGAGGTCCGTCCAGGTGCGCTCGATGTGGTCCAGGCACACGTCCCGGGGCGCGGCCGGGTGCGCCTCGTGCCATCCGTCGGGCACCGGGGCGAAGGTGGGCCACAGGGCGTGCTGGTTCTGGTCGTTGACCACGACGAGGAAGGTGCCGTCCGGGTCGTCGAAGGGGTTCACGTCTTCCTGCCGATCTCTGCGGGGTCGGGGTGGAGAAGCCGGTCCGGCGGCCGTGGGGCTTGGCCTGTATGGCTCAGCGTGGCGGGGTCGTCTCCGGCGCGCCGGTGTCGGCGCAGGTGGCGGCGGGGCCCCTGTCCTTGGCGAGGAAGATGGTCTGCGCCATCATCCGGTAGCCCGACATCCCCTCCCGCAGGGTCTCGATGGACTCCTCCGGGTGCACCGAGTCGATGACCGCGTTCGGACCGACCGCGTTGAACTGGTGCGAGACTCCGCGTGGTATCTGCATGTCCACCCAGGCGTTGGGCGGCACGATCACGTTGTGCCGCTCGCGGCGCACTCCGTCGGGGGTGCCGGGCAGGTCGTCGGCGAAGCAGGACAGCGGTGCGAAGCGTCCCGTCGGGGGGCGGACGGTGATCGGCGACAGGCTGGACACGCGGATCGTGGTGTCCGGGCCGGTCATCATCCGCACGAACCGCAGCCCGGTGTGCAGGTGCATGCGCGAACAGAGGTCGCGTGCGGCGGTGTCGTAGAAGTCCATGAGGTAGCGGTCGGCGAAGAAGCCCGGGAAGGGCGGCTCCAGCATGAAGACGTCGCCCTCCTCGAAGACCTGCGCCCGCTTCAGCTCGCCTGCCGGTGTGGTTCGCTCCCCCTCCTCCCGGTGGGCCGCCCGGACCAGGCCGGACAGAGCGTCGACAACGGTCAGGGCGGTCTCCGGGGGCAGTTGCACCACCGGGGTGAGCCGGTTGCGGTCGGGGTCCCGGTGGCCTCGGATGTCGAGGATCTCGTCCTCGTGGTCGGGCGACCGCTTCATCCGGCCGATGGTCTCGGTGGGCTGCGTCATCCTGTCGCTCCCATGTGCTCGTTCGGTCCGGAACCGGGGTGACGCGCCCAGAGCACGCCACCCGTGTCGTGTCGCCCGGCGCGGAGCACCGAGCAGCCGGTCAGGGCTGTCCCACCGCCCCGCTGCCGGGACAGCCACTCCCAGCGGTCCGCTCCCCCGCTGCCGGGGACGTCGAGGAAGGACAGCAGCGGGCCCAGCGGCCAGGCGGGACCGCCCGGCGCGGGCCCGTGCGGGAGGAGGACCAGTGTGCCGCCGTCGAGGCGGGTCTCGACGCCCCACGGCACCGGCCCCTCCTCGACGCCGTGCCGGGCGGCCAGCTCCGCGGCCAGTTCCCCGTGCACCGAGAGCGGCCATGCGGCGAGCAGCATCGCGCGCCACCTCGCCTTGGCGCGGGCGAGTTCCGCGTCGTCGGGGGCGTGCCAGTGCTCGCGCAGGAAGTCGTAGGCGGCCAGGACGGTGTCGTCCCCGGTCCCGGCGTGCCGGGCGGCGCTGTGTTCGGCGAGGGACCGCAGGGCCGGGTCGTTGGTCCCGGAGTCCAGGAGGTGGCGTGCGGTGGCCGCGGCGTGGCGCAGCAGTCGGTCGTACCGCGCGGGCGCCAGGCGGCGGGCGGCCAGCGGCCGGCTCATCGCCCGGCGTTGCGGCTTTCCGGTGGCGGTCGCCCGGTACCCGCCGAACTGGACGACCGCGGGCCGCAGCGGCGACCGCTCGTACAGGGTGCGGACCTCGGGCACCGGCTGTTCCGTCGCGACGAGGGCGACGTCGTCGCCGAGCGTGGGCTCGTCCACCGCGACCGCCGCGAACCGGCCGGTGAGGCCCGCCCGGCGCCAGCCGTGCTCGAGGTCGAGGGGGTGGTGCTTCTCCCCGCCTCGGTTGATGCGCTCGCCCGCGCGGCCCCGCAGGACGAGGAGTCCGTCCCGGAGCTCGCCCAGGTCGCCGGTGCGCAGCCAGCCGTCGTCGGTGACGGTGGCGGCGGTGGTGCGCGGGTCCTGCCAGTAGCCGGTCATCAGATCAGGTGTTCTGATCCAGACCTCGCCGGATTCCAGGTGGAGTTCGGTACCGGGCAGTGGTACGCCCACCGGGGGTGTCCGCTCCAGGTAGTGGGTGCGGAAGTCGGTGTCGTCGAGCAGCGGCATGGTGAAGCTGAAGTTGACCGCCTCCGTCAGGCCGTAGCCCTGCCGCAGCCTCGGGCCGTAGCGGGAGTGGAAGCGGCGGGCCAGGTCGGCGGTGAGCGGAGCCGCGGCGGTGATCAGATAATCCAGCCCGTCGGGCCAGGCGGGAGCGGCCTCGACCAGGTCCGCGAGGAGGGCCGGGACGATGGAGGCCGTCCTGGCGCCGGAGGCGTCCAGCGCGGCGAAGTAGCCGACCGGGTCGAAGGCGGGGTACAGGGTGAGCGGTGTGCCGGTGAGGTGGGTGCCGAGCAGGGACATGACCAGCGCGTTGCAGTGGTACAGCGGCAGGCAGGTGCCGTGCGGGCGGTCCGGTGTGATGCCGTGCAGGACCGCTGTGCGGCGTGCGTTGCCGAGAACCGCCCGGCGGCTGAGCACGACCCCTTTCCGCGGGCCGGTGGAGCCGGAGGTGAACATGATGAGCGCCGCGGCTTCGGGCGTCGGGTGCGCGTCGGGCAGTCCGGTGGGCCGGACTCCGTGGGTGTCCATGATGGCCGCGGCGGCGACCCGGGCGGCGCCGGCGGAGAGGTCCGCGTCCCCGGCCCGCGGGTGCAGCGGGACGGCGACGAGTCCCCTGTCGAAGCAGCCGAGCAGGACGTTCGCGAGGCGGTGGCCGCCTGGAAGCCTGATCACCACCCGTGCTCCTGCGGGCAGTTGGTCGAGTGCGGCGCTGTCCGCCTCGTACGTCGCGTCCTCGGTGGCGGTCAACGGGCCCTCCCGAGGGCTTCGGTGAGCTGGACGCCGACGGCGTCCACGTGCTGGGGCTGCATCACTTGGTGGTGCCGTGCGTCGACGTGCCCTACGGTCAGCTCGCCGCCGGCGTACGGCCGCCACAGTTCGTGCGAGGGCGCCGAGCGCCGGGGTTCGCCGGCGGCCTCGATGTAGGTGGTGGCGCCCGCGTAACGCGCGGGGCGGTAGGCGCGCAGCAGAGCGTCGTTGTGCCGGGAGACGGCGATGACGCGGGCGATGTCGTCCTCGGTGAGGCGGGCGAAGAGGCTGCCCTCGCGGCGCAGCAGTGCCGAGACGGTGGTGAAGTCGAGGGTCTCCGGGGCGAGGCGGTCGTCGTCGAACCCGGCGGCCGTCAGCAGCAGCCGGTGCACACGGTGCTCGTCGATGGGCTCGGCGGGCCCGGCCCCGGTGGCGGCGACGGCGTCGACCAGGAACAGCGTCCCTTCGGGCTCGCCGAGTTCCCGCAGCCGGACGGCCATGGCGTGCGCCACCAGTCCGCCGAAGGACCAGCCGACCAGGTGGTACGGGCCGGACGGGCGGACCGTGCGCAGCAGCCGCAGGTAGCGCTCGGCCATCTCCTCGATCGTGCCGGGCAGGTCCGCCACTCCCCCGGCGCCCTCGGCCTGGATGCCGTGGACCGGGTGGTGCCGGCCGATGTGCCGCAGCAGGCCGGCGTAACTCCAGCTCATCCCGGTCAGCGGGTGGACACAGAACACCGGCGCGGCCGCTCCGGTGGCCCGGAAGGGCACGAGGTGTGCGGGGGCGGGGGCGGACGCGGTCGGCGGCCCGTCGAGCAATCGGCTCAGGGCGGCCGGGGTGGGGGCCTCGAAGACGTTCCGGAGGGCGGGTGCGAGGCCGAGGACGGCGCGTACCCGCTCGGTCAGCCGGGCGGCGAGCAGCGAGTGGCCGCCGAGTTCGAAGAAGTTGTCCTCGGGGCCGACTCTCGGTACGTCGAGCACCTCGGCGAACTGGCGGCACATCAGGTCCTCACGGAGGTCGCGCGGCGGCTCGGCGCCGGTGGCGGCCGCCCAGTCGGGCTCGGGCAACTGGTCGCGCAGCAGCTTGCCGTTGACGCCGAGGGGCAGCCGGTCCAGGGTGAGCAGCCGGGCGGGCACCATGTAGTCCGGCAGGTGCCGGGTCAGGTGCGCCCCGACCGCGCCCAGATCCACGTCTTCGGGGGTGACGTAGCCGACGAGCCGACGGTCATCGGCGCTGCGGTCGTGCACGGCGACCGCTGCGGCGGTGACCTGCGGATGCCCGCCCAGCACGGCTTCGATCTCGCCGAGTTCGACGCGGTGACCGCGGATCTTCACCTGGTCGTCGGTCCGGCCGTGGAAGCGGAGCACCCCTTCGCGGCTCCATGACGCGAGGTCGCCGGTGCGGTACATCCGCCGGCCGGCCGGTCCGAAGGGGTCCGGCAGGAAGCGGGCGGCCGTGAGGCCGGGGCGGCCGAGGTAGCCGGTCGCCAGGCCCGCGCCGGCCAGGTACAGCTCGCCTCTCGTGCCCGGGGGGACGGGGCGCAGCCGGCCGTCGAGGACGTAGGCGCGGGTGTTGCGCAGCGGTCGGCCGAGCGGCACGGTGCCATCGGTGCGCGCGCCGACCGGGTGGGTGGTGGACCAGACGGTGGTCTCGGTCGGGCCGTAGCAGGCGAGCAGCGACGCGGTGGCGGCGGCCAGCTGCCCGGCGAGTTCCGCGGGGACCGCCTCGCCGCCGACGACGGCGCGTACGTGGCGCAGTTGTCGCGGTCGTCGTGCCACGAGCGTCCGCCAGAGCGACGGGGTCGCCTGCATCACGGTGACGCGGTGCCGGTCGAGCAGCGCGCACAGCTGGTCGGGGTCGCGCAGCGCGTCCTGGTCGGCGAGGACCATGGCACCGCCGGTGATCAGCGGCAGGTACAGCTCGGGCTTGCACATGTCGAAGCCGATGGGTGCGGAGGCCAGCATCCGGTCGTCGGGGCCGACCGCGAGCTGCTCGCGCAGGGCGAGCAGCAGGTTCACCAGCGCGGCCCGTGGCACGACGACGCCCTTGGGCCGCCCGGTGGAGCCCGAGGTGTACGTGACGTACGCGGTGTCCGGTGGCACCGGCAGCGGCTCGGCCGCCCCGGTCGTGACTACGGGTCCGGCAGCGGGTCCGGTGGCGTCGCGCACCACGAGGAGGGGTCGGGCGTCGGTCAGGAGCGCCGTGACGCGCTCGGCCGGCAGGGTGGGGTCGACGGGCAGGTAGGCAGCGCCGGTCGCCTGGACGGCGAGGAGGGCGGCGGGCAGGTCGGGGCCTCGGCGCAGCACCACGGCGACCAGGGCGCCGGGTCCCGCGCCGTGCGCGCGGAGTTCCCCGGCGAGGTGTTCCGCCCGCTCGGCCAGGTCCCGGTGGCTGAGCACGGTGTCGCCGTGCAGGACAGCGGGTGCCTCCGGGGTGCGGTGTGCCTGGGCCGCGGCGAGCGCCGCCACGGTGGTGCCGGGCGTCTCGCGGCCGGTGCCGCTCCCCTGCCCGGTCAGCCGCTCGTGCTCGCCGTCGACGAGCACCGGCAGGTCGGCGACGGGGAGCTGAGGATCGGCCACGGCCGCGCGGAGCAGCCCCTCCAGGCGGGCGAGCATCAGGCGCGCGGACGCGGGGGTGAACAGTTCGGTGTCGTACTCCAGAAGACCTTCGATCCCGGCCTCGCCGCCGTGGTCCGTGTAGTGCTGCCGCATGCTCCACAGCAGGTCCATCCGGGAGGCGCCGCCGTGCACGGCGACCGGTTCCGCCCGCAGGCCCGGCAGGTCGAACTCGGCCGCCGGGGTGTCCTGGAACGCCAGCATCACCTGGAAGAGGGGGTGGGCGGCGAGGGAGCGCGGCGGGTTGACGGCCTCGACCACCCGCTCGAAGGGGACCTCCTGGTGCGCGAAGGCGTCGAGGTCGGTGGCGCGTACCCGCTGGAGGAGTTCGGCGAACGTCGGCGCGCCGCTCAGGTCGGTGCGCAGCACCACGGTGTTGACGAAGCAGCCCACGGTGTCGTGCACCGCGGCGTCGTGCCGTCCTGCGACGGGTGTGCCGACGGGGATGTCATCACCCGCCCCGAGCCGGTGCAGGAGTGCGGCGAGCGCGGTGTGCACCACCATGAACAGGCTGGTCCTGGTGGTCGCGGCGAGCCGGTTCAGGCGGGCGTGCAGCGCGGCGTCGAGTGTGAAGGGGACGGTCTCCCCGCGGTGTGCGGAGAGCGGCGGCCGGGGGTGGTCCAGCGGCAGCCGCAGCACCTCCGGGGCGCCGTGCAGGATCCGCGTCCAGTGGTCGACGCCGGTGTCCGGGTCGCGGTCGAGCAGGCGGATCGTGTGGTCCGCGTAACTCACGGGTGCGCTCGTCCACCGCGGGGCGTCGCCCGCGGCGCGGGCCCGGTAGGCGGTGGACAGGTCACGGGCCAGCGGACCGAGCGACCAGCCGTCGGCGGCGATGTGGTGCATCAGGAGCAGCAGTACGTGCTGCTCGGGCGCGGTCTCGTGGAGCACTGCGCGGACCGGGAGTTCCGTCTCCAGGTCGAAGACGTGCGCGGACGCGGCGGCGAGCAGTCCGGGCAGTTCCGCCTCCGAGGTGACCACCGTCTGAAACGGCGGGCCGTCGGCGTCGCGGATCCGCTGGTACGGCTCGCCGTGGTGTTCCACCACGGTGGTGCGCAGGCTCTCGTGCCGGTCCAGCAGGTCGCCGAGGGCCGCCCGCAGGGGTTCCACCCGCAGCGGCCCGGTGAACCGGACGGCGAAGGACATGTTGTACACGGAAGTGGGGCCGGCGAACCGGTCGAAGAACCACAGCCGCCGCTGCGCGGGCGAGAGCGGTACGCGCTCCGGTCGCGGGGCGGTGGCAGCCCGGGCGGGAGCCTCGGCGGCGCCCTGCGGGAGGTGGCGTGCCAGGTCGGCGACGACCGGGGCGTCGAACAGGGTGCGGATGCTCAGCTCGCGGCCGGTCTCCGCGCGCAGCCGGTTGATCAGACGGGTGGCGAGCAGCGAGTGCCCGCCGAGGTCGAAGAAGTTGTCCTCGGCGCCGACCTCGGCAAGTCCCAGGGTCTCGGCGAACAGGTCGCACAGCAGCCGTTCTTGCGGGTTCTCCGGCCCGCGGCTCACCAGCAGGGCGGTCTGCGGGCGCGGCAGGGCGGCGCGGTCCAGCTTGCCGTTCCCGGTCAGCGGGATCTCGTCTACGGGGACGACGAAGGCGGGCACCATGTGCGCGGGCAGCACCGTGCGGGCGTGGGCGCGCAGTTCCGCGGCCCACGGCGCCCCGGCCGGGCCGGGCGCCACCGGCAGCGTGGCCGGGACGGCGTAGCAGAGCAGGCGGCCGCCGTCGGTGCCGGTGTCGGTGTCGGCGAGCACCACGGCCCGGTCCACGGCCGGGTGCTGTTCGAGGACGCGCTCGATCTCGCCGGGCTCGATCCGGTAACCGCGGATCTTCACCTGCTGGTCGATCCGTCCGAGGTACTCCAGCGTGCCGTCCGGTCGCTGCCGCGCCAGGTCCCCGGAGCGGTACATCCGGGTGCCGGGCGCGCCGAACGGATCGGGGACGAACCGGCTCGCGGTGAGCGCCGGCCGGTCCAGATAGCCGCGGGTCACGCCGGGGCCGGATACGTGGATCTCGCCGGGGCAGCCCGGCGGCACCGGTCGTAGCGCGTGGTCCAGCAGCCGCAGGCGGAGGTCCGGCAGCGCGGTGCCGATGACGCTCGCGGTCTCTTCGGGGTCGGTCAGCTCGGTGTACGTCGCGTGGACGGTGGTCTCGGTGATCCCGTACATGTTGACCAGGGCGGGTCGGCCCGGGCCGTGCCAGGAGCGGACGCGGGACGGTTCCAGCGCCTCCCCCGCACATACGATCACCCGCAGGTCGGGCAGAGCGTCCGCGCCGGCCTCCGCCTCGGCCCGCAGGAGCTGGTAGAAGGCCGAGGGAGTCTGGTTCAGGGCGGTGACTCGCTCCCGGCGCAGCAGCGCCAGGAGGTCCCTGGGCGAGCGGGCCACGTCGTCCGGCACCACCACCAGCCGCCCGCCGCGGCCGAGAGCGGTCCACATCTCCCAGACGGAAACGTCGAAGGCGTAGGAGTGGAACAGGGCGTGTACGTCGGCGTCGAACCGGAACCACTCGTCGGTCGCGGCCAGCAGCCGTACGACGTTGTGGTGGGTGACCAGGACGCCTTTGGGCCGGCCGGTGGAACCGGAGGTGTGGATGACGTAGGCGACCGCCTGGGGGTCCACGGTCACGGCGGGCGGGTGCGCCGGGTGGGTGGCGGCCGTGTCGGGGCCGTCGAGGAGGATCTGCGGGTGCGGGACCGGCAGCGGGGCGCCCGTCACGACGAGCACGGGGCCGGCTTCGGCGAGCACCCCCCGGATGCGCTCCTCGGGGTACGCCGGGTCCAGGGGCAGATAGCCGGCGCCCGACTTCAGCACCGCCAGGATCGCGATGACGAGGTCCGCCGAACGCTCCAGCACCAGGCCGACCAGGCGCTCCGGTCCCGCGCCGCGCTCGATCAGGAGGTGGGCGAGACGGTTGGCGCGCGCGTCGACTTCCGCGTAGGACAGGGTGGTGTCGCCGTGGGTGAGGGCCGGGGCTGCCGGCCGGCGGCGCACCTGCGCGGCGAACAGGGCGGTCAGCGTGGCAGGCCCGGTGTCCCGGTCCGGGGCGGGGGCGGGGGCTTCGAGGTCGGCGCGCTCGTCGGGCAGCAGCAGGTCGACGCGTCCCAGTGGTGCCGCCGGATCCTCGGCCATCCGGTCGAGGACGGCGCGCAGGCGGTCGAGCAGACGGCCGGCCGCGTCGCCGTCGAACAGGTCGGTGCTGTGGTCGAGTTGGAGCCGCAGTCGGTCGCCGGGCACGGCGATCAGGGTCAGCGGGTAGTGGGTGCCGTCGCGGCCCTGGACCTCCCGCAGCTTCAGGCCGGGTACCAGGGTGGCCAGTTCCTCGTCGTCGACCGGATAGTTCTCGAAGACGACGACGGTGTCGAAGAGTTCGGCGTGCCCGGTGACCGTTTGCAGGGTCGTCAGGTCGGCGTGCTGGTGGTCGAGCATGGACAGTTGCTGGGCCCGCAGGTCCGCCAGGCAGTCGGCGACCGGCCGGCGTGGGTCGAGGCGGACCCGGACCGGCACGGTGTTGATCAGCAGGCCGACGATCCGTTCCGCGCCGGGCAGTTCGGCGGGCCGGCCGGAGACCGTGGCGCCGAACACCACGTCGTCCCGGCCGGTCAGGGCGCCGAGCAGGACCGCCCAGGCCAGTCGCACGACGACGCTGGTCGTCAGGCCGCCTTCCCGGGCCAGGGCCTCGACGCGGGCGGTGGACTCGGGGTCCAGCTCGGCCGTCGTGCGGCGACGTGCCCCGGTCGCGCCGCGCCGGCCGGGGCCGCCGACCAGGGTCGGGCCGTCCACGGACGCCAGCAGCGCGCGCCAGGCCGATTCGTCCGCGCGGGCGTCCCTTGCGGCCAGCCAGTCGAGGAAGTCGCGGTACGGCGTGGCGGGCGGCAGCGGGTGACCGGCGTAGAGCGAGAACAGTTCGTGGACGAGGATGGGCATGGACCAGCCGTCGACCAGGAGGTGGTGCGTGGTCAGGACGAAGGTGTGCCGGTCGGCGGACCTGCGCAGCAGCGCGGCGCGCATCAGTGGGGGGTCGGCGAGGTCGAAGCGGCGCCGGCGGTCGGCGGCGAGGAAGTCCTCCAGGTCCTCCGGTGCGGGCGTCTCGCGCCACTCCACGGCGGAGCCCGGTACCACCGCCTGGACGGGCCGGCCCGACGCGCCGGGCCGGACACCGGCGGAGAGCTGCGGGTGGCGGCGCAGCAGGCGGTGCAGCGCGTCCCGCAACGCGTCGGCGTCCAGTGTCCCGTCGAGGTCGAAGACGAACTGGACGAGGTAGGGGTCGACCCCGTCGTGGTCGTAGAGCGAGTGGAAGAGCAGGCCCTGGGCCAGCGGCGGCAGCGGCAGTTCACCGGTGGCGCGGGACCGGGCCCGGTCGACCAGCGCGCCCAGGACGTCGAACCACCGCCCGGCCAGGCCGGCGACGCGCGTCTGGTCGAGCAGGCCGCCGGGCCAGGACCAGTGGGCGACCAGTTCGGGGCCGTCCGGGCGGTCGGTGATCAGCGTGTCCAGCTCGACGGCGTGGCTCATGGCCGGCCCGGCCTCGGTGGTCGGGCCGTCGTCCGAGGGGGTCCCGGCAGCGGTCACGTCGGCCAGCACCGACCAGGGGCCGTCGCCGCCGACGCCGAAGCGGCCCAGGTAGTTGAAGGCGAACTGCGGCGTGGGGCGGGCGGCGAGAGCGGGAGCGCTCTGCGGGTTGAGATGGCGCAGCAGACCGTGGGTCAGTCCCGCGCGGCCGGAATCCCGGGTGCGGGAGCGCACCTGGGCGACCGCGCCGTCCAGGGCGATCGGGTCGGTCCGCGCCTCGGCCCAGGAGCAGCCGGGGTCGAGCACCACGGGATACAGGGTGGTGAACCAGCCGACCGTACGGGACAGGTCGAGGTTGTCCGCGAACTCCTCACGTCCGTGACCCTCCAGGTCCACCAGGAGCGCGTCCGGGCCGCCCCGCCAGTCGGCGGCGGCCAGGGCGAACGCGGTGAGCAGCAGGTCCTGTACCGAGCAGTCGAAAGCCGCGGTCGCGTCGCTCAGCAGGCGCGCGGTGAGCGCGCCGGGCAGGGTGGCGGTGTGACGGCGCCGGGTGTCCTCGGTGTCCGACGCGGGATCCAGGGGGCGCGCGGCGACCGGTGGTTCCACGGGCTCCGGCGGCTGGTGGGCGAACGCGTGCAGCACGGCCGGGTGATGGGCGTACCCCACCAGCGCCTTCGCCCACTGCGCGAAGGACGTCCCGGTCGGTTGCAGCGTCGGGGTCCGGCCGCGGCGTACCGCGTCCCAGGCGGTGTCGAGGTCGTCCCGGAGGATGCGCCAGGAGACGCCGTCGACCGCGAGGTGGTGCACCGTGAGGGTCAGCGCACCCGCCGCCCCGGGTCCGGGGTCCGACCAGCGCGCGTGCACCATCCGGCCGCGCTCCGGGTCGGTCGGCGGGCCCGGCCGGTTCAGCTCGACCGGCACGGTGGGCAGCACCTCCAGCGACCAGATCGGGCCCGTGACGGTCAGGGCGAGCCGCAGCATGGGGTGGTGGTCGACGAGGGCCTGCACCACCGAGCGGACCTGCTCCCCGGTGATGCCCACCGGGGTGCGTACGGTCAGGGACTGGACGAACCCGTGGAGTGTGCCGCCGCGTTCGCGCAGCCAGTGCATGACGGGCGTCAGCGGCACCGCGGAGTCGTCCGCGTCGTCCAGCGCGATCCGGTGTGCGGGGAGCCTGTCGTCCGCGAGTGCGGCGGCGAGTCCGGCGACGGTGGGGGTGCGGAAGACGTCCGGGGTGGTGATCGCCAGACCGGCGCGCTGCGCCGCCGCCGCGAGCTGGATCGCCTGGATGCTGTCCCCGCCGAGCCGGAAGAAGTCCTGGTCGAGAGGGACGTCCTGCACGCCGAGCAGCTCGCCCACCAGCCCGGCGAGCAGCTTCTCGGCGGGCGTGCGCGGGGCCGGGCCCCTTCCGGCGCTCCGAGCGGCGACCGCGGACTCGAGCGCGGGCAGCGCGGCCCGGTCCAGCTTGCCGTTGCGGGTCAGGGGCAGCCGGTCCACGGCCACCACCGCGGCCGGCAGCATGTAAGCGGGCAGCCGGTCCCGCGCCCGGTCGAGCAGTGCCACCGTGTCGAGGCCGTCCGCCGCACCGCCGGACGCGGTCACGTAGGAGACCAGCCGCCGCCCTCCCGGGTGCTCCTGTGCGACGGTCGCGGCCTGCCGGACCCGCGGGTCGGCGCGTAGCACCGCGTCGATCTCGCCCGTCTCGATCCGGTGGCCGCGCAGCTTGACCTGTCCGTCGGCACGACCGGCGAATTCCAGCCGACCGTCCGCACTCCACCGGGCCAGGTCGCCCGTGCGGTAGACGCGCGCCCCCGGCGGCCCCGACGGGTCGGGGACGAAGCGCTCCGCGGTCGCGCCCGCGCGCCCGACGTAACCGCGCGCCACCCCCGTTCCCCCGAGATACAGCTCCCCCACCGACCCCGGCGGCACGGGCCGCAGCGCGTCGTCGAGAAGCAGCACCCGCTTGCCGTCCAGCGGGCCGCCGATGGGGACGGACACGGCGTCCGCGGGTAGTTCCGGGACCGCGTACCGGGTCGCGAAGACCGTGGTCTCGGTGGGCCCGTAGCCGTTGACGACGGTGAGTTGCGGCAGTGCCTGGGACACCGCGCGGACGGCGTCCGGGGACACCACGTCCCCTCCGGTCCACACCTGGCGGACACCTGCCAGGCAGGCCGGGTCCTCGGCGGCGATGGCGTGGAAGAGTCCCGCGGTCAGCCACAGCCCGGTCACCCCGGTCTCCGCCACGGTCCGAGCCAGTTCGGCCGGGCCGAGATGTCCCGGCGCGGCGACGACCACCTCGCCGCCGGTCAGGAGCGGCACCCATAGCTCCAGGTTGAACGCGTCGAAGGCGTGCGGCGAGTGCAGCAGCACCCTGTCCGCGCCGCCCTCGGACCACCAGCGGTCGGCGGCGAGCCCGGCCAGGGCGCCCTGGGTGATGCCGACCCCTTTGGGCCGGCCCGTGGAACCGGAGGTGAACATCACGCAGGCGAGAGCGTCCGGTGACGCCCCGGCCCCGGCGGGCGCGTCATCGGCGGGCGCGTCATTGACGGCCGCGTCATTGACGGGCGCGTCGGAGCCGACTCGCACGTCCAGCAGGCGCAGACCGCGGTCGCGGGCGTACGTCACGATGGCGTCGCCCCCGGTGTGCCGGTCGGTGACCAGCAGCCGCGCGTCCGCGTCGGACAGGACGGCCTCCTGCCGGGGCAACGCGTCGTCCCGGTGCAGGGGTACGTACGCCGCGCCCGCCCGCACCACAGCCAGAGCGGCGACGACCAGATCCACCGAGCGTTCCACCAGCAGGGCGACCGTGCGCTCCGGTCCCGCACCGGCGGCGACCAGCGCACCCGCCAACGCGGCGGCACGCCCGTCCAGTTCGCGGTAGGTCAGCCGCTCACCCGTTCCGGCGCGGCGCACCGCGAAGGCGTCCGGGGTACGGCGTACCCGGTCCGCGAACCGGCCGACGGCGGTGTCGGCGGGTGCGGCCGAGGCGGGCGCGCCCGTGCCCAGGGCGACGAGACGGCGGAGCTCCGCCGTGGTGGTGGTCGCGATTCGTGCCAGGGGTGTGTCGCGTTCGGCCCGCGCCACCTGCCTCAGCACGTGCGGGAAGCGGTCGGCGACGCCTCGCAGGAGCTCCTCGTCGTGGTTGGCGGGGTTGGCGTCGAAGTCGAGGCGCAATTCGCCGTCACCGCGGTCGTGCGCGAAGAATGAGAGGTCCTCGGACGGCGGCGCCTGGAGGTTGCGGACGGTCGCGGTGACCGAACCGAAGCGCAGCGGCCGGTCGAACCGCTGGATGTTGAGGACCGGCCCGAAGAACCTGCGGCCGTCGTCGGGACAGTCCACCTCCCGGCGCAGGCGCTCGCCCCGGTAGCGCTGATGCCGACGTACCGCCCGCAGTTCTTCGGCCACTTCGTCGAGCAGGCGGCCGATGGACGCGGCCGGGTCGACACGGAGCCGCAGCGGCAGGACGTTGGCCGTCATCGCCGGGACGCGGCGGGCGAGTTCGGCGGACCGGCCGGCGACCGGCAGGCTCAGGACGACGTCCCGGTCACCGGTCATCGCGTGCAACTGGATCGCGGTAGCCGCGGTGAACAGCCGGGTCCAGCGGTGCCCGAGGCGCCGCGCGCCGTCCCTCAGCTCGTTGAACTCCGCCGCCGGCACGTCCCTGCCTGCGCGCAGCGACCGGTCCGACGCCGCCGCCGGACCCGCTCCGAGCGTCGGGAAGTGCGACCGGCCCGCCAACCGCTCCCTCCACCGGTCGCCGTCCACGTCGTGCTCGGCGGAGCCGCGGTATGCCTCCTCGGCGTCGATCAGCGCCCGAAGCCCGCTCCAGCCACTTGGCGGCACCGGGCTGCCCGCGCACAGATGGCTGTAGACCTCAGCGGCCCGTTCGGCGAACAAAGCCATGCCCGCCCCGTCGAGGGCGATGTGATGGACCCGGTGGAACAGCAGCGTGCGGTCGTCGCTCACGCGCAGCACCGCGCCGAAGAACACCGGCCCCGCGTCGCAGCCTCCCGCCTCGGCCATGGCCGCCCGCATCCACTCCAGCGCCGCGGCATCCGGGTCGGGCGTCTCCCGCAGGTCGACCGTCTCGACGACGTGCTCGACATCGGCGACGAGCCACTGCACGGGGGCCGCCGAACCGGCCGCTTCGATACGGACGTTCACCGCCTCGCAGTCGGCGGCCGTCCTGGCGACCGCGGTCGCCAGCAGATCGACGGCGACCGGGCCGTCCAGTTCGAGATACTCCGCCCACTGGTACGCGCCCGGCTGGCCGAACCCTCCCCGTTCGGCGAGCCATACCCCCAGCTGCGCGTCGGTGAGCGGCAGTTCGACAGGGTTGTCAGGCATATGTGTGAGGGTCCCCATCCGTCCCGTCGGCGGTATGCCGACAACTGCCGTCCGATGTGTCCGTGTCGGTCGAGAAACGATGCACACCATCGAAACACGGAAGGCAATGAATGGGTAAAGCGATGGCAATGTGAGAGATCTCACGATTAATCAGCTAACGGTCAAAGGCGCAGGTGAAGAGAGTCTTACGAGACAGGAAGGAGGAGTTTCAGCCGCGCCTGCGGCTGCTTTACCTTCCTCGCTGGGAACTCGGCCAAAAAGTCACTCCGATGGCCGATTGATCTCTCTCGCCG
Organism: Streptomyces javensis; assembly: GCF_039525925.1. Lineage (NCBI taxonomy): Bacteria > Bacillati > Actinomycetota > Actinomycetes > Kitasatosporales > Streptomycetaceae > Streptomyces > Streptomyces javensis. The sequence continues at coordinate 32,652 of NZ_BAAAIF010000047.1, read as the reverse complement.
ACAAGGAATCCTTTCCGGCCTCAGTGCGAGCCGGCGGCGAGGATGGCTTGGACAAGGGCGGTGACAGGAGGCTCGGACGTGCGCTGGTCGGTGTCCTTGCGGCCAGGTTCGCTCACTGGTGCACCAGCTTTGTGTCGGTGGTCTTGACGCGATCGCGGTGCGGTGCGGTGCGCGTCACTTTCGACGAGGTCGACCATCTTGTCGCGGCCCTACCTCGACGGTGGGGCACCCGTTTCACCGCCACCGGCAAGCGCATCTGGACGGAGCGAACGCCGCCACGCGGCACCGCGCCGCCGCTGATCCACCGCAACACCTGTCACACGTGTGGAGTTGCTCCTCCTCGCCCGTGGCACCACAACCTTGTCGGATCGTGGGTGGGTTGGCGGGTTATGGTGCCCGCATGAGCGGACGGTTCACCGGCTGGCCTGAGCGCGCCATGGACGTGTTGCTGCATCTGGAGGGCGAACCGTCACGCACGGTGCGCGAGCAGTACCGTGCGGATCGCGAACGTCTCGTCCGGCAGCCGATGATCGCGCTGCTGAACGATGTGGCGGACGCCGATCCCCGGTACGAGGACTTCTCCGTCTGGCACTACCGCACAAACTCCTGGTGGTGGCAGCACCAGGGCGCGGTGATCCGGCTCGGTCGCAAGATCGAGATCGGTCTGCGGTTCGACCTGGACGGCCTGCGGGTCCAAGGCGCTTGGTGGTATCCCAACCCTGGCCAGGTCACCATGTTCCGCAAGGCGGTCGCCGCCGAGGGAAGCGGCCACGAACTCTCGGCCATCGTCGAGGACTTGAAGGCGAAGGGCTACGACATCTCCGGGGACGTGATGAAGCGCCCCCCGCGGGGCTATCCGTCCGACCACTCCCGCACGGACCTGCTGCGCCACCGCTCACTGATCGCTGCCCAACCCCTCGGCTGCGACGAGTGGCTCCACACCCCTGAGGCTGTCGGCAAAGTCCTCGCGGCCGCCGATGACCTCGACGCCATGCTCACGTGGCTGGTCCGTCATGTGAACAGCACCGCACACGACGCCTGAGGAAGCCGCGTTCACAACCGACGCGGAGTCATGGCGAGCTGACCAGCGCAAAAGAAACATGGGATGGATTGGGTTCCGATTGAGGGGGACATGCCTATTGACAGTGCGAGGAACCGGTGGAATCACTATGGGACATGGGATGTCTGAGGGTTCTCTGTGGATGCTCTCGGACACCCTTGCCTCCAAGGGAGAGTCACCCATGACCTCATCCGGATCACACGCTCGCCCGCGCGCCCCACCCCCGACCGGACCCTGATGGGATGGCGACGGCTACGCGCGGCCGGCCTTCCCGTGAGCCGAATGGAAGGGCAAGCCGAACGCACTGGCGGCAACGCCAACAGGAACGCCCTGGCCCCGCATCCATACCGGTGGCAACGGCCTTGAGCGTTTCCCTCGGGACGGACCCGGCACCCTCTGTCCCTTCCTCACATATTCAAGGGACCAAATGCGGCTTTCATCTGTTTCGCTCCGGAGCCCCGCGGCTCGTGGACCACGCTTACCGGCGGCGGCCGCCGTATGCGTGATGGCGCTGCTGACCATGTTGTCGGCGACCGCGCCGACATGGTCGGCACCGGCGCCGGCGGTGGCGCTCCCCCTGGTGAGCCCGGCATCGGGGCGGTGTCTGGACGTCAAGGGCAACGTCGACACGCCGGGAACGGCATTGGACATCTGGGACTGCAACGACCAGGTGAACCAGGCGTTCGAGTTCACGTCGGCGGGCGAGCTGAGGACGATGAGCGGCACCCGGTGCGTGGACACCCGCGACAGCCAGAAGGCTCCGGGGATCCCGGTGATCATTTGGTCGTGCGACGGGCGGTCGACCCAGATGTGGAGACAGAATTCCGACGGGTCCATCACCAGTGCCCAGTCCGGCTTATGCCTGGACGTCAACGGGGCGGGCACCACCAACGGTACGGCGGTCATCCTGTGGACCTGCAATGGCCAAGGCAACCAGATGTGGAGCAAGCCGATACCTCCACCCGGGTCCGGCGGGCCCGGCCCGTGTGACATCTACTCCGAGGGCGGTACGCCGTGCGTGGCCGCGCACAGCACGGTGCGGGCGCTCTACGGTTCCTACAACGGCGCCCTGTACCAGGTCAGGCGCTCCTCGGACAACGCGACCAGGGACATCGGCGTGCTGGCGCCCGGCGGCTTCGCCGACGCGGCGGCACAGGACTCGTTCTGCGCGGGTACCTCGTGCGTGATCACGGCAGTCCACGACCAGTCCGGACGCGGCAACGACCTGTGGTACCAGGGATCGGCCCAGGTCCCCGGATCGAGTCAGAGCAGCCCCGCGAAGGCGACCTCCGAGTCGCTGACCGCCGGGGGCACCAAGGCGTACTCGCTGTACATCAACCCCGGGAACAGCTACTGGCGGGACGGTCACCTGACGGGCGTGCCGACCGGTGCCGCACCCGAAGGGGCGTACATGGTGACCAGCGGTACCCACGTCAACAGTGGCTGCTGCTTCGACTACGGCAACAGCGAGACGACCAGGAAGGCCGACGCCGCCGGGGCGATGGACGCGATCAACTTCGGCACCCAGTGCTGGTTCGGCGGCTGCGCCGGCAGCGGTCCCTGGGTGCAGGCCGATCTCGAATGGGGCCTGTACTCCGGCGGCAGCCAGTCCTGGAACACCAACCAGCGGGCCTTCACCAGCAAGTTCGTCACCGCGATGCTCAAGAACAACGGGACGTCGAGGTTCGCCCTCAAGGGCGGCAACGCGCAATCCGGCGGCCTGACCACCTTGTGGAACGGCGGGCTTCCCAGCGGTTACAGCCCCATGAAGAAACAAGGAGCCATCGTCCTGGGCAGCGGCGGCGACTGCTGCAAGCCCGGCGGCGGGGCCAACCTGAGCGCCGGCACCTTCTACGAAGGAGCCATCGTATCCGGCTACCCCTCCGATGCGACCGACAACGCGGTCCAGGCCAATGTCACGGCGGCCGGCTACCGCTGAGCTCCTTTCACTTCCGCGGGAGGTGGCGGCCCCCGGCACGTCCAAAGAACGGCCACGAAACCTGCCCCGCTGCCAGGCATGCCCCGCTCCCGCGGCGACCGCACCGTCCGTGGCCGTCGCTGGCTCCCTCGGCGGCGGACGTGCCGCAGGGGTGGGCGCCTCTCGACTCCCGTGCGGCATCCGACCGCTGCCCCGGCACGTCGCCGCGCCGCGCCCCGTACCCACGGGAGGCGGCCCCCGTCCAGCACTCGCGCCGCGGCACAGCGGCGCCGAACCGCAGGAGGATCGGATGAGGACGAGAGCGAGACCCGCCCGTCTGGGGCTGGTGGCCGGCATCGTGCTGGCACTCGTACTGCCGCTGCTGGCGACGGACACGAGCCAGGCCGCCTCGGCCACATCGCTGAGCGTGAACCTGGCGTCGACCCGCGGGCCGTCGACCGGCGTGGGGGAAGGCTTCCTCTACGGCTTCAGCGAAGACGGCAGCCGGCCGGCGGACCAGTTCATCCAGCCGCTGGGGATCAACGCCTTCCGCGGCGGCGGATGGTTCTCCGGCGGCTGGATCAGGGACGGCTACCAGTACGGCTCGGCCACCCGGGCCGACCTCGACTCGATCATCGCGCAGGCGAAACGGCTCACCCGGCCGCCCTACCACGCGCAGTACCAGGTGCTCGTCAGCGACATCTATGGCGCGAACGGCGGCCAGCCGTCGAACACGAGGTACCCGTGCGACAACGGCGACTGCTCCAACTGGGTCGGCTTCATCGATTCCACCGTGGGAGCGCTACAGGCTTCGGGGCTCCCGTTCTCCTACGACATCTGGAACGAGCCGGACATCTCCGCCTTCTGGACCCGGGGTGTCAACAGCGCCCAGTACTTCCAGATGTGGGACACCGCCTACCGGGAGATCCGGCGCATCGCCCCCGGGGCGCAGATCGTAGGACCGTCCTTCGCGTTCACCCCGGAGCGCAACCGGGGTGAATGGCGGACCTGGCTCGCGCACGTGAAGGCGGCCGGGACGGTGCCGGACATGATCGCCAACCACAACGAGGGCGATGTCGACGACCCGGTCACCGTCGCGCGGGCCCTGAACGGCGCCCTGACCGCGGCGGGCATCGGTCCGCTGCCGCTGTCCTCGAACGAGTACCAGCCGGCCGACCGGCAGACCGCCGGGGTGACGGCCTGGTACCTGGCGCGGTTCGCGCAGTCCGGGTACACCAACGCGATGCGCGGCAACTGGGTGTGCTGCGTCACCCCGAACCTGACCGGGGTCCTGACCCAGAGCGGGGGCAGCTGGCAGCCGACCGGCAACTGGTGGGCACTTCGGGACTACGCCGACATGACCGGCACCCTCGTGGACACGTCCGGCCAGGTCGGTTCGATGGCGATCTCGGCCTCCGTGGACTCCACCGCCAAGCGAGCGGTGGCGGTCATCGGCGACTCGAACGGGTACAGCGGCGCCGCGTCCGTGACCTTCAACGGGCTGGCGTCCCTGCCCTGGCTCACGAACGACGGCCGCGTGCACGTCACCGTGCACCGCATCCCCGACCAGGCGCCGCTCGGTGCCCCGTACATCGTGTACGACCAGAACGTGAGCGCCTCGGGCGGCTCGATCACCGTGCCGTTCACGTTCCAGGGCTCGCACGACGCGTTCGCCGTCTATCTGACACCCGCCTCGTCCAGTGGCGGCGGCTTCCCGGACGGCTACCACCAACTCCAGAACCTCATCCTCCGCTGACCGCGGCTGAACGGACGCCGACCCGTGAGCGACCTCCGGCAACCGTGGAGCCACGGCCACCACGAGCAGCACCGCCACCACGAGCAGCACGAGCACAGCACAGTCACCGCGCCCCGTGGCCGGACCCGGCGGCCACGGGACGCCTCCGACCGGCGAAAGGAACCCATCGTGTCAGCATTCACACGGCTGTTCCGGCGTCTGCGCGCCTCGACCGCCGTGCTCACGGGCCTCGTCCTGGCCGCCGGCGGCCTCGTCGGCACGGCTGCCGTGCCGGCCCAGGCAGCCACCTCCATCACGATCAACGGCGCATCCGGCGGCCGGACCTTCGACGGCGTCGGCGCGATCAGCGGCGGAGGCGGCAACAGCAGACTCCTGATCGACTATCCCGAGCCCGAACGCGGCCAGATCCTCGACTACCTGTTCCGGCCCGGCTACGGTGCCTCCCTACAGATCCTCAAAGCGGAGATCGGCGGCGACACCAACTCCACCTCGGGGGCCGAGCCCAGTCACCAGCACACCCGGTCCGACCTGAACTGCGACCGGGGCTACGAATGGTGGCTGATGGAGCAGGCCAAAGCGCGCAACCCCGACATCAAGCTGTACGGGCTCGCCTGGGGCGCGCCCGGCTGGATCGGCGGCGGGAACTTCTGGTCCACCGACACGATCAACTACCTGCTCTCGTGGCTGGGCTGCGCCAAGCAGCACGGGCTGACCATCGACTACCTCGGGGGGTGGAACGAGCGAGGCTACAACGTCTCCTGGTACGAGCAGTTGCGCAGCGCGCTCGACGGCAACGGCTACGGCAACACCAAGATCGTCGCGGCGGACTCCGACTGGGCCGTGGCGAACGACGTCAACTCCAACCCCGCGTTCGCCGCCGCGGTGAACATCATCGGCACGCACTACCCCTGCGGCTACCGGTCGTCCCAGTCCAACTGCTCGGTGCCGTCGGCCGCCACATCGTCCGGCAAGCCGCTGTGGGCCAGCGAGAACGGCTCGGACGACTACAACGCGGGCGCCCCGGCCGTGGCCCGCGGCATCAACCGCGGATACATCGACGGCCGGATGACCGCGTATCTCAACTGGCCGGTGGTCGCCGCGATCACGCCCAACCTGCCGTACCCCACCATGGGGCTCGCCGTGGCCGCTCAGCCGTGGTCCGGGCACTACAGGATCGGCAAGAACGCCTGGGTGATGGCTCAGACCAGCCAGTTCACCAGCCCGGGGTGGAAGTACCTCGACGCTTCCAGCGGCTACCTCGGCGGCAACCGGAACAACGGCAGCTACGTCTCGCTGAAGTCCAAGAACAACTCCGACTACTCCACGGTCATCGAGACGATGGACGCCGGCGGCGCCCAGACGCTGAACTTCACCGTCACCGGAGGGCTGTCCACCGGGACCGTCCACGTCTGGTCGACCGACGTCAACTCCAACAACCCGGCCGACTACCTCGTGCACGCCACAGACATCACGCCGTCCGGCGGCGGCTTCAGCCTGACCGTGCAACCCGGTCGCGTCTACACCCTGACCACCACGACTGGTCAGGGCAAGGGCACCGCCACCGGCCCCGCCCAGGGCACGATGAGTCTTCCGTACGGCGACTCCTTCGACAGCTACGCGACCGGCACCGAGGCCAAGTACCTCATGGACTGGCAGGGTGCCTTCGAGGAGGTGGGCTGCGGCGGCGGCCGCGGCGGCAAGTGCGTGCGCCAGATGAGCCCGCAGAAACCGATCACCTGGGACGCGCTGTCCGATCCGCACGCCTTGCTCGGTGACGTGGGCTGGAGCAACTACACCGTCTCGTCCGACGTGATGCTCGAACAGCCCGGATACACCGAGCTGATCGGCCGTGCAGGCGCACAGGACTACAACAGCACCGGCGGGCTCAACGCCTACCACCTGCGGGTGAGCGACACCGGGGCCTGGTCGATCCTGAACTCCAACACGGGCGGCAATGTCTCCACCCTGGCCCGCGGCACGACCGCGGCGCTGGGCACCAACCGGTGGCACACCCTGGCCCTCACCTTCTCCGGCACCACCATCACCGCCGTCATCGACGGTGCCACGGTCGGTTCCGTGAACGACCGCACCTGGGCCGGCGGGCAGATCGGCTATGCGACCAGCCAGGGCGAGACGGCGCAGTTCGACAACCTGTCCATCACCCCCGGCAGCGGCGGAAACGACGGCACGACCGGCGCGATCGTCGGGGTCGGCTCCGGGCGTTGCGTGGACGTGCCGAACCAGTCGCAGACACCCGGAACCCAGGTGGAGCTGTGGGACTGCAACGGCGGCGGCAACCAGCAGTGGACGGACACCCCGGCCGGCGAGCTGCGGGTCTACGGCAGCGACTGCCTGGATGCCTCGGGCCAAGGCACCAGCCCCGGCACCAAGGTGGACATCTGGGACTGCACCGGCGGAAGCAATCAGAAGTGGACGATCCATGCCGACGGCACGATCACCGGTGTCCAGTCCGGCCTGTGCCTGGACGCCACCGGCGCGGGAACGGCCAACGGCACCTTGCTCCAACTATGGACCTGCAACGGCAGCAGCAACCAGAAGTGGACGCGCGAGTGATCCGGTGACCGGCTGACGATCACCGGCTCCCGCACCACCTCCGTCGATTCCCCCGAGAGGCCCCACATGTCTTCCTCTTCCCTGCCGCTCAGCCGGCGCCGACTGCTGGCGGCGGCCGGCGCGGCCACGGCCTTCGGGCTGCTGCGGTTCGCCCCCGAGGCCGCCGCGACCGACGGTCCCGGAAGCTACACCGCGAGCTGGTCCTCCGTGGACCAGCACCCCCCGGCCCCGGCCTGGTTCCAGGACGCCAAGTTCGGCATCTACTACCACTGGGGCGTCTTCAGTGTTCCCGCGTTCGGGAACGAGTGGTACCCGCGCAACATGTACATCGGCGGCTCGGCCGAGAACAGGCACCACATCGCCACCTACGGCGACCCCTCGGCCTGGCCGTACAACAACTTCATCGACGGCGCCCGCGACAAGGCCGGCAACTACGTGCAGTTCGCTCCCAAACCCGTCTCCCAGGGCGGCAAGTGGGATCCGGACGCCTGGGCGCAGCTGTTCAAGGCCGCGGGCGCCAGGTTCGCCGGGCCGGTCGCCGAGCACCACGACGGCTTCTCCATGTGGAACAGCCGCTCCAACCCGTGGAACTCGGTCCAGCACGGTCCCAGACTCGACCTGGTGGGTCTACAGGCGCAGGCCATCCGCGGGCAGGGGCTGAAGTTCATGGCTTCGCTGCACCACGCCTACCACTTCAACGGCTACTACGACCACGTGCCGTCCCAGTCGGACCCGACACTCCGCGTCCTCTATGCCCAGCAGGGCTCGGCCGCGGAGAACAAGCTCTGGTACGACAAGCTGATCGAGATCATCGACGGCTACCAGCCGGATCTGGTCTGGCAGGACTTCGACCTGAACCTGGTGCAGGAGTCCTACCGGCTCGAGTTCCTCGCGCACTACTACAACCAGGCCGTCTCGTGGAACAGGGACGTGGTCGCGACCTACAAGGACGGCCTCAACAACAAGGGTGAGGTCTTCGACTTCGAGCGCGGCGGCCCGGCAGGGCTGCTCACCCCCTACTGGCTGACCGACGACAGCATCTCCTCCTCCAGCTGGTGCTACACGGAGGGCATCGGCTACTACTCGACGCAGGCACTGCTGCACTCGCTGATCGACCGGGTCAGCAAGGGCGGCAGCATGCTGCTGAACATCGCCCCGATGTCCGACGGCACCATCCCCTCCGGGCAGCGGTCCATCCTGCTCGCCATGGGCGACTGGCTCGGCCGCTTCGGAGAGGCGGTCTACTCCACCCGCTCCTGGACCAGTTACGGCGAGGGCCCCACCAAGATGGGCGGAGGCTCGTTCAGCGGACCGGTGGCCGGCAAACCGCAGGACGTCCGGTTCACCCGCAGCCGGGACAACAAGGTCCTCTACGCCACCGCGCTGGGCTGGCAGGGCGGCACCATGACCATCACGACACTGAACTCGAACCAGATCAACCTCAGCAGCCTGACGGGCGCCAAGCTGCTGAACAACACAGCCGGCACCTACATCGACCTGCCCGCACCGGTCCAGGACGCCTCCGGCCTGCACCTCACCATGCCCTCGTCCAACCCGCCGTTCAGCGCCCTGGCGTACACGGTCAAGCTCACCTTCTCCGGTGAGATCCCCGTCCTGGGCGCGCCGGGCGGCTCGACGACCTGGGTGAAGATCGCCAACGTGACCAGCGGACTGGCGCTCGACAGCGGGGGCAACGTCGCATCCGGCTCCAACCTCAAGCAGTGGAACTACGACGGGAGCACCAACCTTCAGTGGCAGCTGACCGACCTCGGCAACGGCTACTACCGCATCATGAACCGCACCAACGGCATGGCCGCCGACAGCTGGGGCGATTCCACCAACGGCGCTCCCGCCCGCCAGGAGGCCTGGAACGGCGGCGACAACCAGCAGTGGTCGCTGGGCAGCCTCGGCGGCAACCGCTACCAGATCATCAATCGGGGCACCGGTACCGCCCTTGACGGCAATGGCAGCACCACGGCCGGCTCGACCACGGTGATGTGGACTCCCAACTCCAGCACCAACAACGAATGGACCATCACCGGCGTCTGAACCATCCCCCCACAGGCGGTGCGGCCCGCGCCGGCCACGCCTTGCCCTCGGTATCCGCATGCCAGAAACGAAGGAACCCGCGATGAACAGCTTCTCCGGACGACGCCGTCTGACCGTCGCAGCCCTGACCTCCCTGGTTCTCGCCGCCGGTGCCACCGCCTGCGGCTCCGGCTTGGGCGGCACCGAGACGAGGACCGCGGACAGCGGCACCTACACCATCTGGGACCCGTACCCACAATTCGGCAAGGACTCGGCTTGGGCGAAGCTGCTGAACGGCTGTGGCGACAAGGCCGGCGTGAAGATCAAACGGACCGCTTTCGACACCAGCGACCTGTCGAACAAGGTGCTCCTGGCGGCCCAGCAGGACAACTCCCCGGACGTGCTCATCGTGGACAATCCTGTGGTGCCGACCTTGGCGGAGGCCGGAGTCCTCACCACCACCGACGACAACAAGCTGGACACCTCCAAGGTCGACCCGAACCTGCTCGGGGCCGGCCAGTCGGGCGGAAAGACCTACGGAACACCAGTCGGTGCCAACACCCTCGCCCTCTACTACAACAAGGACGTCCTCAAGGTCGCGGGCGTGGACATCACCTCGGTCAAGGACTGGACGTCGCTCACGGCGGCGCTCGAGAAGGTGAAGAAGGCGGGGAAGAAGGGCATCACCTTCTCCGCGATCGGCACCGAGGAAGGGAGCTTCCAGTTCTTGCCCTGGTTCTGGGGGTCGGGCGCGAAGCTGACCCGCCTCGACTCTCCCCAGGGCGTGTCGGCGCTGTCCCTGTGGACCGACTGGCTGGAGAAGGGCCACGCCCCGAACTCGGTGATCAACAACACCCAGACCACCAGCTGGCAAGAGTTCGCGAGCGGCGACTACGCGTTCGCCGAGAACGGCACCTGGCAGCTGGCCAACGCCGAGAAGGCCGGCTTCGGCTACGGCGTCCTGCCCATCCCCGGCGCCGAGGGCGGCACCGCCGCGGCGCCGACCGGCGGCGAATTCGTCACCATCCCCGTCCAGAGCGACACAGGCCGCTACACCACAACGCGGAAGCTGGCCTCCTGCCTGACCGGCGCTGAAAACCTCTACACCACCGACACCACCCTGTCCTACATGGCACCCACCAGCGAAATCCAGGACAAGCAGGTGGCGGCCGACGCCAAGCTCAAGCCCTGGGCGGAGGCGGTCAAGGCGGCCAAGGGCCGCACCAGTGGCGGCCTCGGCACCAAGTACCCCAAGATCTCCGAGCAGATGTGGAAGGCGGTCCAGTCCGCCCTCAGCGGAGCCAAGTCGCCGAAGGACGCGCTCGCCGCCGCGCGGAGCGCGGTCAACCAGCCGTGATTCCGGGGGTTGTTGATGAGCCGTACGACACACCTGCCGGACCGCCGGGCTGTGCCCGACCGGGACGAGGCGGCCACCACCGCGCCGGACCGTACGTCACCACGGCACCACGCCCACTCGCGGCACTGGACCGCCTGGGGCTTCCTCGCCCCGGTGACCCTCTACCTCATCCTCTTCTACGCCTATCCGCTCTACCGGAATCTCGACCTGAGCCTGCGCGACTACACTGTCCGTTCCTTCGTCCAAGGAGGCGCGCCCTTCACCGGTCTCGCCAACTACCAGACCGTATTCGACGACCCGACGTTCGCACCGGCGCTCGCCCACACCGTGATGTTCACCGCTGTCTGCCTGTTCTTCCAGTACGCCATCGGTCTGGCCCTCGCGGTCTTCTTCAACCAGCACTTCCGGCTCTCCACGACCCTGCGTGCCCTGTTCCTCGTGCCGTGGCTGCTGCCGCTGATCGTGTCGGCCTCCACCTGGTCGTGGATGCTCAACAGCGACTCGGGCATCGTCAACGCCGTCCTGAACGCCGTCGGCGTCGACTCGGTGAACTGGCTGACCTCTCCGTCCTGGTCGCTCACCTCGGTGATCATCGCGAACATCTGGATCGGCGTCCCGTTCAACCTCGTCGTGCTCCACAGCGGGCTGCAATCGATTCCCTCCAGCCTGTACGAGGCTGCCGCCCTCGACGGCGCGGGCGCCTGGCGACGCTTCTGGAGCATCACCCTGCCGCTACTGCGCCCGGTGTCCGCCATCACCCTCCTGCTGGGCCTGATCTATACGCTCAAGGTCTTCGACATCATCTGGATCATGTCCAAGGGCGGCCCGGCGGACTCGTCCACCACCTTCGCCACCTGGTCCTACCGGCTCGGCTTCGGCAACCTGGTGCCCGCGTTCGGTCCCGGCGCGGCCGTCGGTAACCTGCTCGTCGCCGCCGCTGTCGTGTTCGGCCTGGTGCACCTGAGGGTCCAGCGAAAGCAGTACGCCTCATGACAACCACCACGCCCCCACCCCGCCCGCGCCGGATACGCACCACTTGGTGGAAGACGGCCACGGGCCTCCTCCTCACCGGCGTCATGCTCTTCCCGGTCTACTGGATGCTGAATGTGTCCTTCACCCGCGACCAGGACATGCGCAAAAGACCGCCGGACCTGTTCCCCGTGCACGGCACGCTAAGGGGCTACCGGGCCGTCCTGGACCAGCAGCTGCCCTACCTCGGCACCAGTCTGGCCATCGGTCTGGGCACCGTCGTCCTCACCGTGGCGCTGGCCGCACCCGCGGGCTACGCGCTCGCCAAACTACGCCCGCGCGGCGGCAGCGTGCTCAACTTCCTCTTCCTGATCGCCCAGATGATCCCCGGCATCGTCATGGCGATGGGCTTCTACGCCATCTACCTCAGCCTCGGCTTGCTCCAGTCGGTGCCCGGCCTGATCGTCGCGGACTCGACCCTGGCCGTCCCGTTCGCGGTCCTGATCCTCACCGCGTTCATGTCCGGCATCCCCGAGGAGCTGCTCCAGGCCGCGAAGACCGACGGAGCCGGCCCGCTGCGCACCTTCCGGTCGATCGTGCTGCCCATGAGCCGCAACGCCGTCGTCACCGTGTCGCTGTTCGCCTTCCTGTGGTCCTGGTCCGACTTCGTCTTCGCCAGCACCCTCGCAGGCGGCGGCAGTCACGAGCCGATCACCCTCGGCATCTACCACTACATCGGGAACAACAATCAGGAGTGGAACGCCATCATGGCCACCGCCGTCGTGGCTTCGCTGCCGGCGACGGTCATCCTCGTCCTCGCCCAGCGTTACGTCGCCGCCGGCGTGACCGCCGGCGCGATGAAGGACTGACCCCGCGCCGATCGCCCGTGATCCCCGCTGAAGAAACGAGTGGCCTCACGAGTGGCCTCCCCATGACCGCCGCTCGAACGGCATGCGGGCGTCCTGCGGCTCCTCCCCTTCGACCCCGCAACGGACAACCGGGCCGTCACCCGTGTCGAGACGGCGCCCGGCCTGTGACCGGGCGCCGATACCGGATCACTGCGCTGTCCGGCGCCGACGCCGAGGTCTTGGGCGGCCAGGCTTTGGGCAGCGGCGACCGGACCTCGCGATGCCCTCGCCCTGGCGCCCGGGGCGCCCGAGCTGGCCTGGGACCAGTTCTTGCTGCCGTTCGACCCACAGGACGAGAGCGGGTCGCCGCCCGACTCGGTGACCCACTCCGAGGTCCTCTCCAACTTCGTCAAACCACCCGTACACGGCTGGGCTCCGGCCCGGCTGCGCCGACGGTCGCCCGAACCGCCGGGGCGCACGGAAGTCTCCGAGGTCTACCGTCGGCTGCAACGCCGGCGCTCCGTGAACTCACCGCGACGGCAGGCGCGGGGAGCCGGGCGCCCGTCGGCGCGGCCGACTGCCTCAGGAAGGTCTCGACATCAGCGGGTCAGGCGAACCGCCGAGGTCGCACACCAGGCTCAGAGGCCGAAGAACTGCACGGCTGCCGCGGCCATGCCGCCCATCGGCAGTTGGTGCCCGGCCCCGGAGACGCTGATGGCCTCCAGCCGCACGGCGCCGTCGGTCCCGGCGAAGCGCTGCCGCGTCCAGCTCGGCTGCGGCTGGTCCGTCGAGGTCGGCGTCTGGCTCAGTCCGAAGACATCCGTCCACTGCTTGGTCTCTTCCTGCATGAGCTGGAAAGGCACGAGTGTGTCGTTGGTGCCGTGCCAAAGCTGCACGCGAGGACGGGTGCCGGAGTAGCCCGGGTACGCCTGCCGGACCAGGTTGCCCCACTCCTGTGCCGTCTTGTGCATGTTCCCGCCCACGCACTTGCTCGTCCACGGCGGGAAGTCGGCCTCGTTCGCGAAGCAACCGAAGGGGACGCCCATGAACGCCGAGCCGGCCTTGAAGACGTCCGGGTAGTCGGCCAGCAGCGCGGTGGTCTCCATGCCGCCGGACGAGCTGCCGGTGACGAAGACCCGCTGCGGGTCGCCGTTGTAGTGCTGTTCCACATAAGACACCATGGAAATGACCGAGGCCGGGTCGCTGCCGCCGTTGTGGTGTTTGGAGGCATCGGACCACACGTCGAAGCAGTTGCTCATCGCCGTCTGCTTCGTGGCGGTCGGGTAGATGACGACGAAGCCGCGCTGGTCGGCCAGCGACGCGAACTCGCTGCTCTGGTAGAACCCCGGCCCCGAGCCGCCACAGCCGTGCATGGCGACCACGATCGCCGGCTTGGCCGGGCGGGAGTCCGGCACGTACACATGCATGCGCAGGTTGCCCGGGTTGCTGCCGAAGCCGGTCACCTCCACGAGCGAAGCCGCCGTTGCCTGCGGCGCGAAAACGAGTCCAGAGACGAGAAGTGTCAAGACGCCGGCGACAGCCGCCAGCACGGTTCTGATTGCGGTCATGGTGCAACCACCTCCTGGTGATCACGAGATTCGCTCACGAGGTTAGGCATGGCCATGACAGCCGACAACATTCCGCCCCATATTGGCTGAAGGCGCTCCCGGGAACTCCCGAGACCGGCACACTTCCCGCTCGGCGTCCGAAACTCGCCCCTGCTCGCCCATCGCGATTCCCCACGTCACGATGACGGGCGCCCCCCACAGGTCCGCCCGCCCGCCACCGAACGCGCTGGCCACCGGGGACGCCGAACACCGTCTGAAAACTTTCGGAACGTTCCTAGATCCTTTTCACTGGCCGCGACTCCCCCGGCGAGTCGATACCCATTTCCACCACGGCCCAACAGCTCTCAGGTCAGCTACGCAATCCGGTATCAGCCATCCACACAGGAACGAACAGCGACCGGTAATTTCCGGAAGCATCCGATGGCGCCGGTCATTGACGCGCTCGATGAGCCGCCCACCATGCCCACCGTTCAGCAGTCCGGTCGCCCGGCGCCCGCACCTTCCTCTTCGCCATGTGATGGCCAGTCAGCTCATCGCACAAAAGCGCACCCTCGAACGGGCAATGGCGAGCTGTAGCGGGAGCACTAGCCGCGCCGGGTCGGCACTGCTATAACCAGCACTGGTTGAATCGTTTTAGCCGCCCTGCCGACGGCACCTGGCCGAGCCCCCTGCGAAAGGTCCTCAACGTGTGCGGACGCAGCAGACTCGCATCTGCCCGACGTGTGCTCGCGCCTCTTGGTGCCGCCGCACTCCTGGCCACGGCGCTGGTCACCGGCAGCCCAACTGCCGTCGCCGACAGCGGACTCCACGTCAGTGGCGCCACCGTCGATGGCCGGGCCGGACCGCTCGGAGTCGACGCTGCTCGCCCTCTGCTGGGTTGGAAGCTGGACACCGAGTCGCGCAACGCCATGCAGACGGCCTACCAGGTCCTGGTCTCCACGTCCGCCGAGCGATTGGCGCACAACCAGGGCACCGTCTGGGACAGCGGCAAACGACACTCCGACGAGTCCGCAGGGGTGCCGTACGGCGGTCAGCGGCTCAGCCCACGCACGCGCTACCACTGGAAGGTGCGCGTCTGGGACGAGCACGGCAGAGCGTCGGCGTGGAGCGCCCCATCCTCCTGGGAGACGGCGCTGCGCGCGCCCGAGGACTGGGAGGGCGCGCGGTGGATCGGGCCATCTGATCCACAGGCCGGGGCTCCCCTGCTGCGCAAGGAGTTCTCGCTGGACAAGGAGGTGGCCGGAGCGCGGGCCTACGTGGCCGGTCTCGGCTTCCACGAGCTGCGCCTCAACGGCGCGAAGGTCGGCGACCGCGTCCTCGCACCGGCGAACACGCCCTACGACCGGCGGGTGCTGTACGACACGTACGACGTGACCAAGGCACTGCGCAAGGGTGGCAACGCCGTGGGGCTCTGGCTGGGCCACGGCTACGGGGAGAACTTCAGCCGGTACGGCTTCCGTTGGAATGGTCAGCGGCAGGCGATCGCGCTGCTGGACGTCACCTTCACCGACGGCACCCGGCGTCGCCTCACCACCGACCCGTCCTGGAAGTGGTCCACCGGGCCGATCACCGCGGATGATCTGTACGACGGCGAGTCCTACGACGCCCGGAAGGAGCAGGATGGCTGGGACGAGTCCGGCTTCGACGGCCGTTCCTGGGAAAGCGTGTCGGTGGTCGACGCCCCGCAGGGCTCACTGCGGTCCAACACCATGCCGCCGGTCCGGGTGACGGACACCCTGAGGCCGAGGAAGGTGTCCGAGCCCCGACCGGGCACCCACGTCTACGACTTCGGCCAGAACATCGCCGGCTGGGCACGCCTGAGCGCCAAGGGAGCGGCCGGCACGCGCATCACCCTGCGTACGGCCGAGGAGCTCAACGCCGACGGCACGCTGGACGCCGCCACCAATCGGGATGCCGCGGCGACCGACACCTTCACCCTCGCGGGTACCGGCCGTCGCGAGACCTATGAACCGCGCTTCACCTACCACGGCTTCCGCTATCTGGAGGTCACCGGCTTCCCCGGGACGGCGGGCCTCGGGGACGTGCGCGCACGCGTCGTCCACGCGGATGTGCCGTCGACCGGCGCCTTCAGCTCCTCCAGCGAGGTTCTCAACCGCATCTGGCGCAACAACCGCTGGAGCGTCCTCAACAACTCCATGAGCACGCCCACCGATACCCCGGTCCGCGACGAGCGCACCCCTCCGGCCATGGACGTCCAGGCCTACCGGGACGCCGCGACGCGCGAATTCGGCATGGGGGGTTTCTACGCGAAGTATCTGGGCGACCTGCCGCCGGGCACGGCGCTGCCCTCCGACGACGTCAAGGCGCAATACCCCGACATGGCCGGCGGTCAGGTCACCTTGGCCTGGACCCTGTACGAGCAGTACCGCGACCGGAACGCGCTGGAGACGGCCTATCCGGACATGAAACGGTTCGTGGACCGCAACGCCACCGAGGTGCCCGGGCTCATCTGGCCCGCGGACAAGGGCTTCGGCGACTGGTGCCCGCCCGATCACGGGCCGCAGGCCAACGACGGCATGGGCAGCCCGACGGCCGGGGACTGCTTCAGTGAGGTCTCCCTGGTCAACACCGCCCTCTCCTACCAGCAGGCCCGGGCCACGGCGAAGGCGGCGGACGTGCTCGGGCACCGGCAGGACGCGCGCCACTTCGCGTCCCTGGCAGGCCGCGTCAAGGACGCGTTCAACGCGCACTTCCTCAACGAAGCCGGTGATACGTACGGCAGCGGACGCCAGGTGACCAGCGTCCTCCCGCTGGCGTTCGGGCTGGTGCCCGCCGACAAGGTCGACGACGTCGGCGACCAACTCGCCCGAACCATCGTCGAGCACGACGACGGCCACCTGGACACCGGCATCTTCGGCACCCGCTACCTGGTCGACGCGCTGGCCCGCACCGGGAGGGTCGACCTGGCGATGACCATGCTCCACCAACGCACCTATCCCGGCTTCGGCTTCCAGCTCGCCAACGGGGCCACGACCACCTGGGAGCAGTGGCTCTACCGCTCCTCGATGGAAACCCATGACCACGCGATGTTCGCCGGTATCAACACCTCGTTCTACACCGTTCTCGCGGGGATCAGGCCCACCGAGCCCGGCTACCGCGACATCGCGGTCGAGCCGCGGATCCCCGGCTCCCTCGACCAGGTGTCCGCCGCGCAGGAGACGGTGCGTGGCCGCGTCGCCAGCAGTTGGAAGAAGACCCGGGGCACCTTGCGGCTGACCGTCACCATCCCGGCCAACAGCCGCGCGGTGGTACGGGTACCTCTGACCGACGAGGACCACCGCGTCCAAGCCCCCGCCGGAGCGAGGAGGACACAGGTCACCGACCAAGCGGTCTCGTACCGAGTCGGCTCCGGGACCTGGGTGTTCACTGTCCGAGCCCATTGAGAGCCGTGACCTGAAACGGAAAACGCCTCAAGTGGCGACGGGCGACCTCAAGGCTGACTCACTAGGTGAGGGCCGCTTGCCAGGAAGTGCCGTTGCTGGTGGCGTCGCTCCGCAGGCGGTCGCGGGCAGCGGTGTCGCCGTACAGGCTCCAGCGGAACCAGTCCAGGAAGGTGTTCTTGGTCTGGGCGTAGTACCGGTAGTCCGGGGTCAGGTACTGGCCGTGGTCGGCCCCGACGTGAGTGAGGAACGCCTTGGGCGACGGAAGCTCCGCGTACGCGGCGCGCGCCGAGTTGTAGTCGCAGGTCGGGTCATGGTCACCGTGGATGAACAGCACATTGGCGTGGAGTCCGGCGGGGTTGCCCATGTCCACGCAGGCGACCGGGACAGCGGCGGCGATGCGGTTGTCCGGCCAGGCGGTGAGCAGGCCGTGGGTGGTCATCCCGCCCATCGAGTGACCTGACACACCGACACCGACCCGGGTGTCCATGTGCCCGGCGAACGGGTCGCCCGTGGTGCTGTTGAGCGCCAGTGTCCGGGTGAGGACCTCGGAGACGTCCTTCGACCAGTTGCCGTTGTAGACGCTGCCGATGTTGGTGTTGTCGGAGAACGAGGGGGCGGGGCAGATGAAGCCCGCGGCGGCCAGATCGTGGGTCTGGGAGGAGTAGCAGTCGGAGTTGCACCCCATGCCGTGGCTCCATTCGGCGATGGGGAAGACGCCGTTCGCGATGGGCGCGTTCGGGATGGGGTTGCCGCCCGCGGTGCCGGCGGCCGGGTAGAAGATCTTCGTGTTCAGTTGGCGGTTACCGCGCGACCAGAAGAACTGCCGCACGCCGATGGCGAACTGCGCGGTGGGTGCCTGCCGCGGTGAGGCCATCCGTGGTGACAGGGCGCCGGCGGCCGCGCTGCTCCCGAGCAGGGACATGCCCACGCCCGTCGCCGCGGCCGCGCCGAAGCCCAGTAAGGTACGCCGTCGCATCGACATGGGTGACTCCTTGTTGTCGTAGGGGTGAGCGGGGCACGCAGGCGCCGTGCGCCGGCGTGAGGGGGGATCTCGCGGAAGTTGCTCAGGGGCCGGGGTCGCTGCTGGTGGGACCGGCCTCGGCAGGAGCGGCTGACAGCGCCACTGTCAAGCCGAGCAGGAGAGTTACCGCGGCGCGAACGTATCGCGAACGCGGTCGGCATCCTGGATGCATGGAAGGCTCCATGTGGTCGGCTAACCGGTACGGATGGTGCCAGTACTGCCGTGGTCGATCTGGAGGAGGAGCGTCGCAAGCGGGATCGCGAGCGGGTCCAGCCACCCGGTGCGGAGGCGGGGAGCGCACATACGGGACGGGCAGCATGGGGCGCCGATACATCCCATGTCTCTCTAGGGGTCCCATGGGATCTTGGGAGCTGTCAAGAGGCCTGACGTCGAACGATCCAGGGGTCTGTGGCGACGTTCGGAACGACGACTCTGCGACATGGCGGCGGGAGGAGGTCAAACATCACATGTCGCCGATGATTTCGCCTTGCGGGACCACCTCCGGACTGCGGTTTCGTCGCGATCACCGAGCCGGTCCGGTGCGGGGTATTGACAGTTTTCAGCGCTTCCCTATCATCCATCTCTGTCCGATGCTTCGACAGTGATTCGAAATATCGAACAATGAACCGCCCCTGCGACATCCGGTGGACATACGGCGCCCCTGCGGCATGTCATGTCCACGATGACCTACAGGAGGAGACGGTGCTGTCTTCATGGGTTTCCGTGCCGGGCGGCGTGTCCCGCGGACGGCGTTCGCCCGCCGCCTTGGCCACGGGCTCGGCGCTGATGTTGATCGCGGTACTGGTGGCGGTGTTCGGCCGACCGGCACCGGCGTCCGCCGCCGGAACCGGCCCCTGTGACATCTACGCGTCGGGCGGCACGCCTTGTGTGGCCGCGCACAGCACGGTGCGGGCGCTCTATGGCTCGTACACCGGCAAGCTGTACCAAGTCAGGCGCTCGTCCGACAACGCGACCCGGGACATCGGCGCCCTGACGGCGGGCGGCGTCGCCGACGCCGCCGCCCAGGACTCGTTCTGCGCGGGTACCTCATGCGTCATCACCTGGGTCTACGACCAGTCCGGGCACGGCAACAACCTGGGCTACCAGGGGCCGGGCGGAGTCGGTGGCTCCGACACCGCCGCGAACGCGACGAGTGAATCCCTGACAGTCGGGGGAAACAGGGCCTACTCGCTGTACATCAACCCCAGGAACAGCTACTGGCGCGACGGCCACACGACGGGCGTCCCCACCGGCAGCGCGCCCGAGGGCATGTACATGGTAACCAGTGGCACGCACGTCAACGGCGGCTGCTGCTTCGACTACGGCAACAGCGAGATCACCCGCAAGGCCGACGGCCCCGGAGCCATGGACGCGATCAACTTCAGCACGCAGTGCTGGTTCGGCGGGTGTGCGGGGAGGGGCCCATGGGTCCAGGCAGACCTCGAATGGGGCCTGTACTCCGGGGGCAGCCAGTCCTGGAACCCGAACCAGAGGGCCTTCACCAGCAAGTTCGTCACCGCCACACTGAAGAACAACGGGACGACCCGGTTCGCGATCAAGGGCAGCAATGCGCAGTCCGGGGGTCTGACCACGCTGTACGCCGGCTCCCTCCCCGGTGGCTACAACCCCATGAAGAAGCAGGGGGCCATCATCCTGGGCAGCGGCGGTGACTGCTGCAACGGCAACACCAACCTCAGCGCGGGCACGTTCTACGAGGGAGCCATGGTCTCCGGCTACCCCTCCGACCAGACGGAGAACGCCGTGCAGGCCAATATCACCGCGGCCGGCTACCGCTGACCGGGAAGGAACCATCTCGTGTTGAAACCAGGCGGACGATTACTCCGCTTCCTCACGGCTGCCGCGCTGATCGGCACCGTCTTCACCACGGCCTCGGCCCACTCGGCCGCCCAGGCGGCCCCGGGCAGTCCGGCGCTCACCCCGCCACTGGGCTGGAACAGCTGGAACAGCTTCGGGTGCGGGGTCACCGAGGCACAGGTGCGTCAGGCCGCGGACGCGATGGTCTCCTCGGGTATGCGGGACGCCGGTTACCGATACGTGGTGGTCGACGACTGCTGGTTCGACCCGCAACGCGACACCGCGGGCAACTTGCGGGCCAACCCGACAAAATTCCCGAGCGGAATGAAGGCGCTCGGGGACTACATCCACGGGAAGGGCCTGAAGTTCGGCATCTACCAGGTGCCCAACGAGCGCACGTGCGCCCAGGGCGGGGGCAGTTACCCGGGGTCCACCGGCAGCAAGGGGCATGAGACCCAGGACGCTCGCACGTTCGCCTCATGGGGTGTGGACTACCTCAAATACGACTGGTGCTCCTCCGCCGGTACCCGGGACGAGCAGGTCGCGCGGTTCACGCTCATGCGCGACGCACTGCGCGCGACCGGGCGCCCGATCGTCTACAGCATCAACCCGAACAGCTACCACGCCATCACCGGCGACACATACAACTGGGGCGACGTCGCCGACCTGTGGCGGACGACCGAGGACCTGCTCGACATCTGGCAGAACGGCAACACCAACAGCTATCCGATGGGCGTGGGCAACGTCGTGGACGTCACCGCGCCGCTGGCCGCGCAGTCGGGTCCGGGCCACTGGAACGACCCCGACATGCTCGTCGTCGGCCGCCCCGGGCTGTCGCTGACCGAGTCCCGCTCCCACTTCGCCCTGTGGGCGCTGATGGCCGCGCCGCTCATGGCGGGCAACGACATCCGCACCATGTCGGCCGATGTGAGCGCGGTCCTGCGCAACCCGCGGCTGCTGGCGGTGAACCAGGACCCGCTGGGCGCGGGCGGGCGCAGGGTGCGCGACGACGGAGACACCGAGGTGTTCGCCAAGCCCCTGTCCGACGGCTCGGTCGCCGTGGGCCTGTTCAACCGGGGGAACGGCACGGCGACCGTCACCGCCACGGCGGCACAGATCGGCCTGTCCGGCGGGTCGTTCACCCTCACCGACCTGTGGACCGGCGGCACATCGAGCACGACCGGACAGGTCTCGGCGAGTGTGCCCGCACACGGCGTCGCCGCGTTCCGGGTGACCGGCGGCACTCCCCTGGCCGCCACCACGTCCCGGCTGCGCGGTGACGGGTCCGGCCGTTGCCTGGGCGTGGAGAACGCCTCGACCGCGGCCGGGGCGAGGGTGCTGATCCGGGACTGCCACACGGCCGCCGACCAGCTGTGGACCACCTGGACCGGCGGCGAGATACGCGTCTTCGGCGACAAGTGCCTGGACGCCTATGACCAGGGCACCGCCAACGGCACCCGCATCATCACCTGGCCCTGCAACGGACAGGACAACCAGAAATGGACACTCGACGCGAACGGTTCCATCCGCAACGTCCACGCCGACCTGTGCCTGGATGTCGACAACGCCGGCACCGCCAACGGAACCCCGCTGATCCTGTGGACCTGCAACGGTCAGGGCAACCAGCGGTGGAGCCGCACATGAGAAGGCGACCACAACCCACTCGTACGAGACTCACGCGAGCGGTCGCCTGGGCGGCCAGTCTCCTGCTGGCCTTCGTCCTCGCACCCGCAGCGGTACATCCCACGGAGGCCAGGGCGGACAACCCGATCGTGCAGCACGTCTACACGGCCGACCCCGCGCCTCTGGTCCATGACGGCCGCGTCTACCTCTACACCGGACACGACGAGGACAACTCGACCAACTACACCATGAAGGAGTGGCGGGTGTGGTCCTCCGCCGACATGGTCAACTGGACCGACCACGGCTCTCCGCTCAGCGTGGCCTCCTTCAGCTGGGCGTCCGCCAACGCGTGGGCGGGCCAGGTCGTGGGCCGCAACGGAAAGTTCTACTGGTACGTGCCGACAACGGAGCGCGCGACCGGCCGCATGGCCATCGGCGTGGCGGTGTCGGACAGCCCCACCGGACCGTTCCGCGACGCCCTCGGCCACCCGCTGGTGGGAAACGGCGAGATCGACCCGACCGTCTTCATCGACGACGACGGACAGGCGTATCTGTACTGGGGCAACCCGAACCTGTGGTACGTCAGGCTGAACGCCGACATGATTTCCTACTCCGGCAGCCCGGCCAAGATCCCGCTCACCACGGCGGGCTTCGGCACTCGCACCGGTGATCCCAACCGGCCCACGCTGTTCGAGGAAGGGCCCTGGGTCTACAAACGAGGCGGCCTGTACTACATCGTGTACGCCGCCAAGTGCTGCTCGGAGTTCATCGCCTACTCCACCGCCCCCGGCCCGACCGGACCGTGGACCTACCGCGGAACGATCATGCCCACGCAGGGCTCCAGCTTCACCAACCACCCGGGCATCGTCGACTTCAAAGGCAATTCATATTTCTTCTACCACAACGGCGCACTTCCGGGCGGGAGCGGCTACACCCGCTCGGTCGGCGTGGAGAAGTTCTCCTACAACCCCGACGGCACGATCCCGACGATCAACATGACCAGTACGGGGGCGCCCCAGGTCGGCACGCTCGACCCGTACATCCGTCAGGAGGCCGAAACGATCGCCTGGGAATCCGGGATCGAGACCGAGCCGTCCAGCGAGGGAGGCATGAACGTCGGGTACACCGAGAACGGCGACTACATCAAGGTCAAGGGTGTCGCTTTCGGCACGGGCCCGTCCTCCTTCACCGCACGCGTGGCCTCGGCGACCGGCGGCAGCACCATCGAACTGCGTCTGGGCGGCCCCAATGGAACGGTCGTGGGCCGGTGCGGCGTGCCGAACACCGGCGGCTGGCAGACCTGGACGACGGTGTCCTGCCCGGTCGGCGGCGCCACGGGCACCCAGGACCTGTACCTGCGGTTTGTGGGCGGCAGCGGCTACCTGGTCAACGCGGACTGGTGGCGGTTCACCGCCGGCGCCCCCACTGCCCCGCCGGGGCGGCCGGTCGGGGCCCCTCGTAAATGAGGGGGGGTTCCTACGGCTCGCGCCGTAGGTGCGGACGCCGAGCGGCATCTTCCCTCGCAGGGTGCCGCGGGCGGAGCACGGCTCGAAGGAGGAAACAGCGCGTTGGCGCCGTCGCCCGCGCGCACGCCGTGTCCGGGTGCCGCCTGGCCTGAACGGAGATCCGATGCGCCCCGTCATCACAGCCTCGGTGCCATTGCTGGAGCCACCGGGCTGGGCCACCGCGCAGCGGGCGCTCTTCGACCTGCTCGACGACGCCTGGCGCCGGTTCGCAACGGACTTCACGGAGGGCGACGGGCGGCTGAGGTACCGCAGCCGGCTGAGTTCCCGCGACGGCGCGGACGACTTCTACGAGGCCTTCTTCAACTGGCCGCAGCTCTATCTGCTCGGCGGGCACAGCGATCTCCTCACGGCCTCCGAACGGCACTGGGAAGGAGTCACCCGGCAGCTGACCGAGCTGGGCATGCTCCAGGACGAGTTCGAACGGGGCTACGACTGGTTCCACCAGGGCGAGAGCATGCTGCCATTCTACTTCCTGTGCATGGCCGCTCCCGAGCGCTTCGCCCGGCGGGCGCGCCGCTTCGCGGAGCTGTACGTGGACCCCGGGCACGGCAATTACGATCCCGCACACCGCATTGTCCGCCGGCCGCACAACGGCAGCGACCCGCGCCGCGAGGGGCTGTTCGACGGCGACGCGTATCCCTGGCTTGCCCAGGAAGCCCGGATGTACGGCTTCCCCCTGGAGTGGACGCTGGAGGCGGGGTCCGAGACACCGCCACCGGCCGGTGACCCGCGGCTGGGCGAGGAGATGCGCCGCAGGATGGGCGCGGGAGACACCGCGGTCAATCTGGCAGTGACCGGACTGGTCCTCAACGCCTGGATCCTCACCGGGGAGGACCGCTACCGCGATTGGATCGCCACGTACGTGGGTGCCTGGCGGGAGCGGGCGGCTGCCCGCGGCGGCGTCCTGCCGGACAACGTCGCCCCCGACGGCACGGTGGGCGGCCTGCTGGAGGGCCGCTGGTACGGCGGTCACTACGGCTGGTCCTGGCCACACGGGTGGTACAGCGTCGGGCATGCCGCGATCATCGCCGCCCTGGCCGGGGCGGCAGCCACGGGCGACGACTCCTGCCTGGACCTCGTGCGTCCCGCCCTGGACGAGATCATCGCCCAGGGCAAGGTCATGGCCTTCATGGACTCGGACTCCAGCCTACGGTCCAAATGGACCGTCCAACTGGGCGAGGACGTGGTCACCCCCACGCTGCATGTGCCGTTCCGGCACGCGGACCGGGGCTGGTTCGACTACAACCCGATGCTGATGGCTGTCCCGATGGCCCTGTGGCACCACTCCGCCTCGGCCGCGGACAGGGAACGCCTCGAACGGCTCCGTTCCGCCAGCGGCTACGACTGGCGCACGGTGCGCCCCTTCCGGAGCAAGGAGGAGGCCGGACACGAGGAGCCCTGGTTCGCCTTCCTCAGCGGCGACGACCCCTCCTATCCGGAGCGGATTCTGGCCGCCGCGCAGGCCCAGGTCCGCCACCGGCTGGCCCGTATGGAACGCTTCCGCGGCACCGACGTGCCCGAAGCCGACATCCACCTGTGGCAGCAGTCGAACCCGGTCGTCACCGAGGCCCTGGTACAGCTGACCTGGGGCGCGCCACAAGTCGTCTACAACGGCGGCCTCCAGCAGGCACGAGTGCGGTACTACGACGCCACCGCCGCACGCCCGGGCCTGCCCCCTTCGGTGGCGGCCCTGGTCTCGCGCATCGATCCGGAGGCCACCGTCGTCGACTTGGTCAACCTCGATCCCCGAGCCCCGCGATCGGTGATCGTGCAGGCCGGAGCCTTCGCCGAACACACCATCCGAACTGTCCACCACACCGTCTGCGAGGACCCCGCCTGGATCGGCGACCTGTACGACTACGGCCACGGCCGACCCGCCGTCACGTCCGCCACCAGCCGGGCCGACGCCCCCTGGCTACAGGTGGACCTGCCCCCTTCCACCCGGATCCGTCTGACACTCCAGCTCGACCTGCGCACCCGGCCGCCGTCCTACCGGACGCCGTTCGGCGGGCGCGACCACGGTGTGACGTCATGAACGCGCCTGATCCACTCGCCCCACCCCACGCCCACGGTACGGACCGGCCGTCGCTGACCGACTCCACCACTTCAACCCCGGGACCAGACATGCGTCGAAATCCAGCAATGGCCCTCGCGGCCCTCGCCGCGGCCGCGACCGCCCTCACCGCCCTCACCCCGGCTCCCGCGAACGCCTCGGTCGCCCGCGTCGCCACGATCGTCGTAGCCCCCGAGGGAAGCGACCGCGACCAGGGCACAGCAGACCACCCCCTGGCCACCCTCGCCCGGGCCCAGCGCCTCGCGCGTGGCCTGTCGGACACGTCCGACGTGGTCGTGGAGTTGTCCGGCGGCACCTACCGCCTGACCCAACCCTGGAAGCTCAGCAGCGCCGACTCGGGCCGCAACGGCCACACCGTCACCTGGAGGGCGCAGCCCGGCGAAGCACCCGTCGTGTCCGGCGGCCGGCGGGTGACCGGCTGGCAACTCCAGAACGCGGCGTCGAACATCTACGTCGCACAGGTGCCGAAGGGCAAGGATTCACGGCAGCTCTATGTGGACGGCACCCTCGCACCCCGCGCCTCGATCACCATCTCGCGCAACGACGTCAGGGTGACGCAGACCGGGCTGACCATCGTCAACCCCGCCCTGAACTACCTCGCCTCACTGCCCCGGCAGAACCGCATCGAAGTGGAGAGCCAGAACTCCTTCACCGACCGGTACGCGCCCGTGCAGAGCATCAGCGGCACCACCATCACCATGCAGCAGCCGGCCTGGAACAACAACAACTGGGGCTACGACACCATCGCCAAACCCTTCGCCGGTGGCACCCTCCTGCTGGAGAACTCCTACTCCTTCCTCAAGACCGCGGGCCAGTGGTACCTCGATCCGGACGCGGGCCTCCTCTACTACAAAGCACCCGCCGGCCAGGACCCGGACGACAGCGACATCGAACTGCCGCAGCTCACCTCGCTGCTACAGATCGGAGGCACCTACGACAACCCGGTCCGGAACATCACCATCGAGGGTGTCCGCTTCGAGCACTCCACCTGGCTCCGGCCGGGCACCTCGACCGGTTACGCCAACCAGCAGAACGGCGCCTTCATCCCGTCCGCGTACCCCCAGCCCACCGACTTCCTCACGTCCTGTCAGTCCGGCTGCCGGCTGTTCGAAGGCGCCCGCAACGGCTGGCACCAGATACCGGCGGCCGTGCAGGTCTCGGCGGCAACCGAGATCACCTTCACCGGGGACACCTTCACCCACCTGGGCCAGGTGGCCCTGGGCATCGGCAACGACGCGAACGCCCATGCCTCCGGTGTCGGCCTCGGCACATCCGGAATCACCGTCCACGCCAACACCTTCATCGAAGACTCCGGCGCGGGCATCGTGGCCGGCGGCGTGCAGCCCGACGCCCACCACCCCTCGAACCCCGCGATGACCAACAAGGACATCACCATCACGGACAACCTGGTGACCAAGGTTGCCCAGGACTACAAGGACATGTCCGGCATCCTGTCCACCTACGTCACCCACGCGGCGATCGAGCACAACGAGGTCTCCGATCTCGCCTACGACGGCATCGACGTCGGCTGGGGCTGGGGCGCCAACGACCCCGGCGGCAGCACGGACTACAAGAACCGCGGCCTGTACGACTACCAGCCGGTCTACACCTCGCCGACGACGCTCTCGGACAACGTCATCCGCTACAACCTGATCCACGGCACCAAGAAGGTCTTCCACGACGGCGGGAGCCTGTACAACCTGTCGGCCAGCCCCGGAACCGTCATGGAGGGCAACTACATCTACGACAACCACAACACCGTCGGCCTCTACCTGGACGAGGGGTCCCGCTACCTCGCACTCCGGCACAACGTGATCCAGGACGCCGGCGTGTGGGCCTTCACCAACGCCAGCGGAACCAATAACACCAATGACAGCACGTTCTCGGAGAACTGGTACAACACCGGCGCGACCCAGGTGGCGACCGGCGCACCGCACAACAACGTCCTGAGCGGCAACGTCAAGGTGAGCGGCGCAAACTGGCCCACGGCGGCGCGTCAGGTCATGGAACAGGCCGGCATCGAACCCGGACTGCGCGCCGAAGCCGGTCATTCTCGTACGGCGTCACTCCGCCACGACGTCTCGTCGCCGGCCGGACCCGGCCGGCTTGCGCTCTCGCCGTGCTCCAGGTGCTGACGCAGCCACTGCTCCGTCGTGCTCACATGCATCAGCGCCGCGGCCTCGGCCAGTGCGGAGTCCCTGCGCAGCAGGGCGGCGTAGATCGCCTCGTGCTCGGCGATGGTCCGGTCACCGGCATGGTCGTCGACCATGCCGCGCCATACCCGGCCGCGCAGGGTGCGGCTGGAGATGCCCTCCAGCAGCGTAGCCAGGGTCCTGTTCCCGGCGGCCGCGACAACCGCCCTGTGGAAGGCGGCGTCGTGCTCGTTGAGCAGCTCGACATCGTCGCGGGCGGCCCTCATCGCGTCAAGGTGGTGCCTGACGCCGACGAGGTCGTCGTCGGAGATCCGGGCGGCGGCAAGCCTCGTGGCGATGGGCTCGAAGAGCCTGCGCACTTCGGTCAGTTCCAGCAGGGTGTCACCATGGAGCAGTTCCACCGCCGAGCCCAGCCCCTCGAGCAGCAGCGCGGGCTCCAGACTCGTCACATACGTCCCGTCGCCCCGCCTGACATCCAGGACCCGCGCGACAACAAGCGCTCTGACCGCCTCACGCATCAGGTTCCTGGACAGACCGAGCTCCGTGGCCAGCTGCTGCTCGGGCGGCAACTTGGCACCCGGCGGCAGTTCACCGGACTGGATCAGCTCCCTGATGCGGGCGATTGCCTTGTCGGTCAATGACATAGGCAGACTCCACACTCCCTGCTCGCCCATGCCACGCTAACAGGACCTCCCATGTTCCAAAAGGGACGGGAAGCCCTTCATGGGAACCCTCACTCGTCGATGGCCGTGCTCTTCGGCCTCCATCTGCGAAAGTGCGGTCCTGCCGCCCGAACCATAGTGTGGTCGTTCGACTGCGCTCGAATGAACACATCCCATGTCACGGCCCGAGATCCCCGACGGCGGCTGCACTCTCGCTCCCTCACTTGACCAACGCCCACACCGCGACACGTCAAGCGGACGACGTCGCCCCGTGGTTCCAGCCCGCCGCTGTGGGCCGGGATCGCCAAGTCGCCGGAGCCGGCCACTGCGGTGGCGGCGGGCACCAGTCGGCCGGCCTCGCGCGGCGCTCCCGCGCCCATGTTGTCGTTGGCGGCGAACGCCCCGCCCATGTCGGGGTGTTCGCCAGCAGTGCGGCCATGGCGGCGGCTCCGTCGGGCTCGGTGAAGTCCCCCTCCTGCGGCGGGAACGGATCGAGGCCGCCCGCCAGCGCGGCATCCCGGTGGCCGCGGTACCGGGCGCGTCCGGCCCCGGTGTCCAGACGCCCGCAGATCGCGGTTACGCGAGTCCGGCCGCACGAGACCAGGTACGCGGTCGCCTCGCGCGCCCCACCGACGTTGACCCGCTCGACCGCCTCGCGTTTGGCGCGGCTGACCTGCGGTGCGTTGTTGACCGCGCGGGAAGCCGCGGAGCGGGAGACCGGTCACCTCATCGAGCGTCGGCTGCCGGCGCACCGCGTGCTCGCCCCGTGAAGGGCGAGTTGTACGTCGACCCTTGACAGCTTCACCAGCCCGCAACACGATACCCCCACACCCCAATTGCTCTCAGCGCGATGGGGAGCGCTTCCAGTGGGAGCGCTCCCATACTCGCAGCGGCTTTCACCCTGTCGCCCCCGCCGGAGAGTCGTCAGGCACAACGGGGCCTCGTACCACCGCACTTCCTCAGCGCGTCGCTCACTCATGACCGAGAGCGTGCGACGCACCCCTGCCAGGAAACCGAGGTACAGTCATGCGCCACAGACTCCGCGCCCTGGTGGCAGCGCTCTTCGCTCTACCGCTGGCGCTCGCCATCGCACCGTCCGCCCACGCGGCCGACCCGACCACCATGACCAACGGGTTCTACGTGGACCCCGACTCCAGCGCGAAGAGGTGGGTCGCCGCCAACCCCGGCGACGGCCGTACACCCGCGATCAACGCCTCCATCGCCAATACCCCGACGGCCCGCTGGTTCGGCTCCTGGAGCGGCACCATCGGCACCGCCACCGGCGCATACGTGGGTGCCGCGGATAGTGGTGACAAACTGCCCATCCTCGTCGCCTACAACATATACAACCGCGACTACTGCGGCGGGCACTCCGCGGGCGGGGCCGCTTCGCCGTCCGCCTACGCGACCTGGATCGCCCAGTTCACCGGCGGGATCGCCAACCGCCCGGCCGTCGTCATCCTCGAACCGGACTCCCTCGGGGACTACGGTTGCATGACCCAGGCCCAGATCGACGAACGCGAGGGCATGCTCACCGGTGCCCTCGCCCAGTTCAACCGTCAGGCCCCCAACACCTGGGTCTACCTCGACGCCGGCAACCCGGGCTGGGCGGACCCGGCGACCATGGCCCGGCGACTCCACGAAGCCGGCCTCCGACAGGCCCACGGCTTCTCCCTGAACGTCTCCAACTACTTCACCACGGCCGAGAACACCGCCTACGGCAACGCCGTCAACCGTGAACTCAACGCCCGCTACGGCTACACCAGGCCGTTCGTCGTGGACACCAGCCGCAACGGCAACGGCTCCAACGGCCAGTGGTGCAATCCCTCGGGCCGCCGTATCGGCGCCCCCACGCAGCTGGGCGGAGGCGCCGAGATGCTCTTGTGGATCAAGGTCCCGGGCGAGTCCGACGGCAATTGCGGCGTCGGAGCCGGTTCCTCGGCCGGACAGTTCCTCCCCGAGGCCGCCTACAAGATGATCTACGGCTACTGATCCACCACGGTTCGGTTCATGTCATTGAGCCCGCTGCCGTGCGACATCACCACGACGGGCAGCGGGCCCTTGACGCCACTCGGGTAGGTGAGTCCACCGTTGGCGACGGGCGGCGCGGAGGCGTCGGCAGGGGTTGGTGCGGCAGGGTTCGGGGACGCGACCGCCCACGGCCTCGATTGCGAACCGTTACGTCTCGGTTCGATTCATGTAGCCTCGGAACCATGCCGTCCGCACCCGAGCCGGTCCGACCCGGCCGCAAGCGCAGCCAGAGCAGCCGCACCGCGATCCTGACCGCTGCCTGGGAGCTCACGGTCGAGTCCGGCTATCAGGGCCTGACGGTGGAGGGGATCGCCGCGCGGGCAGGCACCGGCAAGCAGACCGTCTATCGCTGGTGGCCGTCCAAGGCCGACGTACTGCTCGACGCGCTGGTACTCAAGGCCGACGTCCAGATCGGGCTCGACGACCACGGCAGCTACGCGGCAGACCTGCGCCAGTTCCTCGACCGGTCCTTCACGCTGGGCCTGGACCCGCCGGTGATGCGCGTGATGCGCACGCTGATGGCCCAGGCGCAGATCGACCCGGAATTCGGCGCCTGCTTCCGTGAACAGTTCCTCGCCCGCCGCCGGGCCGCCTTCGAGGTCCTGGCGGGCCGCGCCGTCGAGCGCGGCGACTTCCCGGCAGGCCGTTCACCTGCGCTCGACGCCCGCATCGTCTTCGGCCTCCTCTGGTACGAGGTGCTCGCCGCACCTCCGCCCCTCGATTCCGGCTCCGCCGACACGGCCCCCCATGCCCTCGCCGACGCCCTCATCGACCTCCTCACCCGCAGTCCCGCTCCGGAGGAACCGGCATGACCACCACGACCATCGCGATCACCGGCGCCACCGACGGCCTCGGCCGCGCCCTCGCCATGCGCCTCGCGGCCGACCGCGACGTCCGCCTCGTGCTGCACGGCCGCGACCCCGCCAAACTCGAACGGGTCGCCACCGAGGTCGAAAGCACCGGCGCCGCCGCACCCCTCACCGCGACCGCCGACCTGTCCGACCTCGCCCAGGCGGCCCGGCTGGCCGACACCATCGCCGGCAGCGTCGACCGTCTCGACGTACTGGTGAACAACGCGGGCATCGGCTCCGGCGAGCCCGACGGACGCGAGCGCCGTACCAGCCACGACGGCCATGAGCTGCGCTTCGCGGTGAACTACCTCGCCGCCTTCGTCCTCACCGAGAACCTGCTCCCACTCCTGCGGGCCTCCGCGACCACCCAGCACGCCGCCCGCGTCGTCCACGTCTCGTCCCTGGGCCAGCACCCGCTCGACTTCGACGACCTCATGCTCGAGCGCGCATACTCGGGCACACGCGCCTACGGCCAGAGCAAACTCGCGCAGATCATGCACTGCCTCGACCTCGCCGGACGGTTCGCGCCCACCGAACTGACCGCCACCTGCCTGCACCCCGGCACCTACATGCCGACCAAGATCGTCCTGTCCGAAATCGGCGTCACCGCCGACACCCTGGAGTCCGGGGCCGAAGCCACCCGCCGACTCGCTCTCGATCCTGCCCTGGAAGGCACCACCGGCCAGTTCTTCGACCGCCTCCGGCCCGCCCACGCGACCGGCCAGGCCTACGACGAACAGGCCAGAGCGGCCCTGCGGGCCCGCAGCCTCGCGCTCGTCAACGGCCACCTCACGACGGGCGACTGACCCCGGCACCGCTCACAGCACACCCACGGCAGGAACCCCCGGCTCACCGTCCACGGCGGACGGCTCCCGGCCGACCGGCCTCGTTCGCCTCTGCCCATGAGGTCCGGCCCCAGCCCATGAACGGTCAGCGCCTTGACGACCCGCAACTCACGCCGCCCGTGCCCGCGGCCGCGTTGGTCTTGTCCGGCACCCGTAGCTGACTGTTCGTCTGCCCGTCGTCGGCCATCGCGGCCAGCGGCCACAGCGGCCCATTGCCCGATCGCCGTGTACGAGCGGGCGCCGACCACCACCGCGAACGCCGCGATCAGCACCACACTCACGAACGGATGACGGCGTGGCAGACTGACGCCACATCGAAGTTCCGTCGCAGGAGGAGGACTTGGGAAGGTCATCGGCATCAGCGGTGCTTCGTTGCGTCAGGCACGGCCGTCCGGCCTGAGAGGGTAGGAGATCACGCGACTTGCAACGGCCCCGCGCCGGAAATTGCGACGCTGAGCACGTTCGGTTCCATCCGCACACCCTGCCTTGGAGGTCTTGATGCGTACGGGCGTCATTGTCGCCGCCCACCCCGGTGTGGAGGACCTCGCCGTGCGGGCCGAGGAGTTGGG
>NZ_BAAAIF010000046.1:0-79023 GCF_039525925.1 Streptomyces javensis | reverse complement strand
GGCGTTGACTTTTGGCACGCTGTTGAGTTCTCAAGGAACGGACGCTTCCTTCGAAACCGTTTCACCGGTTTCTCCGGGCGCTTCCCTTCGGTGTTTCCAACCTTACCAGATCCGATTTCCGGTCGTTTCCGATCCGAATTCCGTTTCCGGCCCCCTGCTGGAGCGGGGTCTTTCGCGCCTTCCGGCGTGTCCACTACTTTAGCGAATTTCCCTCCCGACTCCTAATCGGAGCCCCGGGCCTTGATTTCGCGCAGCGAAACGGAACCCGGTTGGGGAATCGTCGTAGTGGTTGGCTGCTCCGGGGCCGCGGTGTCCCGATCCTGGGATCGTAATGACAGCGCTGCCCGTCTCAAGCGGCTCGGGCTACGTTAGGCGCCCCGTCCAGCGGAGTCAAGTTCCGACCTGACGGCGCGTCGAGTTCCGGCGGCGCGGGGTGTGGGCCCGGTAGGGGCTCACCGAGGGGTCACCGTCGATCCAGAAGCGCCAGGGGTGGGTTGCGCCCTCGCCGCCCACACCCGTGCGCGGGCCGCTGAGCACCTGCTCGGGCCGGGCGGGGTGGCCGGTGAGTATGGAGAGCGGGGCGTCGGGGCTTCCGCACACATCGCTGCCGTCCAGCCTGCGGTCCACGCCCAGGGCCGTGGCCAGCCGGGCCGGGCCCTTGGCCAGCTCATGGTCGTTGCGCGCCTTCGGCCTGCGCTCATAGGCCCACTCATGGCCGTCCAGCACCTCGCCCGCGCGCAGCAGCACCCCGCTGGCGTGGCCCTCCGGTCCGCAGACCAGGTTGAGGCAGTGCCACATGCCGTAGGTGAAGTAGACATACGCATGACCCGGGGGGCCGAACATCACGGCGTTGCGCTCGGTGCGGCCACGGTAGGCGTGTGAGCCGGGGTCCGCCTGGCCCGCGTACGCCTCGACCTCGGTCAGGCGCAATTCGATCGGTCCGTCCGGGGTACGCCGGACCAGGACGCGGCCCAGGAGGTCGGGCGCGACCTGGAGGACGGGCCGGTCGAAGAAGTCACGGTCCAGGGGGGTGCGGTCGTCAGGTCCTGCTGTCACGCGCCCCGAGCGTAGTGGAACAGATATGAACCGGTGGTTGGAGGCGGCACCGGTCCGCTGGAAGGGTATGAGCCGCGGAACCGTCCACGGCTGTTTCGCGTTTCTAGGTGTCAACAGTGATCGAATGCGATCGAGTCAAGACGCAGTCGCGTCCTTGAGAGGGAGAACATGGGCTTCAAGAAGCTGCTCGCGAGTATGGGTGCCGGTGGCGCTTCGGTGGAGACGGTGTTGACCGAGGAGAACGTCGTCCCGGGCGGCATCGTGCAGGGCGAGGTCCGGATCCAGGGCGGCTCGGTCGCACAGCAGATCGAGGGGCTCTCGGTCGGCCTGCAAGCGCGGGTCGAGGTGGAGGGCAACGACCAGGAGTACAAGCAGGACGTGGAGTTCACCCGGCAGCAGCTGGGCGGCGCGTTCGAGGTTCAGCCTGGCGCGGTGCACGCGGTGCAGTTCGGCCTGGAGATTCCGTGGGAGACCCCGGTCACCATGTTCATGGGCCGCCATCTGTCCGGCATGAACGTGGGGGTGACCACCGAGCTGGCGATCGCGCGCGCGGTGGACTCGGGCGACCTGGACCCGGTCAATGTGCATCCGCTCCCCGCCCAGCAGGCGATCCTGGACGCCTTCGGTGCCCTCGGCTTCCGGTTCAAGAGCGCCGACCTGGAGCGCGGGCACATCCGTGGCACCCGTCAGCGGCTGCCCTTCTACCAGGAGATCGAGTTCTACGCGCCGGAGCAGTACCGGGGCCTGAACCAGGTGGAGTTGTCCTTCGTCGCGGACGACCGCGAGATGGACGTGGTGCTGGAGATGGACAAGAAGCCGGGGCTGTTCTCCGAGGGCAGTGACACCTACCGGTCGTTCACGATGAACCTGACCACCTTCCAGGACACCGACTGGGCGGCTTATCTGAACCAGTGGCTCGCCCAGGTCGGCGGCAAGCGCAACTGGTTCTGAGGTTCCCCTCCCCGGACCGGACTTTCACAGACCGGACTTCCACGGACCGGACTTCCACGCGGGGCGTGCACCGAGGACAGCTCGGCGCACGCCCCGCCCTCGTACCGGTCAGGGGCCGTCGTCGTAGCGCACCACCAGGGGCCGTCCCCGCGCCGCCCAGTACGCCTCCGCGTCGGCCAGGATGTCGGCCGCGATCGCGGCGGCGTCGGGGTCCGCGTCGCGGAAGGCCGACCAGCCCTGGATGTCCAGCAGGCAGCCGCTGGGCTCGCCGCCCTCGGCCCACCAGGACAGATCGGTGACGCAGTCGGCGAGGGCATCCCAATTCCGTCCGTACCAGTCGGGAAAGCGCAGGTCCCGGGCGCAGCGGGCGAGGAAGCCGTCCTTGTCCGTCACGCCGTCGAGGCGCAGGTGGAGGGCGAGGGTGGGGCCGGTCATGGGCGCCATGGTGCCAGCCCGCCGGGTACCGGTCTCGTTAGGCTGGCCGCGGAGATGATCCACTGCGACTTCGAGGAGGTTCTCGACGTGTCCGAGCAGAACCGGGCCCCGCTCCCCCATGACTTCCATCCGCCGGTGCCGTCGTTCACGGTGGTGAGCGACGATGTGGCACCGGGTGGCACGCTCAAGTCCGCCCAGGTGCAGGCGGAGGGGAACACCTCTCCGCAGCTGCGCTGGGAGGGTTTCCCGGAGGGGACGAAGAGCTTCGCCGTCACCTGCTTCGACCCTGACGCGCCGACGGGCAGCGGGTTCTGGCACTGGGTGGTGTTCGACATCCCGGCCACGGTCACCGAGCTTCCGGCGGGTGCGGGCAGCGGTGGCTTCACGGGCCTGCCCGAGGGTGCCGTACAGGCGCGCAACGATTACGGGACCCGTGACTTCGGCGGGGCCGCGCCGCCGCCCGGGGACGGTCCGCACCGCTATGTGTTCACCGTCTACGCGGTGGACAGCGAGAAGCTGGGCCCGGACGCGGACGCCTCGCCCGCGGTGGTCGGCTTCAACCTGCGGTTCCACACGCTGGGCCGGGCCCAGTTGGTCGGGGAGTACGAGGTGCCGGCCGCGGGCTGACGCGGCGAAATTGCGTTGTTCTCGGCCAGGCTCCCGGCCAGAGTTGATCCCGGTCCCGCCGATCTCCGGCACGGGACCGGGACACCGGGATGCGGGGGTGGTCGGGATGCGCGAGACGCTGGTTCTGAACGCGAGCTTCGAGCCGCTGGCGACGGTCACGCTGCGGCGCGCCGTGGTGCTGGTCCTCCAGGACAAGGCCGTCGTCGAACACGCCCACCCGGGGCTGCGGGTGCGGGCCGCGGATGTCGATCTGCCGCTGCCGCGGGTGATCCGGCTGTGCCGTTACGTACGGGTGCCGTTCCGAAGACGTGCCCCGTGGTCGCGGCGCGGGGTGCTGGTCCGGGACCAGCACCGGTGCGCGTACTGCGGCCGCCGGGCGACGACCGTGGACCACGTGGTGCCGCGGTCGCGCGGGGGCGGGGACACCTGGCTGAACACGGTGGCCTCGTGCGCCGAGGACAACCACCGTAAGGCGGACCGGACTCCGGAGCAGGCGGGGATGCGGCTGCTCAAGGCGCCGTTCGAGCCGACGCCTTCGGATGCGCTGCTGCTGGCGCTGGGGGCGGCGGAGCGGGACGGTCTGCCGGAGTGGCTGGCGCTGCCCGCCTGAGCCTCGTCCCCCTGGCAAGAAGGCGCCGAGGGGCCGCCCCGCCGCCGTCCGCTCAGTCGATCGTGGGCTGTTCGCGGCGCGGGGCGGGCTCCTTACCGGTGCCACCGGGGGTGCCGCCGCCGTTTCCGCCGCCGGTCAACGGGCCGAAGTTGCCCATGGCCCCGCCGAGGCCCTTGAGGGCGTCGCCGATCTCGCTGGGCACGATCCAGAGCTTGTTGGCGTCGCCCTCGGCGATCTTCGGCAGCATCTGGAGGTACTGGTAGGAGAGCAGCTTCTGGTCCGGGTCTCCGGCGTGGATGGATTCGAAGACCGTACGGATCGCCTGGGCCTCGCCCTCGGCGCGCAGGGCGGCGGCCTTGGACTCACCCTCGGCCCGCAGGATCGCGGACTGCTTCTCGCCCTCGGCGCGCAGGATCTCGGACTGCCGGACACCTTCGGCCTGGAGGATCGCGGCGCGCTTGTCACGGTCGGCGCGCATCTGCTTCTCCATCGAGTCCTGGATGGAGGTGGGCGGCTCGATGGCCTTGAGCTCGACGCGGTTGACGCGGATGCCCCACTTGCCGGTGGCCTCGTCGAGGACGCCGCGCAGCGCCGCGTTGATCTCCTCGCGGGAGGTCAGGGTGCGCTCGAGGTCCATGCCACCGATGATGTTCCGCAGGGTGGTGACGGTCAGCTGCTCGATCGCCTGGATGTAGCTGGCCACTTCGTAGGTGGCGGCGCGGGCGTCGGTCACCTGGTAGTAGATGACGGTGTCGATGTTCACCACCAGGTTGTCCTGGGTGATCACCGGCTGCGGGGGGAAGGGCACGACCTGTTCACGGAGGTCGACGCGGTTGCGGATCGAGTCGATGAACGGGACGACGATGTTCAGGCCCGCGTTGAGGGTGCGTGTGTAACGTCCGAAGCGCTCCACGATGGCGGCACTGGCCTGCGGGATGACCTGGATCGTCTTGATCAGTGCGATGAAGACCAGCACCACGAGGATGATCAGGACGATGATGATCGGTTCCACAGCGGCTCCCCGTGCCCTTCATGCGGCGATTCGGATGGTCGGGATGATCAAGTCTGGCGGTTCCCGAGGGTGGAGTCTGTCAGATTCCCGGTCGACTCCGCAGCTCAACCGGGGCGCCCTCAACTCTTGGTAGGACACTCCCGGTACGGCGTCTACATGACGACGGCCGTCGCACCGTCGATCTCCACCACGTCGACCTGCTGCCCTGGTTCATATGCCTGGCCGGGATCGAGCGAGCGCGCGGACCACACCTCGCCCGCGAGCTTGATCCGGCCGCCTCCGCCGTCGTCGACGCGCTCGAGGACGACGGCCTGGCGGCCTTTCAGCGCCTCGATGCCGCTGCGCAGCTCGGGCTGCTGACGGCGGCTGCGGACCGCCATCGGGCGTACGACGGCGACCAATGCCACGGAGACGGCGCAGAAGACGACGACTTGGAGCACGATGCCGCCGCCGAGCGCGTCGGTGATGGCACCGGCCACGGCGCCGACCGCGACCATCCCGAATTCGGGCATCGCGGTCAGCACGAGCGGGATGCCCAGTCCTACGGCGGCGATCAGCCACCACACCCACGGATCCACATGGTCATGGTAGTTGTCCCAAGTCGCCGGGGACAGTGCGCGGATCACCTGCCGGTGGCACGGTGGGCGCAGGGGGCGGACATCAGCTCAGCGGCAGGCCCTGGGCGGTCCAGCGGTCGCCGTTGCGCTCGACGACCAGCGGGAGTCCGAAGCAGCGGGAGAGGTTGCGGGAGGTCAGTTCGGTCTCGACCGGGCCCGCGGTGAGCACCTTCCCCTGGCGGATCATCAGAACATGGGTGAAGCCGGGGGGGATTTCCTCGACATGGTGTGTCACCATGATCATCGACGGGGCGAGCGGGTCGCGGGCGAGCCGTCCGAGGCGGCGGACGAGGTCCTCGCGGCCACCGAGGTCCAGTCCGGCCGCGGGCTCGTCGAGGAGCAGCAGCTCGGGGTCGGTCATCATGGCGCGGGCGATGAGAGTGCGCTTGCGCTCGCCCTCGGAGAGGGTGCCGAACTTCCGGTCCAGGTACTCGGTCATGCCGAGGCGGTCGAGGAAGGCGCGGGCGCGGGTCTCGTCGACCGCGTCGTAGTCCTCCTGCCAGTGTGCCGTCATGCCGTACGCGGCGGTGAGGACGGTCTCGAGGACGGTCTGGCGGCGCGGCAGCTTCTCGGCCATGGCGATGCCCGCCATGCCGACGCGGGGGCGCAGCTCGAAGACGTCGACGCGGCCGAGCTGCTCGCCGAGGATCCGGGCGGTTCCGGCGCTCGGGAAGAGATAGCTGGACGCGAGGTTGAGGAGGGTGGTCTTGCCGGCGCCGTTGGGCCCGAGGATGACCCAGCGCTCCCCTTCTTTGATCGACCAGGAGACCTCGTCCACCAGAGCCCGCCCATCGCGGACCACCGATACGTCCAGCAGCTCCAGAACCTCGCTCATGAGCGCGTTGTCTCCCATTGCAGTCTCGAGTCGTGCGTGCGCCTGTGGGCGCAGCCCCCTGAGGAAAACCTACGCCACACGTTGTCGGTGGCAGTCCTTAGGCTGGTGCCATGCTCGATGAACCACGTTCAGGGCGCCTCGCAGCTTGGGGAAATGCCCTTCTCGCCGGACTTGTCTCCCCCGATGAGGCGGCGCACCGCATCGCGGGTGAGGACGCGTCGCACCGGGTGGCCGGGCTTCCGGGGGAGTCCGGGCAGGTGGGGCTCACCTTGGCGCTGGGGCGGCTGCGGGCGCTCGGGGCCAAGGGGCTGCGGGTGGCGCTGCCCATAGCGGGGCATCCCCTGGGGCTGAGCGGCCCGCCGGAGTTCAACGCCCACGCGCTCGACGCGGGCGAGGCGGTGATCGCCACCGGGGCGGCGCTCGGCCTGGTGCCCGAGGTGTCGGCGGCCGGGCCCGAGGGCGATCAGCACATCGAGGTGGTGTGGCGGTGTCAGGCCGTGCGGGAGGCGCCGCCGGCCGATGTGCCGTCGCTGAGCGAGGCCGAGCGGGAGCTGGCGGAGGCGCTGCGGGAGGCCACGGAGGTCCTCTCGCGGCTGAACGTGGCGGGGTCGGGCCCGGTGGCCGAGGCGGCCCTGGAGGCGTATCGGGCGCGGGCCGAGCGGGGGCGTGAGGTGCTGGCCCCGGGCTATCCGCCGCGCGCCATACGGGTGCTGGAGCTGGCGCAGCGGGTGGGTGCGCTGGTGGACATCGCGTATATGGCGGGCGGGGACGGCCGGGAGCACGGCGGGGCGGTGAGCGCGTCGGAGATCACGGCGCGGGCCGAGGCGCTGCGGCCGGTGGAGCGCACCTCGCGGCGGGCCCAGGTGGCGGCGTACAACGCGTATGTGGAGGAGCGGGAGCGGGGCGGGCTCTGACCACCGCGGGGCCGGCCTTCTCGGACCGTCAAGGGGCCGGCCCCGGAGGCGGGTGCCTCCGGGGCCGGCCGGTGGTGCGTCGGGACATCCGCCAGGGGGCGGTCAGCGGCCGCAGGGGACGCCGAACGCCGGGTTCATGGACCCGATGACCGAGATGGTGTTGCTGCAAGCGTTCACGGGCACGTGGATGGGCGCCTGAATGTTGTTGCCGGAGACGGCACCCGGGGACGTCATCGCCCCGCCGTTGGCCTGGGGGCCCTGGGCGGAGGCGACACCGGCACCGGCGACGGCGAGTCCGCCGGCCACGATCGTGAGGGCAGCGAACCTCTTGATGTTCTTCACTTCTCAAGACCCTTCATTCATCAGCGCATCACCGCGGCGGTCCGCCGCGGTACGCCGTGAAGAACGGCCCGGCCGATGGCGAGTTGCGCTGTTCGAGTGATCGCCACACGTTGGTGTGATTTCACGGAGAAACGCTGTTCATGCTCCGATCCCGTGCCGTACTGCCCATAGAGCGGCCTGAGTGCGGTCGGCGAGGTCCAATTTCATAAGAATGTTGGACACATGGGTCTTCACGGTCTTTTCGGACAGCACCAGCGCGCGGGCGATTTCCCGGTTGGACCGGCCATCCGCGATCAGCGCGAGCACCTCGCGTTCGCGCTCGGTGAGCGACCCGCCGCGCCCCTGGCCGACGCCGTCCTCCTGGGAGAGCAGCGCGAGGGCCACCTCGGCCTGGAGCAGCACATGCCCGGAGTGGACGGACCGGATGGCGCGGGCCAGCGCCTCGGGGTCCACGTCCTTGTAGACGTAGCCCGCCGCGCCCGCGCGCAGGGCGGGGACCACGGTGCGCTTCTCGGTGAAGCTCGTCACCACCAGCACCCGGGCGGGGTTGTCGAGGTCGCGCAGGGTGCGCAGCGCCTCGATCCCGTCCAGGCCCGGCATCTTCACGTCCATGAGGACGACGTCGGGGCGCAGCTCCTCGGCCCGGGCGACGCCCTCCTCGCCGTCCGACGCCTCCCCGACCACCTCGATGTCGTCCTGGACCTGGAGGAAGGTCCGCAGGCCGCGCCGCACCACCTGGTGGTCGTCGACGAGCAACACCCGAATCCGTCCCTGGTCAGCCACCGGGCACCGCCATCTCGATCACGGTGCCCTTGCCGGGCACCGACTCCACCGTCAGACCGCCGCCGACTCCGTCGGCCCGGTACCGCATCGACACCAGCCCGAGGTGGCGCCCGGCGCGCCGTACGGCCGAGGGGTCGAATCCCCTGCCGTCGTCGGCGACGCGGAGCCGGGCACCCTGGCCGTGCCGGGCGAGGGTGACGTCCACCTGCCCCGCGTCGGCGTGGCGCAGCGCGTTGTGCAGGGCCTCCTGGGCCACCCGCAGCACGGCCTCCTCCTGGGCGGCGGGCAGCGCCCGTACGCCGTGGCAGGCGAAGGTGACACGGGCCGAGTGGGCCCGGTCGAGCACCTGCACCTGGGTCCTGAGCGTCGCCACGAGGCCGTCCTCGTCGAGGGCGGCGGGGCGCAGCTCCACGACGGCGGAACGCAGCTCGTCGGCGGCCTCGGCGGCGAGCAGCGTGATCTGCTGGAGCTCGTCCTTGGCGCGGCCGGGGTCGCGGTCCACCAGGGCCGTGGCCGCCTGGGCGGTCAGCCGCAGCGAGAAGAGCTTCTGGGAGACCGCGTCGTGCAGCTCATGGGCGAGCCTGGCCCGCTCCCCCGCGATGGTGAGCTCGCGGCTGCGCTCGTGGAGCCGGGCGTTGGTCAGGGCGATGGCGGCGTGCTGGGCCAGGATGGACAGCAGCTCCTCGTCCTCGGCGGTGAAACCACAGCCGCCCTCGGGCTTGGGACATCGCTTGTTGGCGAGGAATACCGCGCCGAGAACTTCATCCCCATCGGCAATGGGAAGTCCCAAGAAATCCGACATAACGGGATGAGCTGACGGCCATCCCTCAAAACGGGCATCCAGTCGCACATCGGCGAGTCGCTGTGGAGTGGCGTCCTTGAGCATCGCGGCGAGAATGCCGTGCTGCCGGGGCAGCGGCCCGATGGCCTTCCACTGCTCCTCACTCACCCCGTCTACTACGAACTGGGCAAAACCTCCGTGATCATCCGGAACCCCCAGAGCGGCATACTCCGCATCGAGCAGCTCACGGGCGGACACAACGATGGTCTTTAGGACATCGCGGACTTCCAGATGCCGGCTCATGGCGAGCAGCGCCGCGCTCACCCGGCTCAGTCCGGCCTCGGCTCCGCCGCCCCGTCCTTTCGTCATGGGCATTACCGTACCCACCGCCATCCGGTGGGCATATCGGCCGGTCGGCGGCCACCCGATAAGACCTGAGCCCTAGGTCGAACGGCGCACACGAGGCCCCCAAAGGGGCTGTTGCAGGGGTGGAAAAAACAAACACCCTGAGCATTTGCGTGGGCACAGCGCGCAATATGAGAAGCTCCGCGATGTGAGCCCGGACACACGACCTAAATCACGTACGAACGTGCTTAGTGGACGTTTCATAGGCGACTGAGCGGGGATGACGGCCGTCCGCGTGGGCATGAACGGCCTACTTATCCACTAAGCAGCATCGTATGTCACGGCTTTGCGACAGCTTTTTGCGGCAGCTAAGAATTTCACCCAGTCGCACGGCGCCGTAGATCCAGGAACGGCGCTCTGAGCGCCGATTTGGCCTGCGACTCAAGCGATTGGAAGAGGTCTACTCCGCCATGCCCCTGCCCAACATCCCCGGTTACAACCGTCTCACCAAGACGCACAAGTACTCCGCCGCCGGAATCGCGGCCGCCGGTGCGGCCGCCATAGCCTTCGCGGTCGTCCCCGGTGGTGACGCCGGTGCCAAGACCACGGCCCAGGACCTGCCGAACAAGCCGGTCGCCCTCACCTCTCAGAAGGCCGACGCCCAGGCCCACCACGAGGCCCTGGCGAAGCAGTCCGCCCTCGCCGCGAAGCAGGCCAAGGATGAGGCCGCGAAGAAGGCCGCCGCCAAGAAGGCCGCCGAAGAGGCCGCCGCGAAGAAGGCGGCTGACGAGGCCGCCGCGAAGAAGGCCGCCGAGGCCAAGGCCGCCAAGGAGCGCGCCGCCAAGCAGGCCGCGAGCCGCTCCGCCACGCGTATCGAGACGGTCGCCGCCGAGAAGAAGACCTACCCGGACAACCTCGACGGCTGGATCCGGGAGTCCCTCGACATCATGAAGGAGAAGGGCATCCCCGGCTCCTACGAGGGCATCCACCGCAACATCATCCGGGAGTCCGGCGGCAACCCGCGCGCCATCAACAACTGGGACATCAACGCCCAGAACGGCGTGCCCTCCAAGGGTCTGCTCCAGGTAATAGCCCCGACCTTCCAGGCCTACCACGTCGACGGCACCTCCTGGGACCCGTACGACCCGGTCGCGAACATCACCGCCGCCTGCAACTACGCGGCCGACCGGTACGGCTCGATGGACAACGTGAACGGCCCGTACTGAGCCTGAACGGCCCGTCATGAACCCGGCGTCGCGACGCCGAAGGGCGACGGCAACCCCTGTGTGCGAGGGATGCCGTCGCCCTTTTCCGCAGCCGTGCTCTTCGTGACCGCGTCTTCGTGACCGCCGTGGCGGCTACTTGCGCATGACCTCCGGCTCATGGCGGCGCAGCAGCCGTGCGACCGCGATACCGCACACGATGCCCAGGACGATCAGCGCGACCATGTCGATGCCCCACTGGGTGGTGGTGTGCTCCCACAGCGGGTCGGTGTCCAGGGGCTTCTTGCTGTCCCACGGCGCCATCATGTGACCGGCGCCAGGGCCGAGGTCCAGCGTGGCTCCGGCCGCGCCGATCGCCCAGCGGGAGGGCATCAGCCAGGCGAACTGCTCCACACCCGGCGATCCGAAGATCTTGAACAGCACACCAGTGAAGACCACCTGGACGATCGCGAACATGACCAGCAGCGGCATGGTCTTCTCGGCGGTCTTCACCAGGGACGAGATGACCAGGCCCACCATCATCGAGGTGAAGCCGATCGCGATCACGGCCACGCAGAGCTCGGCGGCCGGCGGCATCAGCAGGCCCTCCTCGGGCAGCTTGCGCGTCGAGAGGCCGATGGCGGAGATGATGACGCCCTGGCATGCGGTGATCACGCCGAGCACGATCACCTTGGACATCAGATACGCGGAGCGGGACAGGCCGACCGCCCGTTCCCGTTCGTAGATGACCCGTTCCTTGATCAGTTCTCGTACGGAGTTGGCCGCGCCGGTGAAGCACATGCCGACCACAAGGATCAGCAACACCGTCCCGGCGGCCTGGTTGAAACTGCCCTTCGGGGCCATCTGGAGGCCGAACTTGGCCGGGATGACGACGCTCACCGCCCCCAGCACCGCGGGCAGGATCACCATCAGCCCCATGAAGCCCTTGTCGGAGCCGATCACCGACAGATAGCGGCGGATCAGCGTCCACAGCTGGGATCCCCAGCTCTGCGACTTCTGCATCCGGGCCGGCGGCGCCTGGACGTTCACCGACTGCGGGGCCACGGAGTCGAGGTCCGCCGCGTACATCTGGTAGTGCTGCGAACCGCGCCAGCGGCCCGCCCAGTCGTAGTCGCGGTAGTTCTCGAACGCCGAGAAGACATCCGCCCAGGTGTCGTAGCCGAAGAAGTTGAGCGCCTCGTCCGGCGGGCCGAAGTAGGCGACCGAACCGCCCGGCGCCATCACCAGGAGCTTGTCGCACAGCGCCAGCTCGGCCACCGAGTGGGTGACCACCAGCACCGTACGGCCGTCGTCGGCCAGACCGCGCAGCAGCTGCATGACGTCGCGGTCCATGCCCGGGTCGAGACCGGAGGTCGGCTCGTCCAGGAAGATCAGCGACGGCTTGGTGAGCAGCTCCAGCGCGACCGAGACCCGCTTGCGCTGACCGCCGGAGAGGGCGGTGACCTTCTTCTCCCGGTGGATGTCCAGCTTGAGCTCGCGCAGCACCTCGTCGATCC
Source organism: Streptomyces javensis (assembly GCF_039525925.1). NCBI lineage: Bacteria > Bacillati > Actinomycetota > Actinomycetes > Kitasatosporales > Streptomycetaceae > Streptomyces > Streptomyces javensis. The sequence goes on along the minus strand of NZ_BAAAIF010000046.1, from coordinate 66,996 downwards.
GGGCCTCGCGCTCGGCCTCGGCGGTGTCACCGGGGAAGCGGAGCTTGGCCGCGTAGCGCAGGGCCTTCTGAACGGTCAGCTCCTTGTGGAGGATGTCGTCCTGGGGCACCAGACCGATGCGCTGGCGCAGCTCGGCGAACTGCTTGTAGAGGTTCCGGTTGTCGTAGAGGACATCGCCCTGGTTGGCCGGGCGGTAGCCGGTGAGCGCCTTGAGCAGCGTGGACTTGCCGGAGCCGGACGGGCCGATGACCGCGACGAGGGACTTCTCCGGGACGCCGAAGGAGACGTCCTTGAGGATCTGCTTGCCGCCGTCGACCGTCACCGTCAGATGGCGGGCCGAGAAGGAGACCTCACCGGTGTCGACGAACTCCTCGAGGCGGTCGCCGACCAGCCGGAAGGTGGAGTGACCGACGCCGACGGTGTCGGTGGGGCCGATGATCTGCTGCCGGACCGGCTGACCGTTGACATAGGTGCCGTTGTGGCTGCCGAGGTCGCGTATCTCGAAGCGGCCGTCGGGCAGCGCCTGGAACTCGGCGTGGTGGCGCGAGACCTGGAGATCGGAGACGACCAGGTCGTTCTCCAGCGCACGACCGATGCGCATCACCCGGCCGGCGGCCAGCTGGTGGAAGGTGGTCGGGCTGCGGTCGCCCTGGGCGGTCGCGGTGCCGGCCGAGCCGGAGGAGCCGGCGCCGGGGCCGCTCTGCGCGAGGTTGCCCTGCGGGGCCTGGGGCTGCGGCTGCTGATGCGGCTGGGGGGCCTGCTGCTGCGGCTGATGGGGCGCCTGCTGCTGCGGGATGAACGGCTGCTGCTGGTGCGGGGCCGGGGGCTGCTGCCAGCCCTGGTGCTGCGCCTGGGGCTGCCCTTGGGGCGGGGCCTGCTGCGGCCAGCCGCCGGGGCCGGGCTGTTGCGGCGGCTGCTGGGCGGGGGGCTGCTGACCCGGGTGAGCCTGCTGGCCCGGGTGAGCCTGCTGACCCTGCTGGGGCATGCCCATCGCCGCCTGCTGGCCGTACCCGGCCGCGGCACCCATCGCGGGGGCGCCGCCCGAGGGCGCACCGCCGCCGGAGACGCTGAGCCGGGGGCCATCGGTGGCATTGCCGAGATGGACGGCCGAACCAGGGCCGATTTCCACCTGTTGGATTCTCTGCCCCTGCACATAAGTGCCGTTGGTGGAACCCTGATCCTCAATGATCCAACTGCGCCCACCCCAGCGCACCGTGGCATGTCGCCAGGAGACCCTGGCGTCGTCCAGGACCATGTCGCCCTGCGGGTCACGCCCCAGGCTGTACGACCTGGATGGATCAAGTGTCCAGGTCTGTCCGTTCAATTCCAGTACGAGTTCCGGCACTCCATGCCCCACTAGTTGTCCCCCGAGTTACCCCCTGACACAGGGAGTCTAGGGATGGCGAACATCGTGAGGAACTATTTCAGGCTCAGTCCCTTCACCGGAAGTCGGGTTTTGACAAGACCGCATCTCGGGCGTCATTGACTCATCCGAAAGGCCCTCGGAAAGTGGTAAGCGCTGACGGATAGTGCGGATCATGGTTTATCCGGGCAACGCGCGACGATCGGGGGGTCGGCGATATGGGCGCGAGCAGCGGCGTACGAGTGCCCTGGGGACCGGCGCTGCTCGCCGCGATCGCCTCGGTGAGCTGGGCGTTCCTGGCCATGGTGGGGCTCGCGGCGCTCGGTCTGCATCTGATCGGCGCGGACGGGGCGGGCGCGCTCGGGCCGATGGCCGCCGCGGCGACGGTGCTGGCGGTCGGCGGTTCCGTCACTCCGTCCGGCGATGTGGGCGTCTTCGGGCTGGAGGGCGCGCAGGCCCACGCCGCCATCGATATCGCGCCACTCGGGGTGAGCCTGGTCGGCGCGCTGCTGCTGGGATGGCTGTTCGTACGGTCGTTGCGGGGCGCGGGGGCGGTGATCGGCCGGGCCGAACTCGCGGCGCGGGCGGGGCTGGTGGTCCTGCTCTTCCTGCTGCTGCTCGCCGGGCTGACCTGGGTGGGCAACGATACGGTCACGATCGACGGTGCGACGCTCGTCCGCCGCGGTCTGGGCACCGAACACGCCGAGCACGATCTGCTGAGCCGGCTCCCCGAGCAGCTGGGCGATATCGCGGAGATCGGCGGCGGGCTGCTGCCGGACCGGCTGTCCGACCTCGTCGGCGCCAAGGCGTCCGTCGGCTTCACCGTGACACCCGGCCGCTCGCTGCTGGGCGGTGCGGTGTGGGTCGTCGCCGTCCTGCTGCTCGCGCTGCTCGCCTCGCGCCGCACCCCGCTGCCGCCCGGCGGGCAGGCGCTGCACCGCACGGTCCGGCCGGCGGTGTCCGCGCTGTGCGGGGTGCTGGTGCTGGCGGTCGGCGCGGGCCTGGTGGCCGGGGTCTACGCGGCGATCGGGGACGACCATCCGGGGCTGGTGCTCGGGTCGGCGCTGCTCGGCGCGCCGAACGGGGTGTGGATCGGGGTACCGCTCGGGCTGTTCGTCCCCTGGTACGGCCGGGCGAGCGGTGCGCTGCGGCATGTGCTGCCCGACCCGGTGGACGATCTGCTCGCCGGGCCGGGCGGGGAGCGGCTCACGGTGGGGCGGCTGGCCGAGCTCGACGGCCGGGTCTGGCTGCTGGTGGTCGCGAGTGTGCTGCTGATGCTCGCGGCGGGGGTGCTCACCGCGGCGCGTACGCCCGTGGCGGGCTCCCGGTCGTCGCCCGTGGGAGTCCCCCGGCCACTGGCGGCCTTCGCGGGGTGGTGTGCGCTGCGGCTGGGCGTGGTGACCGCGCTCGCGCTGCCGCTGCTGGTGGGGCTGACCCAGGTCTCGGCGGGGGCGAGCCTGTCCGTGCTCGGCTTCGACGCCTTCGGGGCGGGGATCGAGCTGTACGGGAACGCCGCGGTCGCGCTCGCGCTGCGCGCGGGGTGGGGCGCGGTGGCCGGGGCCGCCGGGGCGCTGGCGGCATGGGCGACGGGCGCGGCGGTGCGCCGGGCGGTGGCACCCGGGTGGCAGCGGGAGCAGGGCGACGGCGGGCCCCGGGGACCGGGCGGCGGCGGGCCCCGGGGACCGGGCGGCGGGCCTGGCGTATGACGTCGCCGATCATGCGAGGGGTGACATCACGGCGACCACGACATGAACGTTCCGCCTCGGGTTGCCGTCCACGGTGCGGGCTGCCGCGCGCACCGCGCGAACAGCCGGATACGGTGGGAAGACCATGAGCGCATCGCGGATCCCCCCCGTCACCACCGTTCCGGACGATGATGTCCCCACCCTCCTTGTCAAGATCTTCGGCAAGGACCGCCCCGGTATCACCGCCGGGCTCTGCGACACCCTCGCCGCCTACGGCGTACACATAGTGGACATAGAGCAGGTCGTCACCCGGGGCCGCATCGTGCTGTGCGTCCTGGTCACGGCGCCCAAGGCCGACGGGGCGGAGGGCGATCTGCGGGCCACCGTGCACAGCTGGGCCGAGTCGATGCGGCTCCAGGCCGAGATCATCTCCGGCCGGGGCGACAACCGGCCGCGTGGCACCGGCCGGTCCCACGTCACCGTGCTGGGGAATCCGCTGACCGCCGAGTCGACGGCCGCCATCGCCTCCCGGATCACCGGCACCGGCGGCAATATCGACCGGATCTTCCGACTGGCGAAGTATCCGGTGACGGCCGTGGAGTTCGAGGTGTCCGGCGCCGAGACGGAGCCGCTGCGCACCGCGCTGGCCACCGAGGCGGCCGATATCGGCGTCGATGTGGCCGTGGTCGCGTCGGGGCTACAGCGGCGGGCGCAGCGGCTGGTGGTCATGGATGTGGACTCCACCCTGATCCAGGACGAGGTGATCGAGCTCTTCGCCGCGCATGCGGGCTGTGAGGCCGAGGTCGCCGAGGTCACGGCCCGGGCGATGCGCGGTGAGCTGGACTTCGAGCAGTCGCTGCACGCACGGGTCGCGCTGCTGGCGGGGATCGACGAGTCCGTGGTGGACAAGGTGCGCGCCGAGGTCCGGCTGACCCCCGGCGCCCGTACGCTGATCCGCACCCTGAAGCGGCTCGGCTATCAGGTGGGCGTGGTCTCCGGCGGCTTTACGCAGGTCACCGACGACCTCAAGGAGCGTCTTGGCCTGGACTTCGCCTCCGCCAACACCCTGGAGGTGGTGGACGGCAAGCTGACCGGCCGGGTGATCGGCGAGGTGGTGGACCGGGCGGGCAAGGCCCGGCTGCTGCGGCGCTTCGCGGCCGAGGCGGGGGTGCCGCTGGTGCAGACGGTCGCGATCGGCGACGGGGCGAACGACCTGGACATGCTGAACGCGGCCGGTCTGGGGGTCGCGTTCAACGCCAAGCCGGTGGTCCGGGAGGCGGCGCACACCGCCGTGAACGTGCCGTTCCTCGACACCGTGCTGTATCTGCTGGGCGTGACCCGCGATGAGGTCGAGGCGGCGGACGCGCACGTGGACTGACGAGCCCCGGTCCGGAACGCGCACCGGCCCCCGCTCCTCCGTACGACGACTGAGACGACGACGGCGGAGCGGGGGCCGGTGCGTTGGGGCCTGGGATCACGCTCGGGGCAGCGCTCCCGGCGGATCAGCCGGGAGCAGGACCGGGCGGATCACTCGTGGGGCGCCCAGAAGCCGGCCAGCCGTCCGCAGCCGATCTCGACCGACTTCCACGAGCCGCTGAACGTCACGACCGCGAACGCGGAGGTGGGGAAGGCGCCGCGGTCCATGCGCTCCTTGGCGTCCTCGTCGGCCTCGCCCGCCAGCGCGTCGGCGAGGCCGTGCATCCCGGGGTTGTGGCCGACGACCAGCAGGTCGGTGATGTCGTCCGAAGTCTCGTTGATCACCTCGATGAGCTGACCGACCGGGGCGTCGTACAGCCGCTCCTCGTAGACGGTCTTGGGGCGCTGCGGCAGCTCGTGGACCACCAGCTTCCAGGTCTCACGGGTGCGCAGTGCGGTGGAGCAGAGGGTGAGTTCGGGGGTGAGACCGGCCTCCGCGATCCGGCGCCCGGCGAGCGGGGCGTCATTGCGGCCGCGCTCCGCGAGCGGGCGCTCATGGTCGGCCACCTGGGGCCAGTCGGCCTTGGCGTGTCGAAGGAGGACAATCCTGCGGGGCACATCGACGCTCATGCGTCCCAGCTTCGCATGAATCGGTGCACGAGGCGCAGGGTGTTGGAACGACCTCGTCAAACGTGAGCACACCCGCGATACGGCGGACACAACTGATCTCCACCGCCTACGGTGGTCACGGTGCCGCCTCCGCGAAGGTCCGCCGCACCAACTCCACGACCTGCGAGACCGGCCCTGAGCCGCCGCTGTCGGCGTGCGCGTCGGCGGGACCGGTCAGCAGGAGCAGCAGCGCCGCGAAGGCCACGGCGGGGAGGGCGACGGCCCACCACGGCAGCCGGGTGTCCATGCCGCTGTCCACCGGGTGCGCGTGCCGGGTACGGGTGCGGGCGGACATGGGATCGCCTCCGGGATCGCCGAACGTGTCGATGGTTCGACGGTACGGAGCGGGCGGGGTGTCTCCCATCCGGTGAGCCACCCAGTTACCCCTGAGCCCTGCCCCCTAGGGGATGGTGGGGCCAGCCCCACCATCCGGCACTCGCACCAGGTCAGGGCGAGGCGATGGTGGCGATCACGGCGATGACCACGGTGATGCCCAGCATCACGCCGAAGATGACGAGGAGCTTCTTCTGGCCGTTCGGGGGGTTCTCATCGAGCACTGGCATGGCACCAGTGTCCCATCCCCGGTCCGCGGGATCGCTCAGGCCTCGCCCTCGTCAGGCTCCGTGCCGTCAGACTCCGTGCTCGTCGGCCTTCGTGCTCGTCAGCCTTCGTGCTCGTCAGCCTTCGTCCTCGATGTGGCGGTCGCGTCCGGCCAGTACGCCCGCGACGATCTGCGGCACCATGAACCCGGCCATCAGCGCGAGCGGCTGCCCCCAGCCACCGCTGTGCTGGTAGAGCACGCCGACCAGCAGCGGGCCCGGGATGGACAGCAGATAGCCGACGCTCTGCGCGAAGGCCGACAGCCGGACGACGCCCGCGTGGGTCCTCGTCCGCATCCCGATCATGGTGAGCGCGAGCGGGAACGCGCAGTTGGCGATGCCGAGCAGCACGGCCCACGCCCAGGCGCCCTCGGCCGGGGCCAGCCACAGCCCTGCGTAACCGGTGAGCCCGAAGACACCGAGGACGACGACCAGGACGCCCTGGTGCCGCAGCCGGGCGGCGATCCGCGGCAGGACGAAGGCGAGCGGGACGCCCATCGCCATCATCACGGCCAGCAGCAGACCCGAGGTGGAGGCGGAGACCCCCGCGTCCCGGAAGATCTGCGGCATCCAGCCCATGGAGATGTACGCGGCGGTGGCCTGGAACCCGAAGAAGACGGCCATGGCCCAGGCGAGGGGGGAGCGGGTGATCCGCATCGCGGGGGCAGCGGCCGGGGCCGGGGCAGGTGCGTCGTCCGTATCCGCGTCCGTACCGCCCGCGTCCGTACCGCTCGCCTCCGTACCGCTCGCTCCGGTGCGGGCGAGGAACAGCCAGGGCACCAGCGCCACCGCGGCGAGCAGCGCCCACACCCCGAGCCCGCTCCGCCAGGAGCCGCCCAGCGCGTCGGTCATCGGCACGGTGGCCGCCGCGGCGGCGGCCGTGCCCAGCGACAGGCCCATCGAGTACAGCCCGGTCATCGCGCCGACCCGGTCCGGGAACCAGCGCTTGACGATCACCGGCATCAGGATGTTGCTCACCGCGATCCCGGCCAGGGCGAGCGCGCTGGCGGCCAGGAAGACCACGGTCCCGCCGGCGAAGGGGCGCAGCAGCAGACCGGTGGCGATGGCGGCGAGCCCGGCGCAGACGATGGCCCCAGGCCCCCAGCGCCGGGCCAGCCGGGGCGCGGCGAGCCCGAAGAGCGCGAAGCAGGCCGGGGGCACGGAGGTGAGCACCCCGGCGACGGTGCCGCTCATCCCGAGGTCGTCGCGGACCTCCTCGAGCAGCGGACCGAGACTGGTGACGGCGGGGCGGAGATTGAGCGCGGCGAGCATGAGCCCTGCCGCCATGACGCGGCCGCGCCAGGGCGAGGCCGCGCGGCGCGGGCCTCCGGGTTCCGCCGGGCGGGGCGCGGAGGCGGCGGTCTCGGGCGTCGCGAGGTCGTCAGACGGGGGCGTATGCATGCCGACCATCATAGAATCATGGGATGAATGCTCGTCCAGTGGATAGCGACCACCCGGTAACGGCCGGGCGGCATCATGGAAGGGTCGTCCGCCTGCCCGCCTCGGGCCCCACCCCGGGTCCCGTCCGCATCGCATCCGCATCCGCCGCACGCACAGGAGAGTCATGCCGCTGACCTCGCCCCGGCGCTCCGCCCTCGCCGACCAGGTGATCGCCCAGCTGCGCGCCCAGATCACCTCGGGCGAGTGGCCGGTGGGCTCGCGGATCCCCACCGAGCCCGAGCTGGTCGAGCAGCTCGGGGTCGCGCGCAACACCGTACGGGAGGCCGTGCGCGCCCTCGCGCACAACGGGCTGCTGGACATCCGCCAGGGCTCGGGCACATATGTGCTGGCCACCAGCGAACTGGCCGGGGTGATGCACCGCCGCTTCGCCGGTGCCGACCCCCGTCATGTGGCCGAGCTGCGCAGCGCCCTGGAGACGAAGGCGGCCCACCTGGCCGCGGAGCGCCGCACCGAGCAGGACCTCAAGCAGCTGGACGCCCAGCTGGACCGGCGCGAGCGGGCCTGGGAGGCGGGCGACCCGGACGCCTTCGTCGAGGCGGACGCCACCTTGCACATGGCGGTCGTGGCCGCCGCGCACAACGATGTGCTGGCCGAGCTGTACGCGGATCTGGGCGCGGTCGTACGGGACTTCCTGCGCGCCGACGTCGACAGCGGGATGGGCCCGGACACGTATGTGGACCACGGACGGCTGGTGGAGGCGATCCGGGAGGGGGCCGGGGAGCGGGCGGCGGCCGAAGCCAGCACCCATCCGTTCGGCTGCCGTTTCCGGAGCCGCTGAGCGACCGGCCACAGGCTGAGGCATACGCGCCATGGGCGGACGTAAGCACGCCACAGACGGACGCATACGCACCATGGGCGGACGCATGCGCGGTAGCCCCCGCGCTCAGCGGTGGCTCACCCAGGCCTTCCGTATCTCCTTCCAGCAGCGCTCGGCGAGCAGCACATACTGCGCCGGGCCGACCTCCACCGGGCGGGCGTCCATGTCCGGGTCCCACCAGTGGGCGCATTCGACATGCAGCTGCACCCGGTCGGCGCGGGGATTGGGGTTGAAGCAGTTGGCGGTGGCGTGCGAGCCGCGCACCGTGGTGCTGCACGCGGCCTGGCGCGGCCGGGGCCGGTCCTGCGCGGCGGAGTTGGAGGCGGCGATGATCAGACCCACCGTGGCGACGAGCAGCACCGCGGCCGCGACACGGCGGGTCGTACGCATGCGGGACCTCCTCGGCCGTGTCGCTGGCGCCGGCGCTCCGGTGAGTCGGTTCGTCGTGTGAGGCGTGTCAGGCGTACCCCGGGTATCCCGGATATAAGGCGTATCAGGTGTTACGGGGTGTATGACTCCACAGTGGGTGTACCCACCATCCGTACGCGCGTCCTGCTCCCCCGAACGGGTGAACGCGAACGCGGAACGGCCGCCGCCCGGACCCGCGGTGCGCGGGAGCGGGACGGCGGCCGTCACGCGGAAACGCCGTAGCCGCGGCTGTGGCCGCGGCCGCGGCCGTGGGCACGACCCTGAGCTCAGGCACCCATCATGTGCACACCGCCGTCGACGTGCACGATCTCGCCCGTGGTGCGCGGGAACCAGTCGGACAGCAGGGCCACGACGCCACGGCCGGCCGGCTCCGGGTCGGTCAGGTCCCAGCCGATCGGGGCCCGGTGGTTCCACACGTCCGCGAGCTCCTCGAAGCCGGGGATGGACTTCGCGGCCATGGACTTGATGGGCCCGGCGGAGACCAGGTTGCAGCGGACGTTCTGCTCGCCGAGGTCGCGGGCGAGGTAGCGGCTGGTGGACTCCAGCGCCGCCTTGGCCACGCCCATCCAGTCGTACTTCGGCCAGGCGAACTGGGCGTCGAAGGTCAGGCCGACGATCGAGCCGCCGCGCCCCATGACCGGCAGGCACGCCATGGTGAGCGCCTTGAGGGAGTAGGCGGAGACGTGCACGGCCGTGCCGACGTCCTCCCAGGTGCCCTCGAGGAAGTTGAACGCGCCCTGCGGGCCGAAGGCGATGGAGTGCACCACGCCGTCGAGGTCGACACCCTCGCCCAGGTGCTCGCGCACCTTGTCGGCCAGGCCGTCCAGCTGCTCCTGGTTCTGCACGTCCAGCTCGATGACCGGGGCGGGCTTGGGCAGCCGCTTGGCGATCCGCTCGACGAGGGAGACCCGGCCGAAGCCGGTCAGGATGACCTCGGCGCCCTCCTCCTGGGCCAGCTTGGCGGCGTGGAAGGCGATGGACGCCTCGGTGATGACGCCCGTGACCAGGATGCGCTTACCGGCGAGAATTCCACTCATGACGTTCAGTGACCCATGCCCAATCCGCCGTCGACAGGGATGACGGCTCCAGTGATGTACGCGGCCTCGTCGGAGGCCAGGAAGCGGACCGAGGCGGCGATCTCCTCGGGCTGCGCGTAACGCGCGAGCGGTACCTGCTTCACGATGTTCTCGCGCTGGTCGTCGTTGAGCGCGCGCGTCATGTCCGTGTCGACGAAACCGGGCGCGACCACATTGACGGTGATGTTGCGCGAGCCCAGCTCACGGGCGAGGGAGCGGGCGAAGCCCACCAGGCCCGCCTTGGACGCGGCGTAGTTCGCCTGACCGGCCGAACCCATCAGCCCGACGACCGACGAGATCAGCACCACGCGCCCCTTACGGGCCCGCAGCATCCCCCGGTTGGCCCGCTTGACCACGCGGAACGTGCCGGTGAGGTTGGTCTCGAGGACGGCGGCGAAGTCCTCCTCGGTCATCCGCATCAGCAGCTGGTCGCGGGTGACCCCGGCGTTGGCCACCAGGACCTCGACCGTGCCGTGCTTCTCCTCGATCTCCTTGTACGCCTGCTCGACCTGCTCCGGCTCGGTGATGTCGCACTTGACCGCGAGGAAGCCGGCCGGTGGCTCACCGGACCGGTAGGTGATGGCGACCTTGTCGCCAGCGTCGGCGAAGGCACGGGCGATGGCGAGGCCGATGCCGCGGTTGCCTCCGGTGACGAGAACCGAGCGGCTCAAGGGACCACCTTCTCTTGTCGATCTCTGTCGATTGTTCCTGCGGGACTGGTCCCGCGTTCCTACGGGACTGCTTTGCGGGACGTCACGGCGCGTGCCACCCCTACCCCCGCAAACTATCGGTCCGAGGCCCTCGAGGAGGAATCGGGCACCCACAGGGGCGGGTGTCCCTCCCTGTCGACTTCCTACAGAAACCCAGTGGTCACCAACCTCCGCCGGGCCTCCCTCCCGACCCCTCCCCCTCCCAGTCGCTCCCCCTCCCAGTCGCTCCCCCACCCGGTCGCTCCCTCACCCGGCCGCTCCCTCACCACCGGACGGCCGTGAAGTCGATCGGCCGGGGCCGCAGCAGCCCCGTGCGCTCCGCCAGCGCCCGCAGCCGCCGGGACATCTCGTCGGCGTCCAGACGGCACCGGTCCCCGTGGCCCGGCAGGATCCACTCGAAACGCAGCCGTCCGGCCACCCTCGCCAGTGAGGCGGCCAGCTCCTCGATGGAGTGCCAGGTCACGCTCTCCGCCACGGCCAGATCCCCGAGCGCGCGCGACCAGTAGACGCTGTCGCCGCTGAAGCAGTACCGGTCGTCCGCGAGGTAGAGCACGCTGCCCAGGGTGTGGCCCGGCAGCGGATGGGCGGTCACCCCCGGGCCGATCTCCACGGGCTCCAGGCCCCGGATCACCTGGTCCGCGTCGGGCGCCGCGTCCAGGTCACCCTCGTGGATCCACAGCCGGGCGCCGAAGTGATCGGCGTAGCGACGGCCGTGTGCGGCGTGGTCGCGGTGGGTCAGCAGCACATCGGTGACGGGGCCCGACGCCGCGTAACGCCCGGCCAGCTCCCGGCTCCAGCGCGGTGTGTCGATCATCATCGCCGTGCCGGACGGCCGCGGCAGCAGATAGGAGTTGGCCCCGGCGGTGTGCTGGGAGTTGTGGCCGCAGATCAGTACCCCGTCGTCCAGGGCCATGGGGAACGGGTCGAGCGCCCGGTCCGGCCGCCCGGACGCCGGGCGGATCGAGCGGGTGGGGCAGGCGAACACGGCGGCGTGCAGGCGCCGCACCTCCGCCTCGTCGCGCGGCTGACGCACGACTTCCGACCGCCCGCCGACCTCGCTGATCAGCTCGGGCGCTAACTGCCTTGCGACATCGCAGTTGGTACAGCGGTCGTCCACGTACCAGTGGTCCATGGCGGGGCTCCTTCCGGGAATGCGGCCCTGGTCCAGGCCGCCCTTCCAGGGATAGCCAGTCGCGGACAAAACCGGTAGACCCTGCCGATCTTGCACTTCCGGGCCCGGAGCTCTCTCTTCATCTCTTGACGGGATTGGTTCAGACCTTTAAGTTCACCCATCGCCCGCATGCGAAAGCCGCGACTCTGCGACGGTGGACCAGACGGTGGACCACTCGCTCCGCAGCTGTGTCGGCGTTGGCCGTAAGTGTCCTGATCCCCCACCCGTGACAGCGGCATCAGCCGTACAGCGAGGAGCGCACATGCCGGAGAGCGCAGACATCAGGTCGCCCAGGAAATCGCCCAGGAAGGCGTCCGTGGCCATACGGCTGCTGGTGTTGCTGGCCACGCTGCTGGGGCTGGCGGTCGCCCCCGTCCATGCGACGGCGCGCGACGCGGCCGCGCCGTTCAAGGTGTTGGCCCTCTACAACGGGACATGGGACGCCGCCCACATCAACTTCGTTCACGAAGCGAACGACTGGTTCCCGAAGCAGGCCGCGCAGAACGGTTTCACCTATACGGCGAGCAACGACTGGGACCAGCTCAACGACATCGGGACCGACGACTACAAGGTGGTGCTGTTCCTCGACGACCTGCCGCAGACCGCAGCCCAGCGGGCCGGATTCGAGCGCTATATGCGCGCGGGCGGCGCCTGGATGGGGTTCCATGTGGCGGCCTTCACCACCGAGGCGCAGAGCTGGCCCTGGTACCACGATCAGTTCCTCGGCAGCGGCAACTTCAAGTCCAACACCTGGGGCCCGACCACGGCCACCCTGCGGGTCGAGGACCGGACCCACCCGTCCACCAAGGCGCTGCCCGCCACGTTCACCTCGTCGGTCAGTGAGTGGTACAGCTGGTCGAAGGATCTGCGGCAGAACCCGGACATCAAGATCCTCGCCTCCGTCGACCCGAGCAGCTTCCCGCTCGGCACCGACCCCAACCAGACCTGGTACGACGGCTACTACCCGATCCTCTGGACGAACAGCAAGTACAAGATGCTGTACGCGAACTTCGGGCACAACGCGATGGACTACGAGCACAACACCCCCCTGTCGTCCACCTTCGCGAGCGAGACGCAGAACCGGTTCCTGCTCGACGGGCTGAAGTGGCTCGGCGGCGCGGGCTGAGCCCAGACTGAACACGCAGTCCCGTTCATCACCCCGTGTCGCGTGGCGGTCACCACTGGTGTCAGTCACCTGTGCGAGTATGGCTCGCATGTTTGGGGGAGGGGACAGCGGACCGCCTGGTCAGGCTGGCAAAATGACGCTGGCGGACCTCGTCCGCCAGGAGACCGCCGCGCGGATGTCGGAGCCGGAGAAGTGGGCGGCGCTGCGGAAGGCGCGGCTGTACTTCCAGCGCCCGGAGGAGCCGGGCTTCCTGGTCTCGGAGACCGCCGAGGACGGCCCGCTCGTGCCGGTCTTCACCTCGGTCGAGGGGCTCGCGCGCTTCGCGGGGGCGTGCGGATGGGCGTCCACGACCGTCGAGGACCTGGTGGGCCTGTTGCCCGAGGGCGTACGGGCGCTGGTGGATCCGCTGGGCGAGCGCCCCTTCCTCCTGGACGCGCGGACGCTGCGCGACGCGGACGGCCAGGAAGCGGACGGCCAGGAAGCCCAAGGCCATGGAGTGGACGGCCAGGGAGCAGACGGCCGCGAGGAGGGGGCTGAGCGTGGCGGATCCTGATGCCCGGAATGTGAACCGCGCCCCCAGCGAGGGCGGCGAACACGGCAAGTACGGCGGCAACGAGGGTGCCGACGGCTACAAGATCGAGATCGCTTCGGTGAAGGGCCTGATCGCCCCGCTGGAGGAGTCGGTCATCGGGGCCCGGGCCGTGAAGAACGGCCAGGAGAAGCTGGCGGCCTACCTCCAGCACTGCGGCGCCCCCGAACTCCTGGAATCCGGCAAGGGATTCCTCAAGGAGTGGGGCTTCGGCATGGGCGAGCTGGCCGACCACGCGGACGCGGTGGTGGAGCGGCTGTACGAGGCGATAGCCGGGTACATGCTGGCGGATCTGATGCGGATCAAGGACTTCTGGCCCTCGGACGAGAACATGGCCAAGCTCCCCTCGGGCGCGGCGGGCAAATGGTCCTGGGAGCACGTGGGCGCGCCCGAGATGGAGAAGCGCCCGGAGGACACGGCGTTGTCGAAGTTCGCGCGCAAGTTACAGGGTGAGTACGGAGACGAGTCCTGATGGGCGATCCGGACGCGGGGCGGACCCCGCAGATTCGGATACCGGTGGACGCCAAGCCCAGGGACCTGATCCCCGGCAATCCGGACGACATCGACGACCTGGTGCTGGAGCTGCGCGCGTACGCGGGCGCCTTCCAGGACGGCAAGGACAAGCTGCGGCCGCTGGAGCTGGCGGACTGGTCGGGCAAGGGCGCGAGCGAGTTCCGGAAGTCGGTCGACCGGCTGCCGAAGGAGCTGACCTCGGGCCATGATCAGTTCACCCATGCGGCGAGCGCGCTGGCGGCGTACGCCACCAAGCTGCGGTCGGTGCAGAAGCGGTGTGAGCCGATCATCGAGGACGCGGACGCGGCGCGGGCGGCGTCCAAGGCGTACGGCAAGAAGGTCGAGTCGTACAACGACGCGGTGACGCGCGGCGACGAGCAGTTGCCGGAGAAGCCTTCGGAGACCGATCCGGGCATCGCCGCGATGGAGTCGTGCGTCGGTCGGCTGGACAAGCTGATCGAGGAGTTGCAGCTGGTCGTCGACGCGTCGAAGAAGAAGATCGACAAGGCGGCGGAGAAGGCCCCCAACAAGCCGAGCAATTGGCAGAAGCTCGGGGACAGCTTCAAGGACGGGCTGTGGAAGGTCCACCACGGCATCCTGGGCCTGGGCGAGATCCCCGCCTCGATCGTCAAGGGCGACGGCAAGGGCCTGGCGATGCAGCTGGCCGGCATGGCGGACGGCGCGGCGTACGCGGCCCAGCACCCCAAGGAGTTCGCGAAGGCGGTCACGAACTGGGACATGTGGTCCAAGGACCCGCTGCGCGCGGCGGGCGAGATCACCCCGTCGCTGCTGCTCGCCCTGGCCACGGGCGGCGCGAGCGCGCTGCGCAAGGAGCTCCGGACGGGCCAGACCGCCGCGCAGCGGCTGGCGCTCCGCAAGAGGGACCTGGGCCGGGACGGCGAGGCGTCCCGCCGGGCGGACAGCGACGGCACCCACGACCGCCACACCCACGACCGGGACTGCGAGGACGACCCCGTCGACGTCGCGACCGGCGAGATGGTCATGCCGGCCACGGATGTGTCCCTGCCCGGGGCGCTCCCGCTGGTCCTGGAGCGCACCTTCGTCTCCGGGCACACCTGCGGCGGCTGGTTCGGCCGCACCTGGGCGGCCACGCTCGACCAGCGGCTGGAGCTGGACGCGGACGGGATCGTGTTCGTCACGGCCGACGGGATGGTGCTGCGCTACGGGGTGCCGACGCCCGGGGAGGACACCTATCCGGCGCGGGGTCCGCGCTGGCCGCTGCGCTGGGACGGCGCGGCGGGCGGCACGATGCGGATCGAGATACCGGAGCAGGGGCGCACACTGCACTTCGACCCGTTGGTGGGCAACGAGCTCCCGCTGACGGTGATCGAGGACCGCAACGGCCGCTCCATCACCTTCAGCTACGACGAGGACGGCACCCCGCGCGAGGTGGCGCACTCCGGCGGGTACCGCATCGCGATCGACACCGATCCGGAGCTGATGCGCGTCACGGGGCTGCGGCTCCTGGGCGTGGGTGACGCCGAGGAGGGCACCCCGCTGGTCGCCTTCGGCTACAACGACGCGGGCGACCTGACCCAGGTCTTCAACTCGGCCGACGAGCCGATGCGGTTCACCTACGACGACCAGCACCGCGTCACATCATGGACCGACCGCAACGGCACCAGCTTCGGGTACGTCTACGACCACCGGGGCCGGGTGCTGCGCACCATCGGCTCGGACGACATGATGACCGGCCGCTTCCACTACGAGGAGGCGTCCCGCACCACCGTCTACACGGACTCGCTCGGCCACCGCGTCACGTACGTCTTCGACGAGGCGTACCGGACGGTGGCCCGCACCGATGCCCTGGGCCACACCACCCGCACCGAGTGGGACCCGGAAACGCGCCGCCTGCCGCTGTCGGTGACGGACCCGCTGGGCCACACCACGCGCTATGCGTACGACGATTCCGGCAACCTGATACGCGTCACCCGCCCGGACGGCACGGCGGCCACGGCCACGTACGACGCGTACGGCCGGCCGCTGGAGGTGCGGGAGCCGGACGGCGCGGTGTGGCGCCACGCCTACGACGACCGGGGCAACCGCGTCCGGACGACGGATCCGATGGGCGCGGAGACGCACTACACGTACGACGAGTCGGGGAACCTGACCTCGGTCACGGACGCGCTGGGCCACACCGTGACGGTGGTGTGCGATGCGGCGGGCCTGCCGGTGGAGGTCACCGACGCGTCGGGCAACACGACCACGGTCCGCCGGGGCACCCATGGCCGCATCACGCGCGTCACCGACCCCCTGGGCCATGTCACCCGCCAAGGCTGGACCATCGAGGGCAAGCCCGCCTGGCGCACCCGGCCGGACGGCAGCCGCGAGACCTGGGCCTGGGACGCCGAGGGCAACCTCCTGGAACACACCGACCCGGCGGGCAACACCACCCGCCACACCCACACCCACTTCGACCTCCCGGCGACGCGGACCGAGCCGGACGGGGCGACGTACGCCTTCACGTACGACACCGAGCTGCGCCTGACCGGGGTCACGAACCCGCAGGGCCTGACGTGGACGTACGCGTACGACGGGGCGGGGCAGGTCGTCTCGGAAACGGACTTCAACGGCCGCACGCTCAGCTACCAGCACGATGCGGCGGGCCGCCTGATATCCCGGGAGAACGGCGCGGGCGAAACCCTGGCCTACACGCGCGACGCGCTGGGCCGCACGGTCGCCACGCGCACGGCGGACGGCGCGGAGACGACGTTCGCGTACGACGCGGCGAGCCGCCTGACGCGGGCGGCGAACCCGGACACGGAGCTGAGCCGCACGTACGACGCGCGGGGCCGGGTCGTGACGGAGACGGTGGGCGGTCGTACGACGTCGTACGCGTACGACGCGGCGGGCAACCGCACGGAGCGGATCACCCCGAGCGGCCTGCGGTCGGCGTGGACGTACGACGCGACAGGCCGCCCGACGACCCTCACCACGGCGGACAACTCCCTGCACTTCGCGTACGACGCGGCGGGCCGCGAGACGATGCGCACGTTCGGCGACGACGTGACCCTGACCCAGGCGTGGGACGCCCTGGACCGCATGACGGGCCAGACCGTCACCGGCCCGGCCAACGCCCTGATCCAGCACCGGGCGTACGCCTACCGCCCGGACGACCACCTCACCGAGATCCGCGAGCTGACGTCCGGCACCCGCCGCTTCGACCTCGACCCGGTAGGCCGTGTGACGGCGGTCCACGCGCACGGCTGGACGGAGACCTACGCCTACGACGCGGCGGGCAACCTGACGCGGGCCACGGCCCCTGACCACGCGTCCCCCGGGGACCGCGAGTTCACCGGCACGGTGATCCACCGAGCGGGCCGCACGACGTACGAACACGACGCCCAGGGCCGCCTCGTCCGCCGCACCCGCAAACTCCTGAACGGCCAGACCCGCACCTGGACCTACACCTGGAACGCGGAAGACCGCCTCACCGACGCGACAACCCCGGACGGCGACCACTGGCACTACGCCTACGACCCGCTAGGCCGCCGCACCGCGAAGCGGCGGCTGACGGAGGATGGCACGGTCGCCGAATCGGTGGACTTCACCTGGGACGGCACGAGGCTGGCGGAACAGACGGCTGCCGACGGCACAACGCTGACGTGGGACTACGCCCCGGACACCCACCGCCCGGTGACCCAAACCGAGCACCAGGAATCCGAGACCCGCTTCCACGCGATCGTCACGGACCTGGTCGGCACCCCCACGGAACTGGTCACCCCCGGCGGGGAATTGGCCTGGCAACACCGCACCACCCTCTGGGGCACGCCCCTCCCCGCCCCGTCCGGCTCGGTCGACTGCCCCCTCCGCTTCCCCGGCCAATACGCCGACCCGGAAACCGGCCTCCACTACAACTACTTCCGGCATTACGACCCGGAAACGGCCCGCTACGCCTCACCGGACCCTCTTGGGCTGAGCCCAGGTCCGAACCCCATCGCATATGTGCCGAACCCTCTGGTGCTGTCCGACAGCCTCGGCCTCGCACCCGATGGCTGCCCGAAAGACGACACATCTCCACGGACCCCTGTAGGACACAGGGGACAGAAGTGGGAGATAAAACATCCCGCTGACAGGACAGCGAGTAACGCCCCAGGGGAGGTCAACGGGATTCATTACAGCGGTCATGCGTTTGACCGTATGCAGAAGCAAGGCATCATGCCATCGGCTGTCCAGCATGCGATCGAGCATGGTCACGAAATGTCCGGAAAGAGAGAGGGCACCACGGTATATTACGACGAACTGAACGACCTAACGGTCGTCAGGAGTTCTACAGACGGCAGGGTCATAACCGTCGACTACGGTAAAATTCGACAGTAAGGCTGATCATGGAAACCGATTACGGCGCACTGCTCCGAAAGTCGCTGCAAGAGTTTCGAGAAGGCCGCATTTCGTTGGCAAGAT
Source organism: Streptomyces javensis (assembly GCF_039525925.1). Taxonomy (NCBI): domain Bacteria; kingdom Bacillati; phylum Actinomycetota; class Actinomycetes; order Kitasatosporales; family Streptomycetaceae; genus Streptomyces; species Streptomyces javensis. The sequence continues at coordinate 48,947 of NZ_BAAAIF010000046.1, read as the reverse complement.
TTGTCAGCGACGTTGACTCCATTTGGGAATCGTTGGAGCCTTCTGAGGCGAAGGACAGGATTCGCGGCGATTGGTGGACGCTGGAACAAGTGCTCGCCGTGGACGTAATCGATCGCGGGTTGGACACCCTCCCCCCAGATGCCGAACAACTGGTAGCCGAAGCGCTCGAGGGACTCGAGTCGGCGTCGCGAAGTCTCGATTCAGGGTCCGAAAGGTGACTAGGCGTTAGTGGCAACGCCTCCAAGCCCGGCGTCCAGTACCATCCCTGACTGGATTAGAAGATGAGTAGGGAACTTCAGGGGAAACTACGGCCGACGCTCCTTCACCACGGCCAACCTGCTCGCCGGTGCCCCATCATCGCGCATCGCCGACTCCAGTGTCTCCCGCGACCTGCCGCGACCGGCACTCCTCGGACGCGAGAGCGTATTCGCACCACACCGTCTTGCCGACGCCCCGCTCGACCACGCCCCACTTCGAGGCCAGGGCGTCCACGAGCATCAGACCTCGTCCGTGCTCCGCCTCGTCTCCTTGGTCACGGAGGACGGGGCGCCGCTCGTCGCGGGCGTCGGACACCTCGATCCTGGCCGAGGCGGGGGCGCGACGGCCGTCCAGGCTGGGCGGTGGCTGAACGCTGAGTCGTACATGGAAGTGGCGACCGGGCACGTGCCCATGGCTCACTGCGTTCGCCGCGAGTTCCCCCGCGATCAGCGCGAGGCTCTGCGAGGCGTCACTGTCGCGGGGGATGCCCCACTCCTCCAGCCTGCGGACGACGATGCGTCGGGCGAGCCGGGCACCGCGCCGGGAAGAGGTGAAGAACATCTCGAATGTACCGCTAGGGGGATTTTCGCCATTCACGTCACCGAGCGTGGCGAAGCGCGCCTAGCCTGACCAGACGGGCGGCGGGTACGCAGGGTCGCGGTACGGGCACGACCGGTGCGCGTACGGGAGGACTGCCGTGACGCCGAGGGGAAGGGACGCGTTCTCGCGCAAGGAGGTGGGTGGGTCATGGCGGGTGACATCGTCAAATGCATCGGCAGGCAGGTGAAGCTCTTCCGCGAACGGGCGGGACTCACGCAGGCGCAGTTGGGTGAGGCGATCGGGTACAGCGAGGAGCAGGTCTCCTCGGTCGAGCAGGGACGTCGGGTGCCACAGCCGGACTTCCTTGACGCGGCGGATGAGGCGCTGGAGGCGTTCGGGGTGCTGCGGGCGGCCAGGGAGGAAGTCGCCAACGTACAGCTCCCGGCGTTCTTCCGGGGCGCGGCACGGCTGGAAGCGCAGGCGGTCGAGTTCCATGCGTACGAATGCCTGGTGGTCAACGGGTTGCTCCAGACCGAGGACTACGCCCGTGCGGTGCTCAATATGCAGCGACCGTTACTGGAGGAGGAGGCCATAGAGCGGCTGGTGTCCGCGAGGCTGGCCCGGCAGGAACTCCTCTCCCGGCAACCGGCCCCGATCATGAGCTTCGTCACCGAGGAGGCGGTACTGCGCCGCCCTTACGGCGGTGCGACGGTGCTGCGCGGGCAGTTGGAACGCCTGCTGCACATTGGCCAGTTGCGGAACGTGGAGCTCCAAGTCATGCCGACCAACGTGGACGATCATGCCGGAACCGCAGGTCCCTTGGCCTTGCTGGAGCCGAAAGGGCGGCAGACGATGGCCTACGTCGAGGCCCAGAGCATCAGCAGGCTGCTCACGGACCGGAAATCAGTCCGAGAAATCGAGCAGCGCTACGGCATCATCAGAGCACAGGCTCTCAGGCCACGTGAGTCGTTGGAGCTCATCGAGAAGCTGCGGGGAGAAATATGAGCGACAAGCACGTCAACCTGTCCTGGTTCAAGAGCAGTTACAGCAGTAGCGAGGGCGGCATGTGCGTCGAGGTGGCCGCCACCGGCGGCACCGTCCACGTACGGGACTCCAAGAACCGCCACGGATCGCAACTCGCCTTCTCCATACGCCAGTGGGACGCGTTCATCGGCCGTCTCACGGCTGAGGAGTTCGGCGCGTAACCACCCGTTCGGCCGCCCTGGGCAACCGGGGCGGCCGTTGTCCTTTCGCCACGCAGAGCGCGACGGCAATTACCGCGCCCCGGGCCCCAGTCACATGGTTCACTGCCGACGGACACCACGCGACGTACGCGACGAAGAGGAGCCGCCCGTGGCGCACGAGATTGATCCGTCCTTCCTTGCGCTGCCCCTGAGGGCGCTCGCCGACGCGGCGCTCGCGCGGGCCCGCGCGCTTGGGGCCGGGCATGCGGACTTTCGGTTGGAGCGGGTGCGGAGTGCCGCGTGGCGGTTGCGGGATGGCAGGCCGTCCGGGGCCTCCGACATCACCGACCTGGGGTATGCCGTACGGGTGGTGCACGGCGGGGCGTGGGGGTTCGCCTCCGGGGTGGATCTGAGCATGGACGCCGCCGCGCGGGTGGCCTCGCAGGCCGTGGCGATGGCGAAGCTGTCGGCCAAGGTGATCGAGGCGGCCGGGTCCGATGAGCGGGTGGAGTTGGCGGACGAGCCGGTGCATGCCGACAAGACCTGGGTTTCGTCGTATGAGGTCAATCCCTTTGATGTGGCCGACTCCGACAAGACCTCACTGCTCGCCGAGTGGAGCCGACGGCTGCTCGCGGCCGATGGGGTCGCGCACGCGGACGCGTCGCTGCTGACCGTGCAGGAGAACAAGTTCTACGCGGACACGGCGGGCAGCACGACCACTCAGCAGCGGGTGCGGCTGCATCCGCAGCTGACGGCCGTGGCCGTGGATCCGGCGAGCGGGGAGTTCGATTCGATGCGCACCCTGGCCCCGCCGGTCGGGCGCGGCTGGGAGTATCTGACGGGTGGGCCCGGCGCGGGCGGCTGGGACTGGGACGCGGAGCTGGCGGAGATCCCGGAGCTGCTGGCCGAGAAGATGCGCGCGCCAGCCGTCGAGGCCGGTTCGTACGACCTGGTGGTGGACCCGTCCAATCTGTGGCTGACCATCCATGAGTCGATCGGCCACGCCACCGAGCTGGACCGCGCGCTCGGCTACGAGGCGGCGTACGCGGGCACCTCGTTCGCCACGTTCGACCAGCTGGGAAAGTTGAAGTACGGCTCAGAGGTCATGAATGTGACCGGGGACCGGACCGCCGAGCACGGGCTGGCCACCATCGGCTACGACGACGAGGGCGTGGCCGCCCAGTCCTGGGACCTGGTGAAGGGCGGCACGCTCGTCGGCTATCAGCTGGACCGCAGGATCGCCCGGCTGACCGGTTTCGAGCGGTCGAACGGCTGCGCGTTCGCCGACTCGCCGGGCCATGTGCCGGTGCAGCGGATGGCGAACGTATCGCTCCAGCCTGCCCCCGGCGGTCCCTCGACGGAGGAGCTGATCGGGGACGTCGGACACGGTCTGTATCTGGTCGGCGACCGCTCCTGGTCGATCGATATGCAGCGGTACAACTTCCAGTTCACGGCGCAGCGGGCGTATCGCATCAGGAACGGCGCTCTCGCCGGGCAGGTGCGCGACTTCGCCTACCAGGCCACCACCACCGACTTCTGGGGTTCGATGACGGCCGTGGGCGGCCCGCAGACGTATGTCCTGGGCGGCGCCTTCAACTGCGGCAAGGCCCAGCCCGGGCAGATCGCGGCGGTCTCGCACGGCTGCCCGTCGGCGCTGTTCCGCGGCGTCAACATCCTCAACACCACCCAGGAGGCCGGACGATGAGCATGCAGCCCCATGAGATCGTCGAGCGCGCCCTGGAGCTGTCCCGCGCGGACGGCTGTGTGGTGATCGCCAACGAGACCTCCACGGCCAATCTGCGCTGGGCGGGCAATGCCCTGACGACCAACGGCGTCACCCGCGGCCGCACCCTGACCGTCGTGGCCACCGTGAACGGCGGGAAGGGCACCGCCTCGGGCGTGGTGTCCCGGTCCGCGGTCACCGCCGAGGAGCTGGAGCCGCTGGTCCGGGCCGCCGAGGCGGCGGCGCGGGAGGCGGAGCCGGCCGAGGACGCCCAGCCGCTGGTGGAGCGGGAGCCGGGCGCGGCGGTCTCCCCCGGCTTCACCGACTCCCCCGCGGTGACCTCCTCCGAGGTGTTCGCCGACTTCGCGCCCGCCCTCGGCGAGTCCTTCGCCCGGGCCCGCGCGGGCGGCCGGCAGCTGTACGGATTCGCCCACCATGAGCTGGTCTCCAGCTATCTCGGCAGCTCGACCGGGCTGCGGCTGCGCCATGACCAGCCCACCGGCACGCTCGAGGTCAACGCCAAGTCGCCGGACCGGACGCGGTCGGCCTGGGCCGGTCGGGCCACCCGCGACTTCACCGATGTGGACCCGGCCGCGATCGACGCCGAGCTCGCCGGGCGGCTCGCCTGGGCCGAGCGCAGGGTCGAGCTGCCGGCCGGCCGCTACGAGACGCTGCTGCCGCCGAGCGCCGTGGCCGATCTGCTGATCGACCAGCTGTGGTCGTCCTCGGCGCGGGACGCGGCCGAGGGCCGTACGGTCTTCAGCAAGCCGGGCGGTGGCACCCGGATCGGCGAGAAGCTGTCCGAGCTGCCCTTCACGCTGCGCAGCGACCCGGCCGAGCCGGGTCTTGAGGCGGCGCCGTTCGTGATCGCGCACTCGTCCGGGGGCGACACGTCGGTCTTCGACAACGGGCTGCCGCTGGCCGCCACCGACTGGGTCCGCGACGGGGTGCTCCAGCAGCTGATCACCACCCGGCACACCTCCGCGCTCACCGGGCTGCCGCTCGCCCCCGGGGTCGACAACCTCATCGTGGACGCGGGCGGCACCCGCTCGCTGGAGGAGATGGTCGCGTCCACCGAGCGGGGGCTGCTGCTGACCTGCCTGTGGTACATCCGCGAGGTCGACCCGGCCACCCTGCTGCTCACCGGGCTGACCAGGGACGGCGTCTACCTCGTGGAGAACGGCGAGGTGGTCGGCGAGGTGAACAACTTCCGGTTCAACGAGTCGCCGGTGGATCTGCTCGCCCGCGCCACCGAGGCGGGCAGCACCGAGCGGACGCTGGCGCGGGAGTGGAGCGACTACTTCAACCGCGTCGCGGTGCCGCCGCTGCGCATTCCGGACTTCAATATGAGCTCGGTCAGCAAGGGGGTGTGAACTGCTGGCGAGTGCCTGCGCGCAGGCGGCGCGTACGAGTGAGTGTTCGGGATGCGGCCCGTGTGGCTCCATGAGCGTGAACGAAGGTTCCTTGGTCGAATGTGTGACCTTTGCCGGTGGTGGTCGTTGAGTGTGGTGAGGGGGTTGTCGGCCGACGCGGGGGCGGGGTGAGGGGATGGGCGGGCTACAAGAGGTGGCGGCACCGTTCGTCGCCCTTGGCCCGTCCGGAGTCGCGGTCCGCGACCGGCTCAAGCACCTGAGTGTCGAGGATGAGAAGGTACTTCGTCTGATCGGTGACCTGCTCGGTACGCTCGCCTCCCTGGACCTGAAAGCACGGTGTGCGGCCGGGCTGGACCATGACACCGGCCAGTGGGCCGAGCGCAAGAGGACGCTGACGCTGGATTCCTCCTCCCGATGGGCCGGGTCGATCACCAAGGCCACCCATGATCAGTGGGCGCTGGCCAGGCGCGGGCAGCTCGCGCACATCCAGAGTCTGGAAGCGGGTGTGCGCACGATCGCGCACCGGCTGTCCCTGCCGATCGGGGAGAAGGGCGGCAAGCGCGCTCCGGGCGGCTACCGCAGCAGGCAGGAGTGGCATGCGAAGGCCCGCCGCCTGCACGTGCTCGAAGACCGGCTTCGGGCGGTGCGGGCCGATCGTGAGGCCGGGGTCGTCCGTGTGGTGCGGGGCGGGAAGGGGCTGTTGAACACCCGCCACCACCTGCGGGCCGCCGGGCTCACCGAGGAGCAGTGGCGCACGCGGTGGCAGGCCGTGCGCCGGTTCCTTGAAGCTGATGGCGAGTCCGGCAAGCGGTTCGGCAACGAGACCATCCGCGTCACCCCCGACGGCGAGGTCTCCCTCAAACTCCCCGCCCCGCTGGCGCATCTGGCCAACGCCCCGCACGGCCGGTACGTGCTCGCCGCGCGGGTGGCGTTCGCACACCGGGGTGAGCAGTGGCGCGACCGGGTCACCGCCAACCGCGCCATCGCCTACCGCATCCACGAAGACACATCATGCGGGCGCTGGTACCTCACCGCATCGTGGACCATCCCCCCGGTGAAGACCGTGCCCCTGGCCGCGGCCCGCAGAGGCGGCCTGGTCGGCGTCGACACCAACGCCGACCACCTCGCAGCCTGGCGCCTGGACCTACACGGCAACCCCGTCGGAGAACCGCTCCGGTTCGGCTTCGACCTGTCCGGCCCCGCCCCACACCGTGATGCCCAGGTCCGGCACGCCCTGATCCGCCTGCTGCACTGGGCCAAACGCCACGGCCGCGCCATCGCGATCGAAGACCTCGACTTCACCGCGGACAAGACCCGCGAGAAACACGGCCGCCGCAAGAAGTTCCGCAATCTCATCTCCGGCATGCCCGTGGCCAGGCTGCGGGCCCGGCTCGTGAGCATGGCGGCCGAACTGGGCATCACCGTCATCGCGGTCGACCCGGCCTACACCAGCAAGTGGGGCGCCCAGCACTGGCAGAAGCCACTCACCTGTAAGAACCGCACCATCACTCGCCACGACGCAGCCGCCGTGGCGATCGGCAGGCGCGCCCTGGGACACCCGATCCGGCGACGGACGGCACCGCCCCCGCACGACCAGCGTGATCGTGTGGGGCATCGGACCGTCCAGGCCCGACCGGGCGCCCCGAGGCGTGAGGAACCCCGCCCCCGCATCCCCGGACCACGGACACGATCCATGCGCGCCGGATGCGGAGCGAACGCGGGAGACCAGTGTGCCCAGCACCGTTCGGGGCACGCGGCTGAGCATGATTCCTGGCAACAGGACTCACTACCGCTCAGTCTTTAGGAACGGTGTGAGGAGCCGAATAGACTGGTCCACGCCCATCCGAAGCGACCGTTTCGGATCCATCCATATCCGTTTCGTCTATCAACAGGAACGCCATGACACGCCTCGGCGAATCCGTCGCCCGCGCCAGCGAGCTCCTCAGCCAGGACCTCTCCTCCGACAAGACCGTCGAGCGGCTGCTCGAGGAGACGGGCTCGCGGCGCTATATCGACCTGACGGACCTCTCGCCGACGGAGCAGGCCGAGCTGATCGCGTCCCGTACGGTCGAGATCCTGCCCGGCGTGGCGGACCTGGCCAAGCGGATCGAGGAGCGGCGCGGCGCCGGCCAGGGCCTGGCCATCAAGCTGGGCATCGACCCCACGGCCGCCGATGTGCACCTCGGCCATGTGGTGCCGATGATCATCCTCAACCGCTTCCAGCGCATGGGGCATGACGTCACGCTGCTGATCGGCGACTTCACGGCCAAGATCGGCGACCCGTCGGGCCGTACGGCGGAGCGCCCGCCGCTGACCGACGACGACATCGCCCGGAACCTCGCGGGCTACCAGGACCAGGTCCGGCCGTTCTTCGACTTCGAGAAGGTCAACTTCCGGCAGAACAGCGAGTGGCTGGCGCCGTACACCTTCCCGGAGCTGCTGGGGCTGCTCGCCCAGGTGCCGGTCTCCCAGCTGTTGCAGCGCGAGGACTTCCGCAACCGGCTGGCCGCCGGCTCCGGGCTGACCATGTCCGAGCTGCTCTACCCGATCGCGCAGGCCCTCGACTCGGTGGCCCTGGAGTGCGATGTGGAGCTGGGCGGCGCGGATCAGCTGCTCAATCTACAGATGGGCCGCAAGCTGATGGAGCTGCGCGGACAGCGGCCGCAGCTGGTGGTCACGATGCCGCTGATCGAGGGCACGGACGGCACCGGCGCCAAGATGTCCAAGTCCAAGGGCAACTATGTGGCGCTCTCCGCGACCGCCGAGGACGTCTTCGGCAAGATCATGTCGATTCCGGACCGGCTGATGAAGCCGTACCTGGAGGCATGGACCGAGTGGACGGACGCGGAGATCACCGCCGCGATCGCCCGGGTCGAGGAGCGGTCGCTGCACCCGATGGATCTGAAGAAGGTCCTGGCGGGCGAGGTGGTGGCGGCGCTGTACGGCCTCGAGAAGGCGATGGCGGCCCGTGCGGGCTTCGTCGCCCAGTTCTCCAAGAAGAGCTTCACCGACGTCGAGACGCCGGTGGTCGACGCCGGGGAGCACGGCACCGAGTCCATCGCGACCGTGCTGAGCAAGGTGCTGGAGTTCCAGCCCAGCGCCTCGGCCGCCCGCCGGGTGGCCAAGCAGAACGGTCTGCGGCTGGTGATCGAGACCGAGGGCGGCCAGCAGTCGGTGGTGCTGCCCGAGGCCCAGGCGGTGCGCCCGCTGGCCGAGGTGGTCGCGGAGACGCTGGCGTCCGCCGGGCTCACGGCGGCCTCCGGCGGGGTCTACCTCAAGGCCGGGCGGAAGATCGCCCAGGTGCGCGGGGTGTAGTCACCCGGCCCACGACCGCGAGGAGCGGGGGCCGGTGCGCGTCCACCACGCGCACCGGCCGCCGCCGTCGCGCACCAGATCACCCCGCCGTCGCGCACCAGGTCACACCGGCGTCGCGCACCAGGTCACACCGGCGTCGCGCCCCTCAGGTCGTACTGCGTCTGCGTCCGCCACCGCGGATCGAGTGCCACAGCGGAGTGCCCAGCGCGACGATCAGCACGGCCCCCGCCAGCTGGAGCAGATGCCGGATCCAGTCGAAGCCCTCGGTGTGCCTGACCCCGATCCAGCCGGCCACCGCATTGCCCAGAATGGAGCCGAGGATGCCGTAGACGCAGGTCAGCCAGAGCGGAATGGCCTGTTTACCGGGCAGGATCGCCCTGGCGATCACACCCAGGATCAGGCCCACGACGATCGCCCATAGCCAGTTCATGTCGCCTCCCTGACACGCGGCGAGGGGATGCGGATCCCTTCCAGTGTTCGACCACTTCGGGTACGGCGCACGCCGGAGGGCCGATCCACCCTCTGGCGTAGCCGGAGACGGCACCCATCAGGGTGCCCCGGTCTCGAACCGACAGCAGGCGCGGCGTAACGTTGAGTACGTCCCAGAGCGGGGGAAGCCCGCTCGGCGATCAGGTGGTGGAACGTGATGCGGAAGCACGGCGATGCGGAGGTCTTCCGGATCACCGGAGCACGGCAGGGGCTGGCCGACGACGTACGCGGCCGGCAGCGCCGCTATGTGATCTCGATGTCGGTCCGGACCATCGCGGTCGTGCTGGCGGCGGTGTTGTGGAACGTGGAGCGCCATGTGGCGATAGTGGCCCTGGTGCTCGGCGCGGTGCTGCCCTACATCGCGGTCGTGATAGCCAACGCGGGCCGGGAGAACGCCACTTCGCTGCCCACCACCTTCATCCCGACCCCGCCCCGTCCGATGCTGATCGCCGGGCGCGGAGAGGAGCCGAGCGACCCCCACGGGGCGGAATCCGTCCCGGAGGACGTCGGACATATCAGCGAGCCTGGACGCGGTGAGCATGGCTGACCTGCCATGTTTCGGTAAGCTCAAGAAAACCTCAGATCAATAGTGCAGTACCGGTGCACCGGGCCCCATCCCTCGTGACATACTGCGTACGCGCTCCGCATCCCCCGTCGGAGCGACGGACCGACGCCGGGCGGCTCCCCCCGTGGCTGCCCGGCGTCGTCATGTCCGGCGGGCTTTTCGTAGAGTCTGCGGTGTGAACACCCGCGAGACCGCCGCCGAGACCGACACCGTGATCTGCTCCGCCAAGGGCTGCCACGCCCCCGCCGTATGGGTGCTGGCCTGGAACAACCCCAAGATCCACACCCCGGAGCGGCGCAAGACCTGGCTCGCCTGCGAGGAACACCGCGAATATCTCTCGGAGTTCCTCGGAGTGCGGGGCTTCCTCAAGGACGTGGTGCCGCTGGCGGAATGGTCGGCCACCGACCGCTGACACCGATTCCGCAAGCTCAAGAAAACCTCAGATCAGTCGCGCGGTTCCGGTGCGCCGTGTGCCTTCCCCCATGCCATACTTCCTGGCGTTTCCGAAGCGCGCCCCTCACGGCAGGCCTGCTGAATCCCTCAGCAGGGCTGCTGGAGGAGCGAGGAGGAAGTGAGTGAGTGGTGATCGAAGCGACGCGAAACCTCGCGAGCGAAGGTGGAGCGAGGCCGAGAGGTGGCAGGTCCGTCTGGCCGCGGCAGGGCTGCTCGTGGCCGTCATCGCCACGGTGGGACAGTTCGTGCGATAGCCGTCCCCGACACGAGCCGGTCGTGACCGGATCCGCATACGCGGAAGCCCGGTCGGCAGCTGGGCGACCGGGCTTGTGAACCGCGTTGAAGGGCCTGGCTCGGGGTGCCACCCGGGTCGGGCCCTTCAGTGTTGACACGAGGAATATACCGAACCCATGTCGCTATGGAGCCGGTTCCGCCGCTTGGGCGGTTCCGGCCGGCGGCGGGGCCGCCCGCGAGGGGCCGCCCCGGAGGGGCCCCTTCCGGAAAGGTCCGCCCCGGGGGTGTCAGCCCCCGATCGCCGACATCGGCCGGTCCGGCTGGAGGAACGACGGGTCATCGAGCCCGGATCCGGCCTTCTTGCCCCACATCGCCAGCCGCCACAGCCGGGCGATCTCCTCGTCCGGGGCGCCGGAGCGCAGCGCTCCGCGCAGATCGGACTCCTCGCGCGCGAAGAGGCAGGTGCGCACCTGCCCGTCGGCGGTCAGCCGGGTCCGGTCGCAGGTGCGGCAGAACGGGCGGGTGACCGAGGCGATGACGCCGACCCGGGCCGGGCCGCCGTCGACCAGCCAGCGCTCGGCGGGCGCGGAGCCGCGCTCCTCCTCGCCCTCGGGCGTGAGGGTGAAGCGGGTGCGCAGACTGGCCAGGATGTCCCCGGCGGTGATCATGCCGTCGCGCTTCCAGCCATGCTGCGCATCGAGCGGCATTTGCTCGATGAAGCGCAGCTCATACTCCTTTTCCAGGGCCCAGGCGAGCAGCTCGGGCGCCTCGTCGTCGTTGAGCCCGGGCATCAGCACGGCGTTGACCTTCACCGGGGTCAGCCCGGCGGTGTGCGCCGCGTCCAGGCCCCGCAGCACATCGCCATGGCGCTTGCGCCGGGTGATGGCCTGGAAGACCTCAGGACGCAGGGTGTCGAGCGAGACATTGACCCGGTCCAGGCCCGCGTCGCGCAGGGCCCGGGCGGTGCGTTCCAAACCGATGCCGTTGGTGGTGAGCGACATCCGGGGGCGCGGGTCGAGCTCCGCGCAGCGCTCCACGATGCCGACCAGACCGGGGCGCAGCAGTGGCTCACCGCCGGTGAAGCGGACCTCGGTGATCCCGAGCTCGGTGACGGCGATCCGGATCAGCCGGACTATCTCGTCGTCGCTGAGCAGATCCGGTTTGGCGAGCCATTGCAGGCCCTCTTCCGGCATGCAGTAGGTGCAGCGCAGATTGCAGCGATCGGTCAGGGAGACACGCAGGTCGTTGGCTACGCGACCATAGGTGTCGATCAGCATGGTGGCGGCCCCTCCACGGTTGGCGTGCGTGCACTGCTCAATTCTCTCGCAGCGTACGTGACGGGTGTGACATGGAGGGGCCGCGCGGGTGGGAGTGGCTGGTCAGTGGGCTCCGTGCCCGGTGAGCGAGCGCACCTCCAGCTCGGCGTACTTCTCCTTGTCGGGCTGTTCCTTTGAGACGATCGTGCCCAGCCAGCCGAGCAGGAAGCCCAGCGGGATGGAGATCAGTCCGGGGTTCTCCAGCGGGAACCAGTGGAAGTCCACGTCCGGGAACATCGAGGTCTCCTTGCCCGAGACGACGGGCGAGAAGAGCACCAGGAAGACCGACGAGATCAGTCCGCCGTAGATGGACCACAGCGCGCCCTGGGTGGTGAAGCGTTTCCAGAAGAGGCTGTACAGGATGGTCGGCAGGTTGGCGGAGGCGGCGACCGCGAAGGCCAGTGCCACGAGTCCGGCGACGTTGAGATCTCGTGCGAAGACCCCGAGGACGACGGCGACGGTGCCGATGCCGAGGGTGGCCCAGCGCGCGGCCGAGATCTCCTCGTCCTGGGTCGCCTTGCCCTTGCGGATGACGTTGGCGTACAGGTCGTGGGCGAAGGACGACGAGGAGGCGAGGGTGAGTCCGGCGACCACGGCGAGGATCGTCGCGAACGCCACCGCGGAGATCACCGCGAGCAGGATGGCGCCGCCCGTGGAGTCCGGTCCGCCGCCGATCTCCTCGGCGAGCAGGGGGGCGGCGGTGTTGCCCGACTTGTTGGAGGCGATGATGTCGTCGTGCCCCAGCAGCGCGGCGGCGCCGAAGCCCAGCGCGATGGTCATCAGGTAGAAGAGGCCGATGATGCCGATGGCCCAGTTGACCGAGTTACGGGCGGCCCGGGCGGTGGGCACGGTGTAGAACCGGATGAGGATGTGCGGCAGGCCCGCGGTGCCCAGGACCAGGGCGATACCGAGCGAGATGAAGTCCAGCTTGGTGGTGGCGTTGACCCCGTACTTCAGCCCCGGCTCCAGGAACGACTCCCCGATGCCGCTGTTCTTGGCGGCCTCGCCGAGCAGCTCGGAGATGTTGAAGTTGAACTTCAGCAGCACCAGGAAGGTGATCAGCAGCGTGCCCGCGATCAGCAGCACGGCCTTGACCATCTGCACCCAGGTGGTGCCCTTCATACCGCCGATGGTGACGTAGAGCATCATCACGACGCCCACGAGGACGACGATGAGGATCTTCCCGGCCTCGCTGGTGATGCCCAGCAGCAGGGAGACCAGCACCCCCGCGCCCGCCATCTGCGCCAGCAGGTAGAAGATCGAGACCACGATGGTGGAGACGCCCGCGGCGGTGCGCACCGGGCGCTGGCGCATCCGGTAGGCGAGCACGTCGCCCATCGTGTAGCGGCCGGAGTTGCGCAGCGGCTCGGCGACCAGCAGCAGGGCCACCAGCCAGGCGACGAGGAAGCCGATCGAGTACAGGAAGCCGTCGTAGCCGGAGAGCGCGATGGCGCCGGCGATGCCGAGGAAGGACGCGGCGGACATGTAGTCGCCGGAGATGGCCAGGCCGTTCTGGAAGCCGGTGAACTGGCGGCCGCCGGCGTAGAAGTCGGTGGCGTTCTTGGTCTGCCGGCCGGCCCAGACGGTGATGGCCAGGGTCGCCACGACGAAGACCGCGAAGAGCGTGACGATCAGCGGCCGGTTGTCCGAGGCGCTCTCGGCCGCGAGCACGTGGAGGCTCATGCGCGCTCCTCCAGACGGGACTTGATGGCCTGGGCGCGGGGGTCCAGCTTGGCGGCGGCGTGCCGGGAGTACCACCAGGCGATGAGGAAGGTGGTCAGGAACTGGGCCAGCCCGAACACCAGGGCCACATTGATGTGGCCCACGACCTTGGTGCCCATGAACCCGCCCGCGTAGTTGGACAGCAGGACGTAGAGCAGGTACCAGCTGACGAACGCGATGGTGAGCGGGAAGGCGAACGAGCGGTGGGCACCGCGCAGTTCGCCGAACTCCGCGCTCGCTTGCACCTCGGCGTAGGCAGAACGGTCAAGTTGCCGCTGATCGTCGGGGCGATCGTTGGCCGGTGCGGTATCCACGGTCTCTCCTGGTGAGTGGGTCCGACGGGGATGAATACGGCGTCGAGAGTGATCCAGATCACGCATGGTAGGGCGACGCGGACCCGTACGACAGGGGCCGGTTGATTGAAAGACGGATAAGAATTCCGGGGAGGGATCGGCTCCGGGTACTGTGGCGGGTTTTCTTCCGGAATGCATTGATGTCCGACCTTGATCAGCGATAGCTTCCTTCGTCATGTACCCGCCCAGCCGCGGACGGCGTTCGGGCGGCCCGCAAGGATGAAGTGGAGACCCCATGGCTCATCTGAGATCGGCTCCTCCAAGACCCGGACGGCGGGTTTTTGACGGCCCGTCGGCTTCGCACCACCCGTTCACCACTCCCCGCCGTCCTTGCCCCGGTTCCGCGGCGTCCCGGGCCGTCGAGGCGGCGCGCGGGAGCCGCGCCACGAGGGCGCGCACATTCGCTTGTGCGGATGACCCCGGCCGAACCGCCGCCGTTGACGCGGCCCGCCGGACCGCCGCCCGCGCCCGGGGGCTCCACGTCCCCCGAGTGGCGCGCTGAGCGCGCGTCCGCGCCCCCGGTCCGGAACGCTGGCGATCCAGCCCGGTCCGCCCGCCCAGAGCCTCCTCATCCACCTCGAGACCCATCTCGAGAGAACCGTCGAGAGAACCGGAGTACCCATGACGCCGCGCCGCACCTCCCTGCCGCTGCGCACCGCCGCGATACCCGCCGCCATGGCGCTCACCACCGCGCTGGCCTTCCTGCCCACCACCGCCACCGCGCTCGGCCGGGACGGCCACGCCGCCGCGGCGGCCGCGGCCGACGGCCCGTCCCTGAGCTATGTCGTCAACACCCGCCCGGGGCAGGACCCGTCCCGGATCCGCAAGGCCATCGCCCAGGCCGGCGGCACGGTCGTCGTGTCCTACGACCGGATCGGCGTCATCGTCGTCCACTCCGCCAACCCGGACTTCGCCAAGACCGTCCGTAAGGTGCGCGGCGTCACCTCCGCCGGGAACACCCGCACCGCCCCGCTGCCCGCCCAGTCCACCGACGACATCGACACGCCGAAGCTGCTGAGCGAGAAGCAGCGGCAGGCGGTGGCGGCCAAGGCGAAGGCCGGGCAGGACCCGCTGGAGCCGTTGCAGTGGGATCTGCCGGCGATCAAGGCGGACAAGGCGCACGAGAAGAGCCTGGGCAGCCGTAAGGTCACCGTCGGGGTCATCGACACCGGTGTGGACGACACCCACCCCGATCTGGCGCCGAACTTCGACCGTAAGGCGTCCGTCAACTGTGTGACGGGCAAGCCGGACACCGCTGACGGCGCCTGGCGGCCGAGCGCCGAGGAGTCCCCGCACGGCACGCATGTGGCCGGCGAGATCGCCGCCGCGAAGAACGGCATCGGCGTCACCGGTGTGGCCCCGGGCGTCAAGGTCTCCGGGATCAAGGTGTCCACGACGGCCGGGTTCTTCTACACCGAGGCGGTCGTCTGCGGCTTCGTCTGGGCCGCCGAGCACGGCGTGGACGTCACCAACAACAGCTATTACACCGACCCGTGGTACTTCAACTGCACCACCGACCCGGACCAGAAGGCCCTGGTCGAGGCGGTGCGCCGGGCCTCCTCGTACGCCGAGCGCCGGGGCGTGGTCAATGTGGCCGCGGCGGGCAACGAGAACTACGACCTGACCTCGGACAAGATCACCGACCCCTCCAGCCCCAACGACACCACCCCCGGTGACCGGGAGGTGGACCCGAGCGTCTGCCTGGACATCCCGACCCAGCTGCCGGGCGTCGTCACGGTCGCCTCGACCGGCGCCAAGGCGCTCAAGTCCTCGTTCTCCAACTACGGTCTGGGGATCATCGACATCGCGGCCCCCGGCGGCGACAGCACCGCCTACCAGAAGCCGGAGCCCCCGGCCACCAGCGGCCTGATCTACAACACGCTGCCGGGCGGGCAGTACGGCTACATGGCGGGCACGTCGATGGCCTCGCCGCATGTGGCCGGTGTCGCGGCGCTCATCAAGAGCACCCATCCGCACGCCTCCGCGGGGCAGGTGAAGGCGCTACTCAAGGCCGAGGCCGATGACCTGGCCTGCCCGACGCCGTACGACATCGACGGCGACGGCACGGTCGACGCGGTGTGCGAGGGCGGCAAGCGGTACAACGGCTTCTACGGCGCCGGGCTCGCGGACGCCCTGGACGCCGTCGAGAAGTGACCGGCTGACACAATGCACGGGCCGCCGGGGCGGAGCAGCCGCCCGGCGGCCCGTACGTGTTCCCATGAAGCCGCGAGAGGACCCCGTCCCGTGCACCACGACGCCCCCTGGGGACCGCTGCCGCCGCGGCCGGCCTTCTCGCTGCTGATCCGGTTCGTGCTGACCGTACTGCTGCTGCCGCTGTGGTGGGCGCTGATCGTGGTGATCTTCCTCGGCTTCATCGCCTTCGGAATCGTGGCCGAGATCCTTACGGTGATCCCCGGGTTCGAGAAGGGGTTCCTCGGGTTGATCGACAAGTTCGGGGACAGCGTGAAGATCTGGCCCGCCTGGTGCGTGACGCTCCCGGAGCTGCGGCACGAGGGCGACGCGGCCTTCTACCGGGCCCGGGTCGACAAGCGCGTCGCGGGCTGGACCGCCAAGGAACTGGCCGCCCAGAAGGCGAGGAAGGCCCCGCCGCCGGGCCCGCACGACATCCCCGTGCGCGAGTACCGCGGGGTGGGCGCGGGCTATGTGGTCGAGGCGGCGCGCGCCCGGGGTTGGGAGCTGAGCCATGACCGCCACTCGGACCCGCTGCGGGTGGTCAGGCTCAGGCGGCTGCCGGTCACGGGCTGACGAGCGCCCGTTCCGGCGCGGGGCGCGGGGCTCCCTCGCGCGTCGCCCCCGCCATCAGCAGCCACTGGGCGGCTGTATAGGTGGCCATGGTCCAGAACTGGGGCACCGGCGGCCGGGGCCAGTCGGCGAGCCCGGCCGCGATCAGGGTGTCGGAGAGCATGAACAGCGCCCCGCCGAGCCCGGTCCACGGACCCGCCCCGAGCGCGGCGAGCGCCATGACCGTCAGCAGCAGGCTGTAGCCCGCGAGGGGAAGCCGCAGATGCGCCGCGAGGCCGGGCCACAGCAGCGCCACCGTGCCCAGCCACGCGGCCCCGTACCCGGCGGCCGCCCAGGGCGCCGTACGGCGCCGCCCGGCGCGGGCGAACAGCGTCAGATAGCAGAGGTGCCCGGCCGCGAAGCACCCCATTCCGGCCAGGAACGCGGTCTCGCCGCCGATCTGGAGCAGCACATCGCCCCCGCAGCCGCACAGCAGCGCGGCCGGGAGCGGCCACGGCCCGCCGCGTGCCAGGGCCCATACGGCGAGCACGGGCATCAGGGCGGGCTTGGTGAGGTGGACGACGGTGGTGGCGTCCACCAGCAGCGCGCCCAGGTGAACGCCGGTCAGCAGCGCGAAGAGGGCCCGCAGGACCGTCGTCGCGCGCCCGGCGGCGGCCGTCACCGCGCGCTCTCGCCGACCGGCTCCGGCCGCCCGGCCTCCGGACCGGCCTCCGGACCGGCCCCCGGACCGGTCTCCGGACCGGTCTCAGGGCTGGTTTCCGGGGAACCGACCTCCCGCGTACCGGCCTCCGGGAGACCCGCCTCCGGGGCCCGCGCGGGTTGCCAGCCCGGCCCCCGGAAGACCCGGCCCGCCCGCTCGCGCCAGTCCCGCGCCGCCGCGATGTCACGGGCGATGGCCACGTACTCGTGCGTGGCCACGCGCAGCGGGTTGTAGGTGTCGATGTTCTTCGTCAGGCCGTAGACGGGCCGCTCGGTCTCGGGGACGAAGGATCCGAAGAGCCGGTCCCAGACGATGAGGATGCCCCCGAAGTTGCGGTCCAGGTAGCCGCCTTGGGAGGCGTGGTGGACGCGGTGGTGGGAGGGGGTGTTGAAGACGAACTCGACGGGGCGCGGCAGGGTGCCGATCCGCTCGGTGTGGATCCAGAACTGGTAGACGAGGTTCACCGACGAGCAGAAGGCCACCGCCGCCGGATGCACCCCGAGCGCGATCATCGGCACGTAGAACGGCCAGACGGTCCAGGTGGTCCACGGCTGCCGCAGGGCGGTGGTGAGGTTGAACTTGCGGCTGGAGTGGTGCACCACATGGCACGCCCACAGGATGCGGATGACGTGGTGCCCGCGGTGCGACCAGTAGTAGAAGAAATCCTGGGCGAGCAGCATCAGCGGCAGCGTCCACCACACCACCGGGACGCGCAGCGGGGTGAGTTCGTAGACGGCGGCGTAGATCGCCACAATCGGGATCTTCCACAGCAGATCGAAGACCAGACTGCCGAGCCCCATGCCGACACTGGTCGCGGCGTCCTTCGCCGCATAGCCCTCGGCGTCGTCATCGGGGTGGAAGCGGTAGCTCACCATCTCCACGACGGCGAGCAGCACAAAGGCCGGTATCGACCACATCACGGCATTGGGCAGGTGCGGCATGTCCGCAACATAGAACCGCCCGTAAGGCCGCCGCTAGGGGTAGTTACCAACAAGTATGGTAGATGCGGCGTCAACAACAGGTCTCGCCTCCGGCCGCATGGCCGATTAAGCTCCCCGCCTGTGCGCAGAGCCAGAGAACGGTTCCGGATCGGTGGCATAGCCTTCGCCTGCCTGCTGTCGGCGCTCACCACGGGGTGTTCCTCCGGATCGGGCGGCGATGACTCACCCTCAGCCCTGATGGACGCGGTGGGGCACATCTCGGTCGCGGGCGCGACGGGGGCCCAGGTCTCCTATCTCGACGCCGCCCGGGTGCGATCTCTGGAGAAGGGCGAGACGGGCGAGAAGGGCGATTCCCAGCGGTTCCGCGCCGTCGGCCAGGCGGGCAGTCCGCTGATGACGGGCTACCGCTTCAACGCCCACGCCTATGGCCTCGATCCAGCCATGATCGACACCGATGTGACCAATGGATACGCCGGACACTGGCAGGGCTCCTTCGACGCGGACCGCGTCACCGCCAAGCTCAAGGCGGGCGGCTTCGCCCGGCGCACCTGGCACGGCGAGACCGTCTGGGCGAAGGACGGGATCACCCTCCAGGTCGCCAAGGACGAGATCTCCTTCGGCTACGCCGGTAAGGATCTGTCGGCGGTGCGCCCGGCCAAGGGCAAGTCCGTGGCGGACGACCCGGACTACCGGGCGCTGGGCGACTGTCTGGGCGATGTCTACCGCGTCGACTTCGGCGGGAAGAACCCCAAGGAACCGGTGCGCCTCTCGGCCACCGGTCAGCTGGCGAAGTCGGCGAAGCGGACATCCGGGGTCATCTGCGCCCTCACCGACGGCAAAAGGACCGCCGAACGGGCCGCCGACCGCCTGAAGTCCGTCATCCGCCAGCGGGCCCCGCGCTTCGACGGCGCCAAGGTGACGGTTCTCACCGGGGATTCGCCCGGAGTGAAGGTGACGGTGCCCGACCGCCCGGGCGACAAGCGCGCCGGCCGCCTCCTCATCAGCGACGTCGACCTGCAACTGGCCCTGCCCAAGCTCTGACCCGCCACGTACCGGCTCCTACCCGCCGCGTACAGGTCCTGACCCGTCACGTACAGGTTCCGGCCCGCCGCGTACAGGTTCCGGCCCGCGATGTACGCGCTCCGATCCGCCGCCCGGCCCGACGCCCCGTCAACCCCGGGGCGGCGTACGTCCCGACCGGCCCGCCGGTCGGGGTTGTCGGTGACGGCCCGTATCCTCATTGACCATGCTCGAAGACCCCACGGCAGCCGCCCCGCACCTCGCCCCGCCGTCCGCCTGGCCGGCCACCTATCCGCAGGGGTACGCGGTCGTCGACGTGGAGACCACCGGCCTCGCCCGCGACGACCGGATCGTCTCCGCGGCGGTCTATCAGCTCGACGCCCGGGGCGCGGTGCAGGACCACTGGTACACGCTGGTCAATCCGCAGCGCGATCCCGGCCCGGTGTGGATCCACGGCCTGACGGAGGAGATGCTGGCGGACGCCCCGCGCTTCCCCGAGATCGCCGCGGAGCTCTCCGAGCGCCTGGCCGACCGCGTCCTGGTCGCGCACAACGCCGCCTTCGACTGGTCGATGCTCGCCCGCGAGTACGCCCGCACCCGCGGCGCCGCGCCCGTGCGGCAGCGGCTGTGCACCATCGCCCTCTCCAAGGAGCTGGGCCTGCCGCTGCCCAACCACAAGCTGGAGACCCTCGCCGCGCACTACGGAGTGGTCCAGCGGCGCGCCCACCACGCACTGGACGACGCGCGGGTGCTCGCCGAGACCTTCCGGCCCAGCCTCCACCGGGCCGCCGAGGCCGGGCTGCGGCTGCCCCTGCTCGCCTGCCAGCCGCTCACGGAGTGGTCCGAGGGACCGGCCATCGGCCGTCAGCGTTCGTATCGGCAGACCTGGCGCCCCAGCCGCAAGCGCCCCGCCTGCCCGTACCCCAACCCCGGGCGCTACGAGCCGGGCGGGCAGCTGGTCCAGGGGATGCGGGTGGCGTTCTCCGGTGACACCTCCGTGGACCGCGAGCTGCTGGAGGACCGGGCCGTCGAGGCCGGGCTGCACGTGGCCACCAGCGTCTCCCGGCTCACCAGCGTGCTGGTCACCAACGACCCCGAGTCGCCCACGTCCAAGACCACCAAGGCCCGCTCCTTCGGCACGCCGGTCATCGACGAGGCGGCCTTCATGCAGCTCCTCCAGGACGTCACCCCCGCGCCGCCGACAAACAGGTGAAGTCGGCGCGACGCGCCCGCCCGCCGCTCGCTCGCCACCGCGCGGCCCCGCACGCTGAGGCGCATGGCACGTTGTGAGGTCTGCGGAAACGACTACCGGATGACATTCGAAGTGCACGCACAGGGCAATGTGCACGTCTTCGACTGCTTCCAGTGCGCCATCCACCGCATGGCGCCCATTTGCGAGCACTGCCGGGCCCAGATCATCGGGCAGGGCGTGGAGGCCGACGGCCAGTTCTACTGCTGTGCGCACTGCGCTCGGGCGGAGGGGAAGGTGGGCATCGTCGACCATGTGTGAACCCGGCCACCTGCGTGGATTGTCCCGGGGCGCCCCCAGCGGCCGAGGGACAATCCACGCCGAGTAGGGTCAAGGATGTGTACCGCTTCCTGTTGACCCGGCAGTGGGTGATCCTCACACTCGTGGCCCTGGCCCTGATCCCGACGATGATCAGGCTGGGTTTCTGGCAGCTGCACCGCCATGAGCACCGGGTCGCGCAGAACCAGCTGATCGGGGACAACCTCGACGCCCCGGCCGTCGCCGTCGAGAAGTTCACCGCCCCCGGCCGTACGGTCCCCCGCGACGACACCTGGCGCACGGTGACCGCCACCGGCACCTATGACACCGCCCATGAGGTCGTCGTGCGCCAGCGCACCGGCTCCGACGAGCAGTCCATCGGCTACTTCGTCCTCACCCCGCTGCTGCTCCCGGACGACCGCGCGGTGCTGGTCAACCGGGGCTGGATCCCGGCGGGCACGGACCTCACCAAGTTCCCCAAGGTCCCCGCCGCGCCCTCCGGCAAGGTCACCGTCACCGGCCGGCTGAAGGCCGACGAGACCACCGGCAACAGCGGCATCAAGGACAAGCAGGGGCTGCCGCCCCGCCAGGTCTCGCTGATCAACAGCGAACAGCAGGCGAAGGCGCTGTCCCGGCCCGTCCTCGGCGGCTACATCGAGCTCACCTCGTCCTCCCCCAAGGGCGGCAAGCAGCCCCAGCCGGTCGCCGCGCCCAACCACAGCGACATCGGCCCGCATATGGCGTACGCGGTCCAGTGGTGGCTGTTCTCCGCCGGTGTGCCCATCGGCTGGTTCGTGCTGGCCCGCCGCGAGCGCCGGGACCGCGCCGCCGAGGCCGCGAAGGCGGCGGCGACGTCGGAGAAGGTCCCCGCCGCGGCCGCCGCGGACTAAGCGGTCCGCAGGACGTGCCCCACCATGCCGTCGCTCGTCCGCGACGCCGTCGTGGCTGGTCGCGCCCCGCGGCGGAGCCGCGTATCTATACAGCCCCGCACCCCTTCGGGCGCGTCCGAACCGCGGCCGACTTCCGCCGATCCGCTTCTGGTAGCGGGGAGCGGCCCAGCGGATCCTGACCGGGCAGGGGCCTAGAATCCCGCTTCCCCGGGAAAGCGCCCGACATGGCCCAGCACATCGACGACTACGCCCTCATCGGTGACCACCAGACGGCGGCACTGATCAGCCGCCATGGCTCGATCGACTGGCTGTGCCTGCCCCGCTTCGACTCCCCCGCCTGCTTCGCCGCGCTCCTCGGCGACCGCGACAACGGCCACTGGCGGCTCGCCCCCAAGGGCGCGGGCGCCTGCACCAGCCGCGGCTACCGCGACGACTCCCTCGTCCTGGAGTCGGTCTGGGAGACGGAGACGGGCACGGTCAAGGTCATCGACTTCATGCCGCAGCGCGACCGAGCCCCCGACGTCGTGCGCATCGTCGAGGGCGTCTCCGGCAGCGTCGAGATGCTCGGTGTCCTGCGGCTCCGCTTCGACTACGGGCGGGTCGTCCCCTGGGTGCGCCGCACCGACGGCCACCGGATCGCGATCGCCGGGCCGGACTCCGTATGGCTGCGCTCGGAGCCCGAGGTACGCACCTACGGCGAGGACTTCAGCACCCGCTCCGAGTTCACCGTCTCGGCCGGGGACCAGGTGGCCTTCGTGCTCACCTGGCACCCCTCCCACGAGCCCCGCCCACGGCTCATCGACCCGTACCGCTCCCTCCACGCCAGCCTGGAGGACTGGCGCGGCTGGGCCGCCCGCTGCCGCTACGAGGGCCCGTACCGGGATGCCGTCATGCGCTCCCTGATCACCCTCAAGGCGCTCACCTACGCCCCGAGCGGCGGGATCGTCGCGGCCCCCACCACCTCGCTGCCCGAGCGGCTGGGCGGGGTCCGCAACTGGGACTACCGCTACTGCTGGCTGCGCGACTCCACGCTCACCCTGAACGCCCTGCTCCGCGCCGGCTACCACGACGAGGCCGTCGCCTGGCGCGACTGGCTGCTGCGGGCGATCGCCGGCGACCCGGCCGAGTTGCAGATCATGTACGGCCTGGCGGGCGAGCGCCGGGTCCATGAGCAGGAGCTGAGCTGGCTGGAGGGGTACGAGCGCTCGACCCCGGTCCGGGTCGGCAACGACGCGGTCGACCAGCGCCAGCTCGACATCTACGGCGAGGTGCTCGACACCCTCCACCTCGCCCGCGCCTCCGGGCTGCCCGCCGAACCGCACGCCTGGAAGATCCAGACCGCGCTGATGGACTTCCTGGAGTCGGCCTGGCGCGACCCCGACGAGGGGCTGTGGGAGGTCCGCGGGCCCCGCCGCCACTTCGTCCACTCCAAGGTCATGGCGTGGGTGGCCGCCGACCGCGCCGTCCGCGCGATGGAGGCCGACCCGCGGCTGGGCGGGGACGCGAACCGCTGGCGCGCGATGCGCGACGCCGTCCACCGCGAGGTCTGCGAGAAGGGCTACGACCCCGAGCGGTCCACCTTCACCCAGTCCTACGGCTCGGCCGAGCTGGACGCCGCGACCCTGCTCATCCCGCGCGTGGGCTTCCTCCCCGCCACCGACCCCCGTGTCCTCGGCACCATCGACGCGATCCGCCGCGAACTCAGCGAGGACGGCCTGATCCGCCGCTACACCACCGACGGCGGCGTGGACGGCCTCCCCGGCTCCGAGGGCGCCTTCCTCGCCTGCTCCTTCTGGCTCGCCGACGCCCTCCAGCTGGCCGGCCGCCACAAGGAAGCCCGAGCCCTCTTCGAACGCCTCCTCGCGCTCCGCAACGACGTCGGGCTGCTCGCCGAGGAGTACGACCCGGCCACCGGTCGGCAGCTCGGCAACTTCCCGCAGGCGTTCAGCCACATCGGACTGGTGGGGACCGCCCTCACCCTCGCGGAACGGCCCAGGGCAGACTGACCCCATGGATCTTGGACTCAAAGACCGGGTGTACATCGTCACCGGGGCCACCCGCGGGCTGGGGCTCGCGACCGCCCGTGAGCTGATCGCCGACGGTGCGAAGACCGTCATCACCGGCCGCGACGCCGATACGGCGGCCGCCGTCGCCGCCGACCTCGGGCCGAACGCGGTCGGGGTCGCCGCCGACAACGCCGACCCCGAGGCGGCGGCCCGCCTCATCGCCACCGCCCGGGAGCGGTTCGGCGGCTTCGACGGCGTCCTCATCAGTGTCGGCGGCCCGCCGGCCGGGCTGACCGCCGACATCACCGACGCCCAGTGGCAGGCCGCCTTCGACTCCGTCTTCCTCGGCGCCGTCCGCCTCGCCCGCACCGCCGCGGAGCAGCTCCCCTCCGGGGGCGTGATCGGCTTCGTCCTCTCCGGCTCCGTCCGCGAGCCGATCCCCGGCCTCACCGTCTCCAACGGCCTGCGCCCCGGCCTCGCGGGCTTCGCCAAGTCCCTCTCCCTCGAGGTCGGCCCCCGCGGCATCCGCGTCGTGGGCCTCCTCCCGGCCCGCATCGACACCGACCGCGTGCGCGAGCTCGATTCCCTCTCCGGCGACGCGGATGCCGCGCGGGAGCGGAACGCGGCGGCGATCGCGCTGCGGCGGTATGGGACGCCCGAGGAATTCGGGAAGGCCGCGGCGTTCCTGCTCTCGCCTGCGGCGTCGTATCTGACCGGGGTGATGCTTCCGGTGGACGGCGGGGCGCTCCACAACATCTGAGGGGCTTGGGGGTGGGCCTACGGGGCCTGGGCCTGGGCACGGTGCGGCCACGAGGCTCCGCCCACGGCCTGGGCACGGTGCGGCTACGAGGCTCCGCCCAAGGCCCGGGCACGGTGCGGCCACGGAGCTCCCGCCCAAGGCCTGGGCACGACACGGCCACGAGGCTCCGCCCAAAGCCTGGGCACGGTGCGGCCACGAGGCTCCACCCACGGCCTGGGCACGGTACAGCCACGAAGCTCCCACCCAAGCCTGGGCACGACACGGCCACGGGACTCCCGCCCACGGCCCGGGCACGGTACAGCCACGAGGCTCCGCCCACGGCCTGGGCATGGTGCGGCCACGGGGCTCCCGCCCAAAGCCTGGGCACGGTACAGCCACGGCACTCCCGCCCACGGCCGGCCGGGGCACGATACGGCCACCAGGCCGAAGACCCGGGCATGGTGCGGCCGGACGCCGAGCGCGGGCCGTGGGCGCCTCTGGCGGGGATTCCCCCACCCCGCCCCTTCCCGAAACCATGGGGCTCCGCCCCCTAGACCCCCACCGGGGCTCCGCCCCGGACCCCGCTCCTCAAACGCCGGAGAGGCTGGCTTTCCGGCCAAGCCCGCCCCCAGCCCGACACCCGCCCCGCCGGTGCCCCCGACCGACCCGTCAGGCGGGCACCGAACCGCGCTGAGTCAGGCCCGGCCGGTCCCCTGCCCGGCCCCTCCGGCTGTCTCCGGCCTCTCCGGCTCCCTCCAGCCCCTCCGGCGTTTGAGGAGCGGGGCCGGGGGCGGCGCCCCAACAGGGCTCGTGGGACGAAGCCCCAACGGGAGGCGGGGCCGCAGCCCCAGCCGGGGGTCGTGGGGGCGGAGCCCCCGGGGGGCATGGGGGCGGAGCCCCGGGGGTCGTGGGGACGGAGCCCCGGGGGTCGTAGGGGCGGAGCCCCGGGGGTCGTAGGGGCGGAGCCCCGGGGGTCGTAGGGGCGGAGCCCCGGGGGTCGTAGGGGCGGAGCCCCGGGGGTCGTAGGGACGGAGCCCCCTGGTTTCGGGGAGGGGCGGGGTGGGGAAGGCCCTGCGAAGGCGGGCGCGCGCGGCGCGCATCGGCCGGTCGCAGGGTTATCGCGCCCGCTCCGCCCCATGCCGGGCCACCCTCAGCCGCACCTCCGCCGGGAGGGCTCCCAGGCCCGCCGACGTGCGGGCGCGTTCCAGGGCCTCCGCCCGCACCGCGTCCAGAGTCGCCAGCGGGTCCGCCCGCGCCTCCAGGGCCAAGCCCATCCGGGCCTCCGGTGTCGTCCGGCGGCCCCGCAGCAGCACATGGGCGCGCTCCACGCCGTCCAGCGACTCCGCGTCCGACAACAACGCGGCCTCCAGGGCGCGGCCCCGGAGCAGGGCGCCCTCGCCGTCGCCCGTCTCCACGAGCACTTCCTGGAGGCGGCGCCGTCGGAGCTGGACCAGGAACCAGCACAGCGAAAGCACGAACAGCACCGCAAGCGCCGCGATGACGGCCGGCCAGAACCATCCGGTGTCCCGCCACCGCGTGCGGTCCGCCCGGCTGAGCAGCACATCGTCGCGGCCGTCGAACGGCGGCCACCCGGCCAGGATCACCGCGCCCGCAGCGGCCAGCACCAGACCCACGAGCCCCAGCAGCACCCGGTTGACGACACTCAGCATGGCGTGCTCACCCCTTCGACTTCGCCGAGCGCCGTACGCGGACGGAGAGGGCGGGCGGCCGGGCCAGACCCAGTTGGCGGATGCCCTCGTGGAGGGCGGCGTCCAGATCCGCGCGTACCTCGTCGAGATCGCGGAAGTGGGCCAGCGCGCGGGCCCTGATCCGCCGCCGGCCGACGTCCACACGGGCCGACCGGACACCGGGCACCTCCATCGCCCGGTCCCGCAGCACCAGCCCCGCCGACGTTCGGTCGATTCCCGCTCGAATGGCGGCCTCAGCTTCCGCCCCCACCCCCGCCCCCGACTCCGGCGCGCGCATCGGCAGCAGCCCTCGCAGCCCCGGCGCCATCGCCATGACCACCATCCACACCCCCAGCGCGGCCAGCAGCGCCGCCCCGGCCACCATCCAGGCGTTGTCCAGGGGCCGAGCGGCGAGTTCATCGGCGAGCCAGTCCCGCCACCGCATGGCGCGCCACCCCGAGCGCACCGCCGCCACGTCGTACAGCAGCAGCCCACTGACCGCGGCGATGGCCAGGGCGACGATCCCCGCCGGTACCCGCCGCTCGGACCAGAACCGCCGGACGCGCCCGGGCGGATCCCCGTCCCCGGCACCGGGACCGGCGCCCGTCCCCGCCCTCGCGCCGTACGCCGACGCCGAGGTGGACTGACGCATCTTCTGGTCCGCGTTCATCGCACCCTGTCCCTCCCCCGACGCGCCCTGCGCTCCGGGCGCTCCCACCGCGGCACATGCAGCCGTTCGACCGTCACCGCGACCTCGGGCACCTCCATGCCCGTCATCTCGCCTACCCGTTCGATCACCTGACGACGCACCGCACCGCAGTGCGCGCCGATGTCCGAGGGATAGCCGAGCTCGACGGCGACCCGGACGCGGGCGACGCCCCCGCGTACCGCGGCGACCGCGTACGGCCGCGCCGCGCCGACGACATCGGCGAGGGCGACCTCACCGGGGTTCACACCAGGGTTCGCACCGGGGCTGTCACCGGGGTTCACACCTGGGTTCACACCGGCATGCGCACGGGCATTCGCACCCGCGTCCGCACCGCCGCCCACACCGGAATCCGCCGCGCCGCCGCCCCGCAACGCCTCCCGCGCCGCCTGCGAGGCGATCTTCGCGACGACCCGGTCCGCGATCCGCGTCGCGCCCCGCTCACCCGGCTCCACCACGGCACGTCCTTACGGTCGTCATGGCGTTCACCGCGGCCGTCCGTCACGGCCACGGGAACGGAAGAAGTCGCCCGGTTCCAGATCACCGTCCAGGAACCGGCCGACGATGAACCCGACGGCTCCCAACGCCGCCACCAGCAGAAAGGCCCCGAATCCACCGAAGTAACCTGCGAAAGCCAGCGCCATTCCCGCGATCATCCCGACCACGGCCATGCTCATCGTGTGCTCCTTCGCTGGAGCCGACCGGAACCGCTGCCGGCCTACTGGAGCCGCGGCTCCGGCGATTCCTCTTCCTCGTCCGGCAACTTCACATCGCTGACCGCGATATTGACCTCGACGACCTCGAGGCCGGTCATCCGCTCGACCGCCGCGATCACGTTCTCCCGTACGGCCCGTGCGACATCGGCGATGGAGACGCCGTAGTCCACCACGATCTCCAGGTCGAGGGCCGTCTGTACCTCCCCCACCTCCGCCTTCACCCCACGGGTGACCGAACGGCCGCCGGGCACCCGGTCCCGTACGACCCCGAAGGTACGCGCGAGGCCGCCGCCCATCGCGTGGACGCCGACCACATCGCGGGCCGCCATACCCGCGATCTTCTCGACGACGCCGTCGGCGATGGTGGTGCGCCCCCGCAGGGCCGGGTCGCCCCCGCCCCGCCGGGGCCGATCGGTGGCGGCGCCCACCGAGGCGGTGCCGGGCCCGGCGCCCAGCGTCTTGGGCGTACCGGCGGCGGGTTCCGTTGCGGGGTTCTCGGGTCGGTTCCGTGGTGCGGTCTCGGACATCACCGATCGTCCCTTCCGAGGCGAAGAGCGGGGGAAGCGATTTCCACTCGCTCTATTGCCACCTTAAAGGGGCATTCCCCGAACCGCTTCGGAGATGCGGCACTCGCGCGATCGATGCGGCAGGCTGAGAGCGGTAGGGCTCACGTCCGTACGGCGGTAAGGGGTGACGCGGTGGTCGCGGACCGGCTCGCGCAGACCGTAAGGGAGCAATTGCGGCTCGGTCGGCTGCTGCCCCTGGGCGCGCGGGAGGACGGTTCCTGGATCACCGAACGCGCGGCGGGCGATGTGCTCGGGCGGGCCGCCGCCGCGGTCCCCGGCGCGCGTCTGGGCGCGCTGCGGATCGGACCCGCCGACCCCGACTCCGTGGGGACGCCCGCGGTGCCGCCCCCGCCGAGCGCCCTGTCGCCGGGGCCCCTGCGCGTCACGGCGGAGTGCGGGGCGACGCTGGAGGAACCGCTTCCGGTGACGGCGGACCGGCTGCGCGAGGTACTGCTCGACGCGGCGACGGACCGGCTCGGTCTGCTGGTGGAGGCGGTGGACATACGGGTGACGGAGGTGCTGGACGAGCTCCCGGCCCGGCCCCCGGAGACCCCGCGCCCCCACCGGATCGACAGCCCCGCCACCGGCCCCGGCCCCGACCCCGCCACCGCTGCCGTCGCCCGTGCCGCCACCTCCGTGCCCGGCGTCGCGCGGCTCGCACCGGTGCTGGGCTCGCCCCGGGCCGTGCGGATCGAGGGGGCGCACATCCGGATCGAGCTGGCCGTGGCGGCGGGTCACCGTGCCGTGGACGTGGCGAGGGCGGTACGAGTGGCGGTGGCGGAAGCCGCCCCGCCCCCGGGGGACCAGCCGCCCACGGTGGCCGTCCTCGTCGCGGCCGTGGAGCCCTGACCGGGAGCCCAGCCCCGACCGTTCACTTCTCGGCGTACTTCCGCAGCCCCTCGACCGTGCGCTCCAGCTCCTCGACCCGGTCGGCCAGTTGCTCGGTCCGCGCCTCGAGCTGGCGGTTCTTGCGATGCATCTCCAGGAACACATTGACCTTCGTCCGCAGCAGCCACGGGTCGAAGGGCTTGGTGAGGAAGTCGGCGGCGCCGATCGCATAGCCCCGGTAGGCGTAGTCGGAGTCGGCGTCGGTCCCGGTCAGCAGGATGATCGGGACGTCCTTGGTCTGGTCGAGCCGCTTGATGTTGGCGGCGGTCTCGAAGCCGTCCATGCCCGGCATCAGCACATCGAGCAGTACGACGGCGAAGTCCTGCCGCAGCATCGCCTTCAGTGCCTCCTCGCCGGAGCGGGCGCGGACGAGCTGCTGATCGAGCGGGCCGAGGACGGCCTCCAGCGCGATCAGGTTCTCCTCCATGTCGTCGACGATGAGGATTCCGGCCTTCTCGGACACGCTCGTAGTCATCTCTCCCCCTGCCTCGGCCTCGGCGGACCGGTCTCGGCAGGCGCGGCGCCCTCTCCGGACCCGCCCTCAGCGGATACGGCGGTGTCACCGTCGGACCCGCCGGACCCGTCAGAGCCGGCGGACCCGTCAGAGCCGGCGGACCCGTCGGACCCGCCGGACGTGGCGTCACCGCTCCCGGGCTCGTCCGGCTCCCCCACCTCACCGTCCGGATCGAGCAGATCGAGGATCGCCGACATCAGCCGGTCGACGTCCACGGGCTTGGGGACATAGCCATTGGCGCCGCTGTCGATGGCCTTCTCCCGGTCGCCGGGCATGACCTTCGCGGTGAGGGCGAGGATCGGCACCTCGGCGAGCCGCGGTGTGCTCCGGATGGCCCGGATCGTCTCGTACCCGTCCATCTCCGGCATCATCACGTCCATCAGGACCAGCGAGACGTCCGGGTTGCGGTGCAGCACCTCGAGCCCCTCGCGGCCGTTCTCCGCGTACTTCACCGTCATGCCGACCCGGCCCAGCACGTGCGTGAGCGCGAAGACGTTCCGGATGTCGTCGTCGACGATCAGGATGCGGCGGCCGTTCAGCACCTGGCCGGGGCGTCCGCGCTGCCACTCCTTGAGCTGGGTGGTCCCCGGCCAGCCGTCGTCGTGGTCCTCGCCCTCGCCCTCGGCCTCCCGCTCGCTCCCGGCCCCGGCCTCCGCCCCGCCGCCCGGGGCCCGGACGGCGAGCCGGCTGGCGACCAGGCTGTCCGCCTCGCCGAAGACCCCGCTCGGGGCGTGGTCGGCGGTGTCCGGCAGCGTCTCGTCCGAGGCGGGGGCGGCCGCCGGGACGGAGGAGCCGGTGGCCCTGGGGTCCGAGGGGTCGGGGGCCGGGGCGACGCCGCTGTAGTGCGCGGGGACGTAGAGGGTGAAGCGGGAGCCGACGCCCAGTTCGCTCTCGGCCACGATCCGGCCGCCCAGCATTCCGGCGATCTCCCGGCTGATGGACAGGCCGAGGCCCGTCCCGCCGTACTTCCGGCTGGTGGTGCCGTCGGACTGCTGGAACGCCTCGAAGATCACCGGCAGCTTCTCCGGCGGGATGCCGATACCGGTGTCGGTGACGGAGAACGCGATGACCGCGTCCGCGGCCCGCAGCGTCTCCTCCTCGAACTGCGCTCCCGGGGTGCGCTCGACGCGCAGCGTCACCCCGCCCGAGGAGGTGAACTTCAGGGCGTTGGAGAGCAGATTGCGCAGGATCTGCTGGAGCCGCTGCTCGTCGGAGAACATCTCGCGCGGTACGTCCTCGCCGACCGCGATCTCGAACGACAGGCCCCGGTCGGCGGCGAGCGGCCGGAAGGTGGCGTTCACATAGTCGAGGATCTTGACCAGCGGCAGCTTCTTCGGACGGACGTCCATCCGGCCGGCCTCGATCTTCGACAGATCCAGGATGTCGTTGATCAGCTGGAGCAGATCGGAGCCGGAGCGGTGGATGGTGGCGGCGAACTGCACCTCCTGGGGGGACAGCCGGTCCTCGGGGTTGTCGGCGAGCAGCCGGGCCAGGATGAGCAGCGAGTTCAGCGGGGTGCGCAGCTCATGCGACATGTTGGCCAGGAACTCGGACTTGTACTGGGATGCGGTCGCCAGCAGTGCGGCCTTCTCCTCCAGCTCCGCGTTGGAGCGCTGGAGCTCGTTCGAGCGCTGGCGCAGCTCGGTGGTGAGCCGCTGGGACTCGGAGAGCAGCGACTCGGTGCGGGCGTTGGCGATGATGGTGTTGATCGAGACGCCGATGGTGTTGACGAACTGGTCGATGAAGGCCAGGTGGACCTCGCTGAACCGGCTGAACGAGGCCAGCTCGATCACTCCGAGCACCTGGTCCTCGTAGAGGATCGGCAGGATCACCACGCTGGCCGGGAGCGCGGAGCCCAGCCCGGAGTCGATGGTGATGTAGTCGGGCGGGACGTCGGTGATGAGGATCCGCTTCTTCTCCACCGCCGCCTGGGCGACCAGCCCGCGACCCCTGGGGCCGGGCCGCGGCGTCTGGCCGTCGCCACCGACCGCGTCCTGATCGGTGCCGTATCCGGCGATGAGCTCGAGCCCCTCACCGGGCCTGGCGCCGGCCGCGGTGAGGAAGAACGCCCCGAACTGCGCGTTGACCAGCGGGGTCAGCTCGCTCAGGATCAGATCGGCGACCTCGACCAGATCGCGGTGGCCCTGCATCAGCGAGGCGATACGGGCCAGGTTGGACTCCAGCCAGTCCTTCGCGCGGGTGGTCTCGCGGAGGTTGGCGACCATCAGATTGACGTTGTTCTTCAGCTCGGCGACCTCGCCCTGCGCCTCGACCGAGATGGACCCGGACATATCGCCCTGGGCGACGGCGGACGCGACCTCGGCGATCGCGCGCACCTGGGTGGTCAGATTGAGGGCCAGCTCGTTCACGCCGGTGGTCAGCCGCTTCCAGGTGCCGAAGACGCCCTCGACCCGGGCCTGGCCGCCCAGCCGGCCCTCGCTGCCGACCTCGCGCGCCACCCGGGTCACCTCGTCGGAGAACGAGGAGAGCGTGTCGACCATGGTGTTGATGGTGGTCTTCAGCTCGAGGATCTCGCCGCGCGCGTCGACGTCGATCTTCTTGCTCAGATCGCCCTTCGCCACGGCGGTGGCCACCTGGGCGATGTTGCGGACCTGGGACGTCAGGTTGGACGCCATGAAGTTCACGTTGTCCGTGAGGTCCTTCCAGACCCCGGACACGCCCGGCACTCCGGCCCGGCCGCCCAGCTGACCCTCGGTGCCCACCTCGCGGGCCACCCGCGTCACCTCGTCGGCGAACGAGCGCAGCTGCTGGACCATGGTGTTCACGGTGTCCTTGAGCTCCAGGATCTCGCCCCGGGCATCGACCGTGATCTTCTTCGACAGATCGCCGTTGGCGACCGCCGTGGTGACCTGGGCGATGTTGCGGACCTGGGAGGTCAGGTTCAGGGCCATGAAGTTGACGTTCTCGGTGAGGTCCCGCCAGACCCCGGAGACGCCGCGCACCTGGGCCTGACCGCCCAGGTTGCCCTCGGTGCCCACCTCGCGGGCCACCCGCGTCACCTCGTCGGCGAAGGACGACAGCCGGTCCACCATGGTGTTGATCGTCGACTTCAGCTCGAGGATCTCGCCCTTGGCCTCCACCGTGATCGTCTTGCTCAGATCGCCCTCCGCCACGGCGGTGGCGACCTGGGCGATGTTGCGGACCTGGGAGGTCAGGTTGTCCGCCATGAAGTTGACGTTCTGCGTCAGGTCCTTCCAGACCCCGGAGACGCCGCGGACCTGGGCCCGGCCGCCCAGCCTGCCCTCGGTGCCCACCTCGCGGGCCACCCGCGTCACCTCGTCGGCGAAGGCGGACAGCTGGTCGACCATGGTGTTGATCGTCGACTTGAGCTGGAGGATCTCGCCCCTCGCATCCACGGTGATCTTCTGCGAGAGATCACCGGTGGCGACCGCCGTGGTCACCTGGGCGATGTTGCGGACCTGGGAGGTCAGGTTGGACGCCATGAAGTTGACGCTGTCCGTGAGGTCCTTCCAGACCCCGGAGACGCCGCGCACCTGGGCCCGGCCGCCCAGCTCGCCCTCGGTGCCCACCTCGCGGGCCACCCGCGTCACCTCGTCGGCGAACGCGCCCAGCTGGTCGACCATGGTGTTCACGGTCAGCTTGAGCTCCAGCAGCTCGCCGGTGGCCTCGACCGTCACCTGGCGGGTGAGGTCACCGCGGGCGACCGCGGTGGTCACCTCGGCGATGTCACGGACCTGCGCGGTGAGCCGGGAGGCCATGGTGTTGACGGCCTCCGTCACCATGCGCCAGTCGCCGGAGAGCCCCTGCACCTTGGCGCGGCCGCCCAGCCGTCCCTCGGTGCCGACCTCGCGGGCGATCCGGGTCAGCTCGCCGGTGAACAGCGACAGCTGGTCCACCGTGCGGTTCACCCCGCGCCCCAGCCGCCGCAGATCGCCGCGGAGCTGGCGGTTGCCGTCGTGCAGATCCACCCGCTGGGTCAGATCGCCGGACGCGATCGCGTCGAGCACCCGCGTGGCGTTGGACACCGGGCCGACCAGGGCGTCCACCAGCTGATTGGCCGCGTCCACATTGGTGGCCCAGGCCCCCTGGCCGGGGCTCGCGGTGATCCGTTCGTCCAGCCTGCCCTGGCGCACCACCTCGCGGCGCACCCGGTGCAACTCGCCGGACAGATGCGCGTTGCGCACCGCGAGCTGGTTGAAGACCCCGGCCATCTCGCCGACCAGGCCCTCGAGCGAGGTGTCGGCACGGACGGAGAAATCACCGTCACACAAGGCGTTCATCGCCGCCAGCAGGGATCGCAGCTCGGCCGTGGACGCGGTCTCCTCACCGCGCGCCGGGCCGGGCGGCCGAGCGTTCTCCGGACATTCCACGGTCGGGGCCGGGGAAGTGTCGGTGGTGATCGGGTCGAGAGCCATGGCGTCGTCCCTTAAAGATCATTCATATCCCCCTGTCTGTCATAATATGGCACCTAGATGGCCTAAACCGCCTGTATTGCCCTGGAGCCGCACGTGGGAGCCTTGTTTCCTCTCGCGCGTGAGTCCGTCTCGCGGACGACGCTGCCCGGGAGCGTGCGCGCCCCCGGCGCGGCACGCGCCTTCGTCCGTACGGCGCTCACGGGGCGGAGCGCGGCGGAGGCGTTCGCCCCGGCCACCCTCGACGAGCGGTCGATCGACGACGCGGTGCTGCTGGTGAGCGAGCTGGTCACCAATGCCGTACTGCACGCGGGCACCCGGGTCGAGGTGGTCTGCCGGCTCCAGCCCGGTCCCGACGCCGCCGGGGAGGGCTTCGGGCCCGAGGAGGCGGCCGGTCCGGACGATGTGCCGAGGGACGCGGGGCGGCCGGGGATCGTCATCGAGGTGGCGGACCTCCACCCCGCCAGCACCGTCTACGGAGGGCCGGAGAGCCAGCGCCGGGGCCGCGGCCGCGGGCTCCAGCTGATCGGGGCGCTCGCGGAATCCTGGGGCGTGACCTATCACCGCACCCGTAAGGCGGTCTGGTTCCGGCTGGACGCCGAGCGGGCCGGGACCGAGTTCGACGCCGTCCCCACCAGCGCGCTCGGGCGCGAACTGCGGTTCGCCGAGACCCTGGCCCCCATTTCGCCGCGTGAGCAGCGCGATCCGACCGCCGAATGGGTGGACCGGGGCGGACCGTCCTTCCTCGCCGAGGCCAGCGAACTCCTCACGGGTCAGCTTGACGAGAACATGGTGGCCGCCCTCGCCGGGCAGCTTTTGGTGCCCCGGCTGGCCGACTGGTGCGCGGTCTGGCTGACCACCGAGAGCGGCGGGCTTCAGCTCGCCCGCGTCTGGCACAGCGACGAGCACCGCATTGGCGCGCTCCGCATCTCGCTGGAGCGGCATCCGCCGCCGACCGGACTCGGTTCCGCGGGCACCTCCTGGCCCTGGCCCGGGGTCGCGGACAGCCAGGGGGCGGGCGGCTCGGCGGTGTGCTTCCCGCTGATCGCACACGGCCGCAGCCATGGCGCTCTACTGCTCGGCCGGGCGGGCGTGCCACGGATGGCGGAGGGCGTGGTGCGGCTCTCGGAGGACGTGGCACGGCGGGTGGCCCAGGCGGTGGCCACGGCCCGGCAGTACACCCGGCAGGCGACGATCAGCCGGGCGCTCCAGCGCCGCCAGCTGCCCATGTCGCTCGCCCATATCCCGGGCGTGGACACGGCGATCGTCTACGAGCCGCACGGCGAGGGGCAGACCGTCGGCGGCGACTTCTACGACCTTTTCCCCATGGGCGACCGCCGCTGGTGCTTCCTGTTGGGCGACGTCCAGGGCAGCGACCCGGAGGCGATGTCGGTCACCGGGCTGGCCCGCCATCTGGTGCGGCTGCTGGCCCGCGAGGGCCATGGGGTGGAGTCGGTGCTCAACCGGCTGAACCAGGCCTTGGTGGAGGAGGACGCGGAAGCGGCGGAGATCGACGGCGAGCAGTCCAGGCCGCGCTTCCTGAGCCTGCTCTACGGGGAGCTGGAGCCGGACCCGGCCGGGGGCGGCGCCCACTGCACCCTGGCGAGCGCCGGCCATCCGCTGCCGCTGCGGCTGACCACCCGGGGCGCGGTGGCGCCCGCCGCCTCCCCGCAGATGCTGCTCGGCATCGACGAGAACCCGGACTTCCACGCCGACACGCTGGCCCTGGAGCCCGGCGAGACACTGCTGTGCGTCACCGACGGGGTGACCGAGCGGCGCAACGGCCTCCGTCAGCTGGATGACGACGACGGTC
Source organism: Streptomyces javensis (assembly GCF_039525925.1). Taxonomy (NCBI): domain Bacteria; kingdom Bacillati; phylum Actinomycetota; class Actinomycetes; order Kitasatosporales; family Streptomycetaceae; genus Streptomyces; species Streptomyces javensis. Next base: position 13,571 of record NZ_BAAAIF010000046.1, on the reverse strand, counting down.
TGTCGGACATCCTGCGGGAGTGTGTGGGGCTGGGCGCCAAGGCGGTCGCGGAGCGGGTGCGGCGCGCCACGCATGACTTCAGCCCCGAGCCGATCGACGACGACCTGGCGGTGCTGGTGCTGGAGGCGGTGCCGCAGCGGATGGTGTGACGGGTCGCCCCGCGCCCCGGAGGGACGCGGGGCCGTGCCGGTATGCGGCTCCGCCGCCGGTAGCGACCAGCCACGACGGCGTCGCGGACAATCGACGGGCGGATCAGGCCAGGTCACGTCACGTCAGGTCACGTCAGCGGAGCGCTCAGTCCGTCACGCCCGCCAGGTCGCGCAGTCGGCGGGCCTGGGCGGCGCGCTCGGCGGCACGCTGCTCCTCGTACGTGCGGTCCACGGCACCCCGCAACAGCGCCTTGGTCTCGATCACCGCGTCGCGAGGTGCGGCGAGCAGGGCAGCCGCCAGGTCCTGGACCGCGCCGTCGAGCTCGGCGCCGGGTACCACGAGGTTGGCGAGGCCGGTCCGCTCGGCCTCCTCGGCGTGGACGAAGCGCCCGGTCGCGCAGATCTCCAGCGCACGGGCGTATCCCACCAGCCCGACCAGCGGATGGGTGCCGGTGAGGTCCGGCACCAGCCCGAGGCTGGTCTCGCGCATGGCGAACTGTGCGTCGTCCGCGCAGACCCGCAGGTCACAGGCGAGCGCAAGCTGAAAACCGGCCCCGACGGCATGACCCTGGACGGCGGCGATCGACACGATGTCGTTCCGCCGCCACCAGGTGAACGCGTCCTGGTACCCGGCGATGGTCGCGTCGAGCTCGCTGTCGGAACCGCGCGCCATGTCGAGGAACGACGGCTCGCCGTCGAACCCCTCGGGCGTGAAGGCCTGACGGTCCAGGCCCGCCGAGAAGGACTTGCCCTCGGCGCGCAGCACCACGACGCGCACGGTGCCCGGCACCAGCTGTCCGGCCTCGGCCAGCGCCCGCCACAGGGCGGGCGACTGAGCGTTGCGCTTCGCCGGGTTGTTCAGGGTCACCGTGGCGACCGTGTCATCGACGGTGAGCTGAACGCCGTCCTTGTCGAGCAGGGTCACAGGGGCCTCCGGTCGGGTGCGGTCAGTACAAGTGACTGCACAGTAACCACCCGGCCGAACCGACGATCAGCCGGGTGGCACCCCTGTCCCTACCTGCTGATGGTGATGGAGCATGCGGGCGGTCAGGCCGAGGCGGTCTTCTTGCCTCGCGTCGCACCGCCGCGTCCCCGTAGGGAAACTCCGGATTCGCTGAGCATCCGGTGAACGAATCCATAGGAACGGCCGGTCTCCTCGGCCAGCGCCCGGATGCTCGCCCCGGAGTCGTACTTCTTCTTCAGGTCTGCCGCGAGCTTTTCGCGCGCGGCGCCGGTCACCCGGCTGCCCTTCTTCAGAGTCTCGGCCACCCGTGCCTCCTCATGGGAAGTGCGCTCTGGACTCTCATGATCACCCCTACCGGGCTTCCTGGCCACCCATTCGGCAAGGTCTGTGGATGAAGGATTGCGAGAAATCGCGGCACGACGGCCTTCGGAAGCAAGGATTCCGGCGCTGTTCAACCTGACACTCTTTCGTGTTCATCGACGAAGAGGCAGGTCAGGGCATACGTGAGCTACGTCGCAGAGATCCGGACCGGCGCACGGCACGTGGTGTGCGCCGGTGGCCCGCGACGCGCCGCGATACCAGCCGTTCTCACTCAGATGATGGATCACGCCTAGGCCGAATGATCTACAAGAAGGGGATCGGACCGGAGGAACCGGACTCTTGGGGCGGCGTCCGGAACGCCGCCCCCATCCCTGCGCCGGGCCCGCCCAGCCCGCCGTCGGGCCTCGTCAGGCGAGCGCGACGAGGTCCGCGTACTCCTGGCCCCACAGGTCCTCGACGCCGTCCGGAAGCAGAATGATCCGCTCCGGCTGTAGCGCGTCGACGGCGCCCTCGTCGTGGGTCACCAGGACCACCGCACCGGCGAAGGTGCGCAGCGCGCCGAGGATCTCCTCACGGCTGGCCGGGTCGAGGTTGTTGGTGGGCTCGTCCAGCAGCAGCACATTGGCCGAGGAGACCACCAGGGTGGCCAGCGCCAGCCGGGTCTTCTCACCACCGGAGAGCACCCGGGCCGGCTTGTCCACGTCGTCGCCGGAGAACAGGAACGACCCGAGCGTCTTACGGATGTCGACGAGGTCGAGATCCGGGGCGGCGGAGCGCATGTTCTCCAGGACGGTGCGGTCCGGGTCGAGCGTCTCGTGCTCCTGCGCGTAGTAGCCCAGCTTCAGCCCGTGGCCGGGGGTCACCTGGCCGGTGTCCGGCTTCTCGACCCCGGCCAGCAGCCGCAGCAGGGTCGTCTTACCGGCGCCGTTCAGCCCGAGGATGACGACGCGCGATCCCTTGTCGACGGCCAGGTTGACATCGGTGAAGATCTCCAGGGAGCCGTACGACTTCGACAGCCCCTCCGCGGTCAGCGGGGTCTTGCCGCACGGGGCCGGGTCGGGGAAGCGCAGCTTGGCGACCTTGTCGGACTGCCGGGCCTCCTCGAGACCGGCCAGCAGCTTCTCGGCGCGGCGGGCCATGTTCTGGGCGGCCACGGTCTTGGTCGCCTTGGCGCGCATCTTGTCGGCCTGCGCGTTCAGCGCCGCGGCCTTCTTCTCGGCGTTGGCGCGCTCGCGCTTGCGGCGCTTCTCGTCGGCCTCGCGCTGGGCCTGGTAGAGCTTCCAGCCCATGTTGTAGATGTCGATCATCGAGCGGTTGGCGTCGAGGTAGAAGACCTTGTTGACCACCGTCTCGACGAGGTCTTCATCGTGGGAGATGACGATGAAGCCGCCGCTGTAGGTCTTGAGGTAGTCCCGCAGCCAGGTGATCGAGTCGGCGTCGAGGTGGTTGGTGGGCTCGTCCAGCAGCAGGATGTCGGAGTCCGAGAAGAGGATCCGGGCCAGCTCGACCCGGCGCCGCTGACCGCCGGAGAGCGTATGGAGCGGCTGGCCGAGCACCCGGTCGGGCAGGCCGAGGCTGGCGGCGATGGTCGCGGCCTCCGCCTCGGCGGCGTATCCGCCCTTGGTGAGGAACTCGGTCTCCAGGCGCTCGTACTTCTTCATCGCCCGCTCGCGGGTGGCGCCCTTGCCGTTGGCCATCCGGTCCTCGTTCTCGCGCATCTTACGGAGCACGGAGTCGAGCTCACGGGCCGAGAGGATGCGGTCGCGGGCGAGGACGTCGAGATCGCCGGTGCGCGGGTCCTGCGGGAGGTAGCCGACCTGACCGGAGCGCGTGATGGTGCCGCCGGCCGGGATGCCCTCACCGGCCAGGCACTTGGTGAGCGTGGTCTTGCCGGCGCCGTTGCGGCCGACGAGACCGATGCGGTCGCCCCTGGCGATACGGAAGGAAGCGGACTCGATGAGGACGCGGGCGCCGGCACGCAGCTCGACGCCGGAGGCGGTGATCACGGGAATTACTCCTGGGCAGGGTGGACGACGGACGGGACGGACGAGGGCGGCCGACGCCGTCTAATGCACGAGGAGAATTGCCATGCGGCTAGTTTAGCGGTGGCGGGCAAGTCGTTTTCCCCCGGCTTTCCCCCTGGCTTCCCCCTCGGCCGCCCCTCCCTCAGGCCCCGCCCGTGTGCACCTGGAAGGCCGCCCGGCGCACCGCCTTGGCCAGGGCCGGGTCGGGGTGGGCCGCGGCCAGCGCCACCAGGACCTGCACGGTGCGGGGGTGCCCCACGGCCCGTACCTCCGCCAGCAGCGCGGGCACGGTGCCCTGGACGGCGGACTCCAGGTGGCGGACGAGCAGCGGGCTCTCCCCGTGGTCGGAAATGGCCGCGGCGGTGTCCACCCACAGCCAGGTGGCCTCCTCGCGGGTGAGCGCGTCCAGCGCCTCGTCCGGGTCGGCGCCCTCGTGCTCGGCGAGCCACAGCAGCGCGTACGGCCGCAGACACGATTCCTCGACGACGGCCCGTACGTTGGGCTCGGCGGGCGCCCCGACGACGCGCAGCGCCTCGAAGGCGAGCCCGCGCAGCAGCGCGTCGTCGCCGCGCGCCGCGTCGATGAGCTCGACGACCGCGCTGCCCACGGGGCGGGCGGCCAGCCAGGCGCGGTACTCGGCGCGGGCGGGGCCCGGGGTCAGGCCCGCACAGCCGCGCAGCATGTCGGCGGCGTGCTGCTCGATGTTCCCGGCCGGGCTCTGGGCGGCGACGCAGATCTGCTCGAGTTTGACCCACACCGCCCAGTTGCCGAGCGCGGTCAGCTCGGCCTCCCGGCGGTCGCCCTTGGCGTCCTCGGCCGCGCTCCCGGCGCCCTCCGGCCCCTCCTGGGGCTCCTCCCGCACCGTGAGCGCCCCGACGGACGAGAGGGCGTCCAGGGCCCAGTCGAGCAGCCCCTCGAGCGTGGCGGTGTCCTCGGCGTCCTTGGCATCATCGGCGGTCGCGGCGCCCCCGGCGGGCTCCCGGTCCTCCGTGACCTCTTGGGGGACCTCGCACCGCTCGGTGCGCAGCTCGGCGACCCGCTGCCGGAGCATGTCGAGCAGGGCGGAGATCTGCACGGGACCGGCCGAGAGCTGGAGCAGGGAGAGCAGCTGCGGCACGGCCTCGACGACCTCCGCGACCGCCGTCGGCTCGGCCGTCTCGGGGGCGGGGCAGGCCAGCGACCACGCGTCCAGGAGCGCGACCCAGCCGCGCAGCACGGCGCTGTCGTCCCGGTCCCACGCCTGGAGCCGCCAGCCGGGGCGGGTGGTGCCCGCGTGGTGCTCGATGAGGCCGATGAGACGAGCGCGGTCCCAGTCGGTCCGCACCTCCCGCTCGCTCACCCCGAGCGCCTCGGTGGCGCGGGCGGCGGCCTCGTCGGACAGCGCGCCGGGCGCGCCGTGCTCGGCCGCGGCCCAGTGGGCGATCGCCACGGCCCCGGTGAGCCCCGCCCTGGCCTGCCGGGCCAGCTCCGACGGGGGCGGTGTGCCCTCCGGCGGACGGGGCGCCGGTCTTGAGCCGCGGTTCACCGCGGGCCGGCGGGCCGTGGCCATCGGCCGGTTACGGACAAGTCGGAGCCGGGAGTCGCGCGGAGTACGGGACGTCACGGAAGCAGTCTCGCCGTTGACGGCCCGAAAGCCCAATCGGCACCCGTCCGGCGGTCGCCGCGAAGGGTTCACGCCACCTTACGAACGCTTCCGCCGCCGCCCCGCGAACGCCTCCCGCGCCGCCCCGCACGCGCTTTCGCGATCGCCTTACGGGCGCTACGGGAGGCCGGGCGGCGCGGGTGGCCGCCTCAAGGGCGCTACAGGAGCGGTATCAGAAAGCGCCGCAGCGCCTCCTCGTACGCCTCGGGGTCCGCGTTCCACATGGCCGCGTGCGGGGCCTGCCGCACCGTGTGAAGGGTCACCAGATCGCGCCGCCGGTCGACGAGTTCGCGCGAGACGTCCCAGGGCGCGAGGGTGTCGTCGGGGCCGTGGGCGACGAGCGTGGGCACGGACAGCCGCTCCGGGTCGGCCACCTCCGGGAGCCTGCTGTCGTGGAGTCCGGTGCGCCCCTCGGCGGCGCGCAGGGCGAGCGGGAGCAGCGGCGCGGGGATGCCGCGGGCCGCGGCGAGGGCGCGCAGGGTGGCCTGCCAGTCGAGCACCGGGGAATCCAGGACGAGGCCGATGACGCGGTGCCGCAGCGCGGAGTTCGCGGCGGCGTGGAGGGCCATCGAGGCGCCGATGGACCAGCCGTGCAGCACGACCCCGGTCGCCCCGTACTCGACCGCGTAGCGGATGGCCGCGTCCAGGTCGCGCCACTCGGTGTCGCCGAGGTGGGATATGCCGTCCTCGGAGCGCGGGGCGCCGGGGTCCCCCCGGTAGGCGAGGTCGAGCACCGGCACCCGCAGCTGCCGCAGGAAGGGCATGACGACCATAGGGTGCTCACGGGTGGTGCCGAGGCCATGGGTGGTGATCACCCAGGTGGAGCGTTCGCCGGGGATGAACCAGGCGGGCAGCGGGCCGAGTTCGGCGGGCACGTCCACGTCGGCGTGGTCGATGCCGAGCGCGTCCCGCGGGTTGCCGATGTGCACCTGGGGGGTCAGCCGGACCCGGGTGCCGGGGGTGAGCTCGCCGTGGGTGACCCGCTCCAGACGGCGCACGACACAGTCGGCGGGGTGCGGGGCGTCCTCGATGACGGGGCCGACGACGGCGTGGCAGGAGCGGCCGGTGAGGCCGTAGGTGCCGGGGCGCAGCGAGGCGAGCGAGCGGGTCAGGGTGATCTGGCCGGCCGCGGTCGCGTGGACGGTCAGCGGTGCCTCGTTCGGCAGCGGACGGTCGGGGACCGGTTTCAGCGCAGCACCGGTGGCGTACCGTCCGGCCGCCACCGCGGCCACGCCGACACTCAGCAGGGTGGTGGCGGCCGCGACCGCCGTTGTTCGCAGACGCATCCCTCCCAGTGTGGTCGGGAAGGCGGCCCCCGGCCAGCGGGCGTACCCGGCCGGGTGACCGCCCGGCCGGGGCCCGGGCGCGTGCCCGGCGGGCTCAGCCCTTCTGGCCGTAGCCGCTCAGCTTCTCGGCGGCGCGCCGCATCTCGTCCGGCGGGATCAGGGAGGGGGTGCGGCCGGGGACGGAGACCGCGGTGAGCCAGACCCGGCACATCCATTCGAGCTGGGCGGTGCGGTCGTACGCCTGTTCCAGGGTGGCGCCGTGGACGACGGTGCCGTGGTTGCGCAGCAGACAGCCGCTGCGGTCGCGCAGCGCCTCGAGCATGGCGTCGGCCAGTTCGTCCGTGCCGTAGAGCGCGTAGGGCGCGACGCGGACCGGGCCGCCGAGGGCGGCGGCCATGTAGTGGACCGCGGGGAGCTCGTCGACGAGCGTGGAGACGGCCGTGGCGTGGACGGCGTGGGTGTGGACCACGGCCTCGGCATCGGTCTCCCGGTAGATCGCGAGGTGCATGGGCAGCTCGCTGGTGGGCTTCAGCGTGCCGAGGACCTGCTGTCCGTCCAGGTCGACGGCGACGGCGTCCCTGGGGCCGAGCCGGTCGTAGGGGACGCCGCTCGGAGTCACCAGGACGGTGTCGCCGACCCGGGCCGAGACATTGCCCGAGGTGCCGACGACCAGACCGTCGGCGGTGGTCCTGCGGGCCGTACTCACCACCTGCGTCCATGCCTGCCGCAGGGGATGCGTCAGCCGCGGCTGCGGCTGCCGCGGGGATCGCGACTGGGTCACCTGCCCTCACCTCCGGGGCCGATCCTTCCAGGCGGCCGCCGGCCGCGCGGCGGCGGGACCAGCGGCGGGCGCCGTGGGACCGGCGGCGGGCACGGTGGGACCGGCGGCGGGCACGGTGGGACCGGCGGCGGGCACGGTGGGACCGGCGGCGGCGCGGCGGGGGACTACGACCGTGCTTCGTGGGCACCCGACTCCGGGCGGGTGAACGTGGGGGGCCGGCGGACGCCCGCGAGACCGGTCCAGGGGCCGCCTCCGGCGGCTCTCGACCGCGGCTCAACTCCCGTACGACATGGGAAAGTAGGCTGGAATTCACTGGGTTTTAGCGACCCCGCAACCATGTCACCCCGATGCCCCGCTCAGTTCATCTCCCGTTCACCCTGTTTCCTTACGTTCACCGTGCCACTAACGACCTTCGAACTGATTGACCGGGTGTATGGAACACATCACGCTTCTCATCGGGATCGTGATCGTCACGGCCTTGGTGTTCGACTTCACGAACGGCTTTCACGACACGGCTAACGCCATGGCCACCACCATCTCCACGGGAGCACTCGGGCCCAGGGTGGCGGTGGCGATGTCGGCCGTCCTCAATCTCGTCGGCGCGTTCCTGTCCGTGGAGGTGGCCAAGACCATCTCCGGCGGGATCATCGACGAGGGATCCGGTATCCAGCCAGAAGTGATCTTCGCGGGACTCGTCGGCGCGATCCTGTGGAATCTGGTGACGTGGCTGGCCGGACTCCCCTCCAGCTCCTCGCACGCCCTGTTCGGCGGTCTGATCGGCGCCACCGTGGTCTCCGTGGGCCTGGACGGGGTCAACGGCGACGCGATCGTCATGAAGGTCCTGATCCCCGCCGTCGCCGCGCCGATCGTGGCCGGCATCGCCACGCTGGCCGCCACCCGGCTCACCTACCGGCTCGGCCGCGACCGCTCCCCCGAGGACACCGCGAAGGGCTACCGCGCGGGGCAGATCGCCTCGGCCGCCCTGGTCTCCCTGGCCCACGGCACCAACGACGCCCAGAAGACGATGGGCGTGATCACCCTGGCGCTGGTCACCGGGAACGTGGTGGCGCCCGACTCCGACCCGCCGCTGTGGGTCATCGTCTCGGCGGGCCTGGCCATCGCGCTCGGCACCTACCTGGGTGGCTGGCGCATCATCCGCACCATGGGCAAGGGCATCACCGACATCCAGCCGCCGCAGGGCTTCGCCGCCCAGACCGGCGCCGCGACCGTCATCCTCGCCTCCTCCCACATCGGCTTCGCGCTGTCCACCACCCAGGTCTGCTCCGGCGCCGTCATGGGCGCGGGTGTCGGCCGTAAGGGCGCCGTGGTGCGCTGGTCGACCGCGGGCCGCATGGTGGTCGCCTGGGTGCTGACCCTCCCGGCCGCCGGGCTGGTGGCGGGCGCCGCCGCGCTCCTCGCCGACCAGGGGAACGCGGGAATCACGGCGGTGGCCGTGCTCGCCGTCCTGGCCTGCGGGGCGATCTGGATGCTGTCGCGCCGCAAGCCCGTGGACCACACCAACGTCAACGAGGTCGGCACCCAGGAGCCGGTGGGCGCCGTCACGGCCGCCCTGCGGTCCGTGGCCCCGCCGCCCGCCGGTGCGGCGAGCGCCGCCCCCGAGAGCGCCGCCCCCGAGGACGACACCTCGGAGAACACACCCGAGCAGACCCCCACCCCCGCCGCCGCGAGCAGCGCCACCCGCTAAGGAGCCAGGAAACATGAGCATCGACTGGGCGGCACTCGGCCAGGTCTTCGGCATCAGCCTCGCGGTGACCGTCGGCATGGTGGGCGTCTTCACCCTGGGCATCGTCGGCACCTCCCGTAAGGCGGCGCCGGAGCAGGGCGGCACGGCCGCCGCCGTGCCCGGGGGCGCGGTGGGCGGCTCCTCGCTCGCGCGCACCGGCGCGTACGCCTGCTTCGCGGTGTGCGCCGCGGTCGTGGCCTACGGCATCTATCTGATCGTCGCCTGAGGGCCCCGCTGTCCCCGGATGACCCACCGGCCGCCGGATGGTGGCGCTGACCAGCGCCGTCCGTCCGGCGGCCGTCTCGTGGGGGCGGTCGTCTGTGGGGCTCGGCACACTCGGGCGTCATGGGTCATATGCGAGTTGACGGCCATTCGCGGCCCATGGTGGACTTCCCGAGCCAAACGGCGGCAGGAGAGGAAGCCGGTGAGAATCCGGCGCGGTCCCGCCACTGTCACCGGGGAGCACCTTCCCATCGCCTGGATGGGGTCACGGCTCGTCCGTACGGTTCGTCGCGTACGCGGGGCTGGAAGACCGGGAGGGCCGCGGATCCGGGAGCCAGGAGACTCTCACCGCCGGTCACGTCGAACCAGGGCGAGGACCCTGAGTGAGGACATACCGCCATGCCCGGCATCGCCACGCCGCCAGCCCTCCCTGTCCGCTTCGGCTCTTCCGGCCCCTCCGGCCCGTCTGGTTCCGTATCGCCGCGCCGAGGCGTGACGGCGGCCTGACGGATGCCTGCCGACCACGCCTCGTTCGCGTGCGGCGCGGCCCTCGGCTTCCTCGGCGACCTCGCCACGGGTGATCCGCGCCGCGGCCATCCGGTGGCCGCGTTCCTGCGCGCCGCCGCGGCCGCCGAGCGCCGGCTGTGGCGCGACCACCGGGGCTACGGGGCCCTGCACACCGCGTTGTGCGCGGGCGGCGCGGCCGCCGGTGCCGCGCTGCTGACCCGCGCCGTACGGGGACTTGGCAGCCGCCGTGGCGCGGCGGTCGCGCTGACCGCCGCCGCCACCTGGGCCGTGCTGGGAGGTACGAGCCTGGGCCGTGAGGCACGGGCCGTCGGCGGGGCGCTGGCCGCCGGGGACCTCGAGGTCGCCCGGGAGCGGCTGCCGCATCTGTGCGGCCGCGATCCGCAGGCGCTGGACGGGCCGCAGATCGCCCGCGCGGTGGTCGAATCGGTGGCCGAGAACACCTCAGACGCCGTCGTGGGCGCGCTGGTGTGGGGCGCCGTGGGCGGGGTGCCGGGGCTCATAGCATTCCGCGCCGTCAACACCCTGGACGCCATGGTGGGCCACAAGTCGCCGCGCTACCGGCGGTTCGGCTGGGCGGCGGCCCGGCTGGACGATGTGGCCGGCTGGCCCGGTGCACGCCTTACGGCGACCCTGGCGACGCTCGCGGGCCCCGATCCGCGCGGTGCGTGGCGCGCCTGGCGGCACGACGGCGGACGCCATCCGAGCCCCAACGCGGGCCCTGTGGAGGCGTCCTTCGCGGGCGCGCTCGGCGTCCGGCTGGGCGGCGCCCTCGCGTACGGCGGCCGGGTCGAGAACCGGCCGGTGCTCAACTCCGGCGGGCGGCCGGTGGAGTCGGCCGACATCGAGCGGGCGATACGGCTGTCGCGGCGCGTCGGTGTGCTGGCGCTCGGGGTGTCCATGGCGGCCCGGCCGGTCCTGAGGGCGTTGACGGGGCGGCCCCGGGCCCTGAGAACCCGGGCCTTGGGAAGGGGCGGCGGATGAGCGGCATACGCGGTAAGGGCGGCACGGAGGGTTCCGGGGCGCGCGGCGGGGGGCTGCTCGTCGCGGGCACGACCTCCGACGCGGGCAAGAGCGTGGTGACGGCCGGGATCTGCCGGTGGCTCGCCCGTAAGGGCGTCAGCGTGGCGCCCTTCAAGGCGCAGAACATGTCGCTCAACTCCTTCGTCACCCGGGAGGGTGCGGAGATCGGGCGGGCGCAGGCCATGCAGGCGGCCGCCGCGCGCGTCGAGCCCAGCGCGCTGATGAACCCGGTCCTGCTGAAGCCGGGCGGCGACCGCAGCAGCCAGGTGGTGCTGCTGGGCAAGCCGGTGGGCGAGCTGAGCGCGCGCGGGTACTTCGCCGGGGCCGGAGCCCCCTCGCCCGGCGAAAGGCTCTCAGCGGGGCGGGAGGCGCTGCTGGGGACCGTCACGGAGTGCCTGGAGGAGCTGCGGCGCACCCATGACGCGGTGATCTGCGAGGGCGCGGGCAGCCCGGCCGAGATCAATCTGCGCCGCACCGACATCGTCAACATGGGGCTGGCGCGTGCCGCCGGGCTTCCGGTCGTGGTGGTCGGGGACATCGACCGCGGTGGTGTCTTCGCGTCCTTCTTCGGCACGACCGCGCTGCTGTCGGCAGCCGACCAACGGCATGTGGCCGCCTACCTGGTGAACAAGTTCCGCGGCGATGTGAGCCTTCTGGAGCCCGGTCTGGAGATGCTGCGCGACCTCACCGGGCGCCCGACCGTCGGGGTGCTCCCGTTCGCCCACGGGCTGGGGATCGACGAGGAGGACGGGCTGCGGGTGTCGCTGCGCGGCGCGGTGCGGGAGAGCGTCGTGGCGCCCCCTTTCGGCGCGGACGTCCTGCGGATCGCGGTGGCCGCCGTACCGCTGATGTCCAACTTCACGGACGTGGACGCGCTGGCGGCAGAACCGGGCGTGATCGTGCGGTTCGTGGACCGGCCCGAGGAGCTGGCCGACGCCGACCTGGTGGTGCTGCCGGGCACCCGGGGCACCGTAAGGGCGCTGGAGTGGCTGCGTGAGCGCGGGCTGGCCGACGCGATCGCCCGGCGGGCCGCCGAGGGCCGTCCGGTGCTCGGCGTCTGCGGCGGCTTCCAGGCGCTCGGGGAGCGCATCGAGGACGAGGTCGAGTCGAAGGCCGGGACGGTCGCCGGGCTCGGGCTGCTGCCGGTGCGGGTGCGGTTCGCGGCCGAGAAGACCCTGGCCCGGCCGGTGGGCGAGGCGCTCGGCGAGCGGGTGGAGGGCTACGAGATCCACCACGGGGTCGCCGAGCTGCTGGACGGGGCCGAGGAGCCCTTCCTGGACGGCTGCCGGGTGGGCTCGGTGTGGGGCACCCACTGGCACGGCTCGCTGGAGAGCGACGGCTTCCGGCGGGCTTTTCTGCGGCGGGTGGCCGCCGCGGCGGGCCGGGCGTTCGTCCCCGCGCCGGACACCCGCTTCGGCGAGCTGCGCGAGGAGCAGCTCGACCGCCTCGGCGACCTGATCGAGGAGCACGCCGACACGGACGCGCTGCTGCGGCTCATCGAGGAGGGCGTCCCGGAGGGGCTGCCGTTCGTCCCTCCGGGGGTCCCAGGGGGGACGCCATGACGAGCCCCCACTCCCACACCGGACCGCTGTGCCCACGCACCCCAGGAGGTATCGCCGCGTGACCACCACCTACCCCTTCAGCGCGATCGTCGGCATGGACGGCCTGCGGCTCGCCCTGCTCCTCAACGCCGTCTCACCCGCCGTGGGCGGCGTCCTGGTGCGCGGCGAGAAGGGCACGGCCAAGAGCACCGCCGTAAGAGCGATCGCCTCGCTGCTGCCCGAGGTGGACGTGGTGGCCGGGTGCCGGTTCTCCTGCGACCCCGCCGCGCCCGACCCGTCCTGCCCGGACGGACCCCATGAGCCGGGCACGGGCGAGGCGCGCCCCGCGCGGATGGTCGAACTGCCCGTGGGCGCCTCCGAGGACCGGCTGGTGGGCGCGCTCGACATCGAGCGGGCGCTGTCGGACGGGGTGAAGGCGTTCGAGCCCGGGCTGCTCGCCGACGCCCACCGCGGGGTGCTCTACGTCGACGAGGTCAATCTGCTCCACGACCACCTGATCGACCTGCTGCTCGACGCGGCCGCCATGGGCGCCTCCTACGTGGAGCGCGAGGGGGTGTCCGTACGGCACGCGGCGCGCTTCCTCCTGGTGGGCACCATGAACCCCGAAGAGGGCGAGCTGCGGCCGCAGTTGCTGGACCGCTTCGGCCTCACGGTGGAGGTCGCGGCGTCCCGCGACACCGAGGAGCGGGTCGAGGTGGTGCGGCGGCGGCTGGCGTACGACGAGGACCCCGAGGGGTTCGCGGCGCGCTGGGCGGCGGACGAGGAGGCCCTGCGGGAGCGCATCGCGGCGGCGCGCGCCCTGCTGCCGCGGGTGGCTCTCGGCGACCGCGCGCTGCGGCAGATCGCGGCGGTGTGCGCCGGGTTCGAGGTGGACGGGATGCGCGCGGACATCGTGACGGCCCGTACGGCGACCGCGCTGGCCGCCTGGGCGGGGCGCACCGACGTCCGGACCGAGGACGTACGGGGGGCCGCGCTGCTGTCGCTCCCCCACCGCAGGCGGCGGGCGCCGTTCGACGCGCCGGGGCTCGACGAGGACAAACTCGACGAGATCCTGCGGCGGTTCGAGGAGGACGACCCGGAGCCGGATCCGGACCCGGGCCCCGAGGACGGGCCGGGTGACTCCGGGCCGGACGACGGGGGCGGCCCCGAGGGCGGACCGCGGGAGGGCGCGGGCGACGGGGCGCGGGAGCAGGCGCCGCCCGCCGGACCCGAGCCGTCCGTCCCCGAGCAGCGCACGGGTGAGCACGAGACGGCCGGCCCCGAGCCCGACTCCGCCCCGGCCGACCGCGACGGCGGGGAGGCCGAAGCGGACGGCGGCGCGGGCGGAG
>NZ_BAAAIF010000045.1:0-79699 GCF_039525925.1 Streptomyces javensis | reverse complement strand
CGCCGGGGCCACCGCCGGGGTCTGCGAGCCCGCCGGGGCCCCCGAGCCCGCCGGGGCCCCCGAGCCCGCCGCGGCGCCACGGCGGTCGGCCCGGCGCGTGTGGTGGGCCGGGCTCGCGGCCGCGCTGCTGTGCGCCGGGGTCGTCAGCTTCTACGCCTCCGCCAGCCCCGACGGGCTGGAGAAGGTCGCCCATGACAAGGGCATCGACCAGAAGGAGGAGGACCACGCCGCCAAGGACTCCCCGCTCGCCGACTACGGCGTCAAGGACATCACCGACGCCCGGCTCTCGGGCGGGCTCGCCGGGGTGATCGGGGTCGGGGCCACGCTCGCCGTCGGCTCCGGGGTCTTCGTCGTCATACGGCGGCGCAGGGCGACGGCCGAGAGCGAGCGGGGCTGACCGTGGGCGCGGGACACGCGCACAAGCTCTACCGGGAGGGCCGGTCGCCCGTCCACACCCTCCCTCCGCACTGCAAGATCGCCGCCGTCTTCTGCTTCGTCCTCGTCGTCGTCTCCACGCCCCGCGAGGCCGTCTGGGCGTTCGGGGCGTACGCCGTGCTGCTGGCCGGAGTGGCGGCGGCGGCCCGGATCCCGGCCGGGTACGTACTGCGGCGGTTGCTGATCGAGATCCCGTTCGTGGCCTTCGCCGTGCTGATGCCGTTCATCGCGGAGGGCCCGCGGGTGGAGGCGCTGGGGATGTCGCTCAGCGAGTCCGGGCTGTGGAGCGCCTGGAACATCCTCGCCAAGGGCACCCTCGGCGTCGCCGCCTCCGTCCTCCTGGCGTCCACGACCGAACTGCGCGCCCTGCTGTTGGGGTTGCAGCGGCTGCGGATGCCCTCGCTGCTGGTGCAGATCGCCTCGTTCATGATCCGCTACGGCGACGTCATCTCCGACGAGATGCGCCGGATGCGGATCGCCCGCCAGTCGCGCGGCTTCGAGGCGCGCGGGGTGCGGCACTGGGGCGTGCTCGCCTCCTCGGCCGGGGCGCTGTTCATCCGCTCCTACGAACGGGGCGAACGCGTCCACCTGGCGATGGTCAGCCGGGGCTATACGGGCACCATGCCGGTGATCGACGATGTGACGGCGTCCCGTACCCAGTGGGTGTACGCCGCCGCCCTCCCGCTGACCGCGCTGGCGGTCTGCCTGACCGGATGGATGCTGCCATGACCGACCACGCCACCACCCCGCCGTCCCTCCAGGTGTCCGGTCTGGCCTACGCCTACCCCGACGGCCACCAAGCCCTCTTCGGCGTCGATCTGACCGTGGCCCGCGGCGAGCGGGTGGCGCTCCTGGGGCCCAACGGCGCGGGCAAGACCACGCTCGTGCTGCACCTCAACGGCATCCTTACGGCGGGCGCCGGGACGGTCACGGTCGCGGGGCTGCCGGTGGCGAAGGCGCATCTGGCCGAGATCCGCCGCCGGGTGGGCATCGTCTTCCAGGACCCGGACGACCAGCTGTTCATGCCGACCGTGCGCGAGGACGTGGCCTTCGGCCCGGCCGCGGCGGGGCTGCGCGGCGCGGAGCTGGAGGAGCGGGTGCGCCACGCGCTGGAGCGGGTCGGGATGGCGGAGTTCGCCGACCGGCCTCCGCACCACCTCTCCTTCGGGCAGCGGCGGCGGGTGGCCGTGGCGACCGTACTGGCCATGGAGCCGGAGATCCTGGTCCTGGACGAGCCCTCGTCCAACCTCGACCCGGCCTCGCGCCGCGAACTCGCCGACATCCTGCGGTCCCTGGAGGTGACCGTGCTGATGGTCACCCACGATCTGCCGTACGCGCTGGAGCTGTGCCCGCGCTCGGTGGTGCTCAGCGGCGGGGTGATCGCGGCGGACGGCGGAACGCAGGAGCTGCTGTGCGACGAGGAGCTGATGCGCGAACACCGGCTGGAGCTCCCCTTCGGCTTCGACCCGCGCTCGGTGACGGTGCCGGTGAGGTGAGGATGCCGGTGTTTCCGGTGGGTCGTGGCGCCTGCGGCGGGCTGTTCCCCACCCCGCCCCTCCCCGAAACCGGGGCTCCGCCCCAGACCCCGGACCGGGGCTCCGCCCCGCACCCCGGACGGGGGCTTCGCCCAGGCCCCGGACGGGGGCTTCGCCTTGCACCCCGGACGGGGGTTTCGCCCCAGGCCCCGAGACCGGGGGCTTCGCCCCACACCCCGGACGGGGGCTTCGCCCAGGCCCCGGACGGGGGCTTCGCCTCGCACCCCGGACGGGGGTTTCGCCCCAGGCCCCGAGACCGGGGGCTTCGCCCCACACCCCGGACGGGGGCTTCGCCCCACACCCCGGACGGGAACTCCGCCCAGACCCCGGACGGGGGCTTCGCCCCAGGCTCCGAAACCGGGGCTCCGTCCAGGCCCCGGACCGGGGCTTCGCTCCAGGCCCCAGGCGGGGGCTTCGCCCAGGCTCCGAACGGGGGCTCCGCCCAGCCCCCGGACGGGGGCTTCGCTCCAGGCCCCGGACGGGGGCTTCGCCCAGTCCCCGGACGGGAACTCCGCCCCACACCCCGGACGGGGGCTTCGCCCCACACCCCGGACCGGGGCTTCGCCCAGGCCCCGAAACCGGGGCTCCGTCCCGCACCTCGGGGTCCAGGGGCCAAGCCCCGCCACGCGGCTCCGCCGTGTGGTCCGCCGGACGCCTCGTAGGCAGGGTGACCAGCGCCGGTGAGGCGACGTTCCGGTGGGGTGACCGGTCATCCGGTGCCGCCGGACATGGACATCGGTGCCTGTGCCGCTCGGCACGGGCGCCCGGCCTTGATCCGCTCCACCGCCGCCAGCAGATCCGCCTGCCCCACCCGCGGCCGCCCGGTCCGCAGCACCTCCGCCGCCGCGTCGATCACCGCACGGCGGATATCGCGCCCGGTCACCTCGTCGACCCCGGCCAGCCCCTCCGGCGAGACGTCCTCCGCGAGGGGCAGCGCCTCGGGCAGATGGCGCCGCCAGATCCCGGCCCGCGCGGCCGCGTCCGGCGCAGGGAAGCGCACATGCCACACCCGACTGTCGAACGCCGAGTCATAGCTGGTCACCAGGTTGGTGGCCAGGACGACCAGCCCTTCATGGCTGTCCAGGGCGGTCAGCATCTCGCTGCGCATGGCGTTCACCGCATGCTCCGAGCCATGGGTGGTGGTCTCGAACCGCGCGGACATCAGCGCGTCCGCCTCGTCCAGGAAGAGCACCGCGCCCTGCTCGCGCGCCGCGTGAAAGAGCGCCGCCAGATTCTTCGGGCCCTCCCCGTGGTACTTGCTCTCCAACTGCGAGGCACGGGCCGCGATCAGCGAACGCCCCAGCCGGTGGGCGAGGGCGTGGGCGGCCAGGGTCTTGCCGGTGCCGGGCGCGCCCTCCAGATTGATCGCCGAGCCGGGGTGCGGCTGGATCTCGCGCAGCCCCCACTCGTCGAACAGCACCCGGCGCTGCTCCACGGTGTGCACGGCGCGCAGCAGTTGGTCCAGCGTCCGGTCCGGGAGCACCAAGCGGTCGAAGGCGTACAGCGGTGGTGTCGCGGTGAACCGCCGCGCCCGCTCCGCGATCGACGGCTCGTCCGGCCCCGTTTCCGCTTCCGTCTCCGTCGTCGCGCCCACTCGCGGCTCCGAATCCGCCGTAGCGCACGCTCGCGGCTCCGTCTCCGCCGCCGACTCCGGTGGCTGGTTGGTGACGGTGACGGTCAGCGGCCGCGGTCCGCCGCGGCCGCTGAACTCCTTCGCGGCCTCGATCAGCCGGGTCCGCAGCAGCGCCGCCTCGACATCGTCGGTGCCGCCGGGAATCCCGGTGACGGCGAAGGCGGTACGCGAACCCCTTCCCAGGTTCCTCAACTGGATCTCCCCCCTCGAACGCCGGCCGCGCCCCGGGCCTCGGACCCGAGCCCTCAGCCCCGGTCCTCGGATCCGGACCTCAGCCCCAGACCGCGACCCGGTGGTGCGTATGAGCGCTGCGCACCCGCTGCTCGGCCTGTTTCCCCTCGATCCGGCGGCTTTCGACGAACTGCTCCCGCGAGGTGTCGAAAAGCCCCTGGATATAGCTGACATTGCCGTTGCGGATGGACTCGGAGACGGTGACCGCCCGTAGATCGGGATCGGTGTGCAGCCGTTCGCTCCGGGACCGGAACCAGTCCGCCAGGAGCTCGATGGTCACGCAGACGACATGGACCACCGCGACCGCGCCGATCCCGCCGAGCGCGAGGAGGACCATGCCCAGCAGGCTCAGCATGACGGCCCCGCCTCTCCGAAGATGATGAGGTCCTTGTCCCCGAAGGCCGCGCAGAGCTCCTCGTCCAGGCGCCGGGCCCGGCAGACCCAGACCGGGCCGGACGCCTCGGTGTCGCCCAGCGGGACGCCCTCCTGGTCCAGGAAGAAGGTCTGCACGAGGAACACCGGCCCCTGGCGCCGCCGCAGTACGGCGCCGGCGGCCGCTTCCGGTGCCCGTGGGCGGTTGCGGACCAGGAAGGAGACCACATCGCGGTAGCGGAGGACGCCGCGCGGCGATACCCGCCGGGCGCCCCGCCCCCGCCCGCGCTCCCGGTCGCTCCGGGCCCCGGGGGACCGGCACTCGAGCCGGGCGTCCGTCCCGCGGAGCGGCGCGTCGAAGGTGCCGAGGAGACGGTCGTTGGTGGCCGTCTCACGAGAGCCGCGCTGGTCAGGCATGGGCTTCCCCCGTCTTCCGAATCCGTCGTCCGAACCGGTCGTCCGAAGAGGCGGGCCCCCGGCTCCCCCGGCGAGGGCCCGATACCGATCCTGCGCGCCTCGCGTGTCGCTTTTCGTCCCCCGGGACGGTGGGAAATCCCGGAGATCGCTGTCGGCGCCCGTGACGACAGAAACCGACATCCGCGCGGGCCCTCATCGCGCGGCCCCTCATCGCGCGGCCCTCACTGCTCGGCCCCTCATCGCCCGGCCCCTCATCGCCCGGCCCCTCACCGCTCGGTCCCGCCCCGGCGCGGCGGATGCGCCCCCATTTCGGTCAGCCGGCGCAGCAGCAGATCCGGTTTGGTGTGCCGGGAGCACACGTACATCGCGAACATCATGCGGATGTCGGCCGGTTTGGAGTTGATCCCGCAGGCGGTCATGGCCCGGTCTATCTGCGTACGGACCGTGGAGACCTTCACATCGAGGTGCGCGGCCGTCTCCTCGTACGAGTACCCGTCCGCGTACCACTCCAGCGCCCGGACCTGGCCCTCGCTCAGCCCGGCGGCCCAGGGCGAGAACACCACGGGCTCATGGGCGGGCGGCTGCTCGGCCGACGAGGCCATGTAGAGCGCGTCCAGCAGGGTCAGCTGGCCGAGCCCGGCCCGGGCGCACTGCATCCGGAAGTCCCGCAGATCCTCCCCGTAGCGCTTCTCGCTGATGCCCAGCTCCTCCAGGATCCAGGCCACCCGGCCGCCACGGGCCGTGCGCCCCAGCAGATCGGCGAAGTACGGCGGCACGCTGAGCCCGCATTCGCGCACCGCCGTCTCCAGGGCGGAGGCCAGATGCGGTTTGAGCCAGTGCGGATGGTTGCGGGCGTCCCACACGGCATTGGCCAGGACCGCCGCGCCGACCGTCTTGCCGAAGACCGCCTTCGCCCCGCACACCCAGGGGGCCACCCGCTGGCGCCACTGCTCGGCCGCCGTGCACACCACCACGTCCGAGCGGCGCACCAGATCGGCGAACTGCTCGGCGGTGCCGACCCCCATCATGTCCGCCACGCACACGTCGTACTCCGCGCCGCTCACCTCGAGCTGCTCCACGGAGTCCACCTCGCTGACCACGGTCAGCCGTGGATCGGCGTTCAGCGCGGCCACCAGGCCGCGTCTGGTCATCTCATGGTCCTCGACCACCGCCACCTGGAGTGGCTGCTTCGGTCCGTACTCGGCCGACTCGTCTCTCATCCGACGCCCCCTTGACTCGGCTCGGTCGTATAACCCGTCTCGGTGTTGTGGTCCCGCTGGATCGGCAGGGTGAGCGTCACCTGTGTGAACCCGGCGACCGACCGCACCCGCAGCGCCCCGCCCCGCTCGCGCAGCAGGCTCTCGTGCAGCGCCAGCGACCGCATGGCGCCGACCCCGCGCGCCAGCACCTCGGGCGGGAAGCCCACGCCCTCGTCGGTGACCACCAGCTCCACCAGCTCGCCGCCGTCGGCGTCCTCGACGAGGTCCACATGCAGCACCGCGTCATGCACCCCGGCGCTGCGCGGCACATTGATCAACAGGGCGCGCAGCGCGGGCTCCAGCAGCTCCACCTGGGACGGCAGCACCCGGGCCGCGGCGCCGACCACCCGCTCGGTGACGATCGGCTCCACGGTGAGGGTGTCGTTGGTGGCCAGGGCCACCTGCCGGTGGACCATGCCGATCAGCGGCACCGACTCGCTGAACCGCCCGGTGCCGATGAAGGTGGCCAGCCGCTCCCGCGCCACCACCGCCGATCTGCGCAGCGAGTCGATCTGCTCGGGGTCCGAGGCGTCGATCCGCTGGAAGGCGTTGAGGGTGTGGCCGAGGTGGTTGTGGAGCTCGATGGCGAGCAGCTTGCGCTGCTCCTGCTCATGCAGCTGAAGGCTCATATCGCCCAGGTCGGCGGCGAGCTGGAGCAGGAACGCGGCGCCGCGGCGGATGAGATACGCCAGCGCTCCGTAGCCGGTGAGCCCGATGAGCACATCGGAGCGGGCCAGCGCCGCCGGGCCGCCGTCGCCCAGGGCGACGACCGCGGCGTAGGAGGCGGCGATGGCGCAGGTACCGATGATCAGTACGCGCCGCGGCCGGCCGAGCGCCGAGCCGATGCCCGCGGCCGAGATCTGCTCGGTGGTCAGCACCAGCAGCGGGGCCATGTCCTGCGATCGGTGCGCGCCCATGACCAGCGCACACGCCCACAGGAAAGCCACGGCCGAGCACAGCTCCACACCGGCCGCCACACCGTCGTACGTGGTCGGCGGCGGATCCCGCGGATCGGGCCGGACGCCCGCGCGCTCCCGCTCGGTGTCGTCCGCGAGCATCCGCCGGTGGTTGCGGACTATGCGCGCGACGAACCACAGGGATTCGGCCACCACCGCGATCAGCAGCAGCAACGCCCCGCCGGGGTGCGGCAGATGGCCCGCGATCCCGGGCACCGTCACCGC
This sequence comes from Streptomyces javensis, assembly GCF_039525925.1. Lineage (NCBI taxonomy): Bacteria > Bacillati > Actinomycetota > Actinomycetes > Kitasatosporales > Streptomycetaceae > Streptomyces > Streptomyces javensis. The sequence continues at coordinate 72,636 of NZ_BAAAIF010000045.1, read as the reverse complement.
CAGCTGGATGCCGTGCATCAGCCGGAAGATCAGCAGGATGCGCAGCATCTGCCATTCCATGTCCCGGCGGGCCAGTCGGTGCCGGACGGCCGGCACTTCGGCGACCTGGTGATATCCGTCGGTGGGGCGCGGCGCCCGCCCTCGCCCCCGCTGTCGTTCCTCGCGTGTCCACGCCCACGCCCACGCCCATGAACGCGGCCGCAGCCGCCCCCGTAACCGAGCCACGTGCCCCCCGATTTTCCCCCGGATTCCAGTGTGCGGTGGCCGGGGGCGGCGCAATAGGGACCCTTGGCCCTGGCGGACCCGCGTGTGCGAGTACGGGAGGGCGCTCGGAGGCATACCGGGGGCGCGCGGCGCCTGCTCTTCCGCGCCGCGCCACCGCACCAGCGGCGGGCCGTTCCGCTACGCCTCCCGCGCCGCCAGGCTGGTCCGCACCGCGCGCACGAGCGCCTGCGCACGCGGATCGGCGGTGACACCGCGCCGCATACCGTTGGTGACGTAGGCAAAGCCGATGCGCGCCTCCGGGTCGGCGAAGGCGAGGGACCCGCCGCGCCCCGGATGGCCGAAGGAGCCCGGCCCCAGCAGCGGGCAGGCCGGACCGTGCAGCATGTAGCCGAGGCCGAAGCGGGTGCCGACGACCAGGACCCGGTCCGGGCCCGCGGACTCCTCGGTGCGGGCCATCGTCAGCGTCGCCGGCGCGAACAGCCTGCCCCCCGAGCGCGCCGTACGGGCCGAGGGCAGCGGGCCGATCAGCGCCGCGTAGAAGCGCGCCAGCGCCTCGGCGGTCGCCACCCCGCCCGAGGCGGGCAACTCGGCGGCCAGATACGCGGGGTCGTTCTCGTCCGGCAGCGGGGTGATCGCGGCGAACGCCCGCCGGGTCAGCGACTCGGGATCCCGGTACGCCTCGGCGACCGACCGCTTGGGACGCAGCCGCGGCCCCTGGGCGGCGGGCGCGGCGAGCGCCTCCACCGCCGCGATCCGGCCCACCCGGCCCCGCTGCTCCTCGGGCAGCCCGAGCCACAGGTCGAGCCCCAGCGGCCGGGCGATCTCCTCGGCGATCCAGCGCCCGATGGTCCGCCCGGTGACCCTGCGCACCAGCTCGCCCAGCAGCCAGCTGTACGTCTGGGCGTGGTAGCCGTGCGCCGTACCGGGTTCCCATACGGGCTGCTGGGCGGCGACGGCCCGCGGGCCTGATATGCCGTCGATGGCCTCGGCGGGGGTCAGCGGGGTGTCCAGCACGGGCACGCCGGTGCGGTGCGCGAGCAGATGCCGCACCAGCACCCGCTCCTTGCCGGCCGCCTTGAACTCCGGCCAGTAGGTGCTGACCCGTCCGTCCAGGTCCAGTTGGCCGCGCTGGTGCAGCAGCAGGGGCACCGCGGCGGCCACGCCCTTGGTGACCGACCGGACGACCTGGGCGGTGTCCTGGGCCCAGGGCTCGCCGCCGTCGGTGGTCTTCGTACCGCCCCACAGATCGACGACCTTCTCGCCCTCCCGGTACAGGACCACGGCCGCGCCGCGCTCCCCGTGCCGGGCGAAGTTCGCCGCGAAGGCGTCCCGGACCGGTTCGAAACCGTCCGCCACCGTGCCCTGGACGTCCACCACTGTCCGACTCCCGCCATGCCGACCCGAGCGTGTGTGCTGAGTTTCTCTTATGGTGCAACGCCCCGCGCGGGAGGATCATGCCGGGGCCGGGCATGATCCCGGCGGACCCGCCGCGTTGGGGCGGTGGCGGTCCCGGAGCCGACGAGAAGGGACACACGGTGCGGAGATTCGAGGGCTACGCGGTCATGCTCACCGGCGCGGGGCGCGGGATAGGGGAGGTGACCGCCCGCCGGTTCGCCGACGAGGGCGCCCGGGTGCTGATCACCGACCAGGACGGCGAACGGGCCGCCAAGGCCGCCGCGTCCATACGGGCGAACGGCGGCGAGGCCGAGTCGCTGGGCTGCGACGTGGCCCTGCGGACGGACGCCGAGGCGGCCGTGGCGCACGCCGTAAGGAGCTTCGGAAGGCTGGACGTCCTGGTCAACAGCGCCCACTCGTGCCACGTCGACACCCCGCTCTTCGAGGACCAGGCGGACGACGAGTGGCAGCAGGACATCGATGTCACCCTCGGCGGCGCGTTCCGCTGCTCCCGGGCCGCGCTGCCGCATCTGGCCGCCGCGGAGGGCCGGGGCGCGATCGTCAACGTCGGCTCGGTCAACGGCCTCCAGGACTTCGGCAACCACGCCTACAGCGCCGCCAAGGCGGGCCTGGGCAGCCTCACCCGGACCCTGGCCGCCCACGCCGCCGCCCGGGGCGTCCGCGTCAATCTCGTGGCCCCCGGCACGATCCGCACCCCCGGCTGGGACGGCCAGGAGGACACTTTGCGCCGCGCCGCCGAGGTCTACCCCCTCGGCCGGGTCGGCGAACCCACCGACATCGCCGCCGCCATCACCTTCCTGGCCTCCTCCGACGCCGCCTGGATCACCGGGATCACCCTCCCCGTGGACGGCGGCATCACGACCACGAACGTGGCGGTGCGCAGGGCCTTCGGTCACTCGGAGACACCCAGCGAGACATAGTCGTAGCCGCCCTGCCAGAGGTCGCTCGTATAGACGTTGGTCAGCCGGGAGCCGCGCCAGAGCACGCTCTTCTGGAACAGGATGGGCAGATAGGCGGCGGAGTCGGAGATCCTCCGATTGATCTGTGCGTAGTCGCTCCCGGCCTTTGTCGCGTCCTGTTCGGCGATGGCCGTGTCGAAGAGGTGGTCGATCGTGGGATCGTCCAGCTCCGCGACATTGGTATTGGCGGTGCTCTGGATGAAACGGCTGTCGGCCAGCGGCTCCAGAAAGCTCTGACCGGTCGGGAAGTCGGGACCCCACCGGTAGATGACGATGCCGTATCCCTTCTTCTTCACCACCTCGGGCGCGCCCATCGTCACGCTGTATTGGCCGCCGTCGATCTGATCGATCTCGGCTTCGATACCGACCTTCCGCAGCGATGACCGGAGCGACTCGGCGACGGTCACATCGGCTGGGCGGTTGTTGCGTACCGCGATGGTGGTCTTGAAGCCGTTCGGCTTCCCGCACGCCTTCAGCTCCGCTTCCGCCTTGGTGGCGTTCGGCTTGCCACGCAGCTTGCGCGTCTCGTACGGGTCGTAGGAGGACTCGGAGCCGCCGATGGAGGGTGGGAGCATATGGGGCGCGATATCGCCGGAGAGCTCACCCCCGGAGGCGGTTTGCATGTTCTCCCTGTCCGCCGCGTAGAGGACCGCCTTACGGCAGTGGACGTTGTCCAGGGGTTTGACGGAGCGTGGGAGGGCCGCGAACAGGAGCAGCTGGGTGTACGGGTTGTCCAGCCGGGCACTGAGGTCGGAACTGCTCCTGGCCTTGGTGATGGCATCCGCGCTGAGCCCGGAGGATTGCAGGTCCAGGTCATAGTCGCCGTGGGACAGTGCCTGGGCCCTCGACTGCTCATTGTCGTTGACATCCAGCGTGATCCGGTTGGGAAGGGCGGTGCGGATCGGGTCGGACGACGCATTCCACTTGGTGTTGCGGACCAGTTCCAGTGACTTTCCCGGATGGTAGGTGCCGAATTTGTACGGCCCCGAGGAGAACGGCCTGTTCGTGTACTTGCCCTTGGTGTCCTTCTCCTTTTTCACCGGAGATCCGGACGGCGTCGCGAGCATGCGCTCGAAGTCGCCGTTGGGCTTGGGCAGGTTGAAGACGATGGTCCTGTCGTTCGGGGTCCTGATGGCCTTCAGGTCGCGCTTGTCCTTGTACGGCCCCTTGTAGCTGAGACCGGGGTCGAGTGCCTGCTGGAGGAAGATCGGGCCATTTGAGATCTCGTCCTGGGCCCAGATCCGCTCGATGCCGTACTTGATGTCATGGGACGTGATCGGGGAGCCGTCCTCCCAGGTGATCCCCTTGCGCAGGGTGTAGGTGTACGTCTTACCGCCGTTGGTCACCTTGGCCACGTTCTCGGCGAGGTCGGGGACCAGTTCGGCGCCGTCCTTACCGGGCTTGGGGGCGTAGGTGACCAGTTGGCGGGCGTAGTAGCGGGAGAAGTTCCAGATGTAGCCGTAATAGGTGCGCTGGGGGTCCCAATAGTCCGCGTCGTTCCGGCTGGTGAACTTCAGCGTTCCGCCCGATTTCGTCGAGGCGTTGACGACGGCGCCCTTGGCCGCGGCGTTGTACCCGGAGGTGGGGCCCGGCTTCGGTTTGCCTGACGACTTCGACTCCGACGGGTGCTGCCCGGAGTCGTCCTTGGATGAGTCCTTCATCCAGGACATCGCCAGGGGTACGCCCGCGGCCACCAGGGCGACGACGAGCGCTCCCGCCAGCCCGTAGGTGACGGCACGGCGGCGGCCCCGAGAGGCGGCGCCGCCGGGGGAGGGGAGCGGGGCGGGCGACGGCAGGGCCATCGGCGACCAGGTGGGCATCGGCGGCACGGCGGGCGGCGGGGCCGGCTCGTGGCCGTACGGCGGGGGCGGCGGCGTGGGCTCGTGGCCGTACGGTGTGGGCGGCGGCGTCGGCTCGTGGCCGTACGGTGTGGATGGCGGCGTGGGCTCGTGGTCGTACGGCGGGGGCGGCGGGCCGAAGCCGGGCGGTGCCCAGGCGGCGTTGCGCGCCAGGGCGAGCCCGCCCGCCGTATTGCGGTCGCGCTTCTGCGGCAGCGGCCGCCCCTTGGCCCGCAGCGCCGCGTATACCTGCGCGTAGACCGTGTCCAGGTCCAGTAACTCCGGCCCGCCCGGAACCCCTTCGCGCAGCAACCGCAGCAACTCACCCGTGAAGGCCGTATGGGTCTCACCGGGCGGGGCGAGCGCGAAGCTGGTGTCGGGGACGGAGGCCAGCAGATAGGTCCCCTCGATCTCCACCTGGTCGATGACCGCCTCGGCGCTCGCCGCGCTCATGAAGCCGAGCACACGTCCGCTGAAGCAGCAGTCGAGCAGCATCACCTGGCGCCCGGCCCGCCCGTCCAGCACGACGTCGCGCAGCGTGCCGTACGGCAGCCCGGTGTAGGAGCGGTGCTGCATGGACCCGGTCAGCCCCAGGAAGAGCTCGCCGCGGCGCGGTTCCACGAGGCCGTGTCCCGCGAAGTACACCAGCAGGGTGTCGGTGGCCTCCTCGGCCGCGGTCCGGACGGCCTCGAGGACCTCGACCGCGGTGCCGGGGTCCTCGATGACCGTGCAGTGCTCGGGCGCCAGCGCCCAGGAGCCCGGTGCGCACAGGGCCGCGGCCAGCGCGCTCAGGTTGTTGGCCACCGCCGGGATCTGCTCAAGGTGGGCATAGCGGCTGGTGCCGATGAGCACCGCGCGGCTGGCGGCCGGATCGGGCAGAACGGCCACGGCTATCGCCCTTCCCCGCCACCCTGACGGTGCGGTTCCGGTTCCCGTTCCGGTTCGGGTGCGGCCGGGCGCTCCAGCGCGTCGATCAGCCGCCGCAGCTCCTCGTCGCCACCGCCGTCGATGTCGACCGTAAGGTCACCACGGCGCACGGTGATCCGTCGGCCGTGCGGCCGCGTCTGCCGCCAGGTGGACAGCGCCAGCGCGAAGGAGGCCGCGCTCCAGGCGTTGTCGGTGACGAGTTGCAGGACATCGGTGAGCACGCCCATCTGGCCCGGCGACGGCTCGGCCTGGATCAGCTCCACCTGGGCGCCGCGACGCGTGCCCGGATCCCGTCTCAGCCAGTCGTGGAGCGAACGGAGCTCCGCCTCCCCACCGGTCACCGCTACATCGATCCGCACCAAGTCCCCCTTGTGACGACGGTCTCCCCGATTCTGTCGTACCCAGGTCCGCCCGCGCAGGACCGCCGCCCGGCACAGGACCAACGAAGGCCCAGACCCCGGGGTCCAGGGGCGAAGCCCTCCGCCGTGTGGTCCGGCGGACGCCCCGTACGCGGTCAACCCGCGTGCAGCATCAGCCCGATGCCCGCCACCATCAGCCCCGCCGCCGCGATCCTCGGACCGCCGAACCGCTCCTTGAAGAACAGTGCCCCGATCGCCGCGCCCACGATGATCGACGATTCGCGCAGCGCCGCGATCGGGGCGAGCTCGGCCCGGGTCTGGGCCCACAGCACCAGGCCGTAGGCGGCGACCGACAGCAGCCCGCCGAGCAGCCCGCGCGCCGCGACCGGCCGCAGCTGCCGAAGGAGCGCACCGCGCCGGATCGCCAGCGCGCAGACGGGGATGGCGAAGCCCTCCAGGATCATCAGCCAGGCGATGTAGGCGGGCGGGCTGCCGGAGGCGCGCACCCCCAGACCGTCCACGACGGTGTACGCGGCGATGGACAGACCGGTGGCGATGGCGGCCGTAAGGGCGAGCCACTGCGGCGCGCCCCCGCCGCTCCCTTCGCGTTCGGCGTGCCGCGCCCCCCTGATGCCCCACAGCGCCACGCCCACCAGCCCCGCCGAGGCCACCACGATGCCCGCCGTCTGCCACTGGTCCGGCCGCTCGCCGACGAAGACCGCGGCGGCCACGGTCACCACCAGCGGGGCGGTGCCGCGCGCGATGGGGTACATCTGGCCGAAGTCGCCCAGGTGGAACGAGCGCATGAGCAGCAGCTGGTAGACGACGTGGATGGCCGCGGAGGCCAGCAGATACGGCCAGGCGTCCGCCGCGGGCAGCGGGACGAACGGCAGCAGCGCCAGCCCGCACAGCGCCCCGCCCCCGCCCACCAGGGTGAAGGCGAGGAGCTGGTCCCGTATGCCGTGCGCGATCGCGTTCCAACTGGCGTGGGTGACGGCCGCTATGAGGACCGCGGCCGCGACCAGCGGGGTCACGCGGACCGCTCGCGCACATCCACCAGGGCGCCCTCGGCATGCGCGATCAGGGACTTGGGGTCGAGCGGGAAGACGGTGTGCGGATCGCCCGCCGCGGCCCATACGGTCGCGTGGTCCAGCAGCCGGCGGTCGGCGAGGACGCGGGTACGGGTGCGGTGGCCGAAGGGCGGCACCCCGCCGATGGCGTAGCCGGTGGTCTCGCGCACCAGCGCCGCGTCCGCCCGGCGGACGCTCCCGGCGCCCAGTTCATGCCGTACGAGCTCGACGTCGACCCGGGACGCCCCGTCCATCAGCACCACCACCGGCTGTCCGTCCGCCTCGAAGACCAGCGACTTGACGATCTGGCCCAGCTCACAGCCGATCGCCGCGGCGGCCTCGGCGGCGGTACGGGTGGCGTCGGGGAACCGGCGCACCTCGACGTCCAGGCCGAGCCGGCGCAGGGCGTCGGCGAAGCGCGGGTGGGCGGCGGAGTCAGCGCTGGAGGCAGGGGCGGAGTCAGGGGTGGAGTCAGGGGTGGAGTCGACCATGGGCCGACGCTATCGACGCCCCCGCGCCCGCCGCCACGGCATTTCCCGTCGGTGGCATCCGGGCCCCGCTGACGGTTGTCGTCCGGGCCCCGCCAACCGGCCGAACGCGAAGGAGCCGGGCGGGCGCTCGACGCGCCCGCCCGGCTCCTGGGCCGTATCCGCGAAGGCTCAGCCCGCGCGCAGCAGGGCCGCCACGATCGGGCCCGCCGTGTCGCCGCCGTGGCCGCCCTCGGGGACCACACCGGCGGCCGCGACATCGTCGCGGTACGCGCTGAACCAGCCGTTCGGCTTCTCCTGGTTGTCCACCTCGGCCGAACCGGTCTTGGCGCCGAAGTCACCGCTCATCCCGGCCATCGCCTCGGCGGCGGTGCCCGAGGTGGCCGTGAGCTTCATCAGCTTCTTCAGCTGGTCGTGGGTGCTGGACTTCATGGTCCTGCTCGCCTTGGCCAGCGTCCGGTCGTCCAGCGAAGGCGAGACCAGGTACGGCTGGTGGAAGGTGCCGGTGGTGGCGGTGGCCGCGACCGACGCCATGTTGAGCGGGTTCATCCGCACGCCGCCCTGGCCGATCAGCGAGGCGGCCTTGGAGGCGGCGGACTGCACCGGCACCGCGCCGTCGAAGGTGGGCACGCCGGTCTGCCAGTTGAGCCCGATGCCGAAGACGTCCCGGGCCTCCTTGCTCAGGTCGTCGTCCTTCAGCTTCCCCGCCTGGCTGATGAAGGCCGTGTTGCAGGAGCGGGCGAAGCTCTGCTCGAAGGTGCCGTTCTTGATCTCGAACTTCTTGTCGTTCTGGAACTTCCAGCCGCCGTAACTGAAGTACTTCGGGCACGGATGCGGCTTGCCGTACGCCGCCAGACCCTTGTCCATCAGCGTCGTCGAGGTGATGATCTTCATCGTCGAGCCGGGCGCGTAGGAGCCCTGGAAGGCGGTGTTGAAGCCGCTCGCGGGGGAGTTGGCCAGCGCGAGGATCTCACCGGTGCTGGGCTTGACCGCGACCACCGACGCCTTGGTGCGCTTGCTCACCTGCTGCTCGGCGGTGCGCTGGAGCGATGCGTCGATCGTGGTGCGGAGCGTGCCCGGGGTGCCCTTGGAGAGCACCTTGAGGGTCTTGTCGGGGGACTTGGAGCCCTTGGCGCGCTGGATCCAGGTCTCCACGCCCGCCTCGCCGCCCGCCTTCTTGCCGTACCGCTCGCGCAGCGCGGCCAGCACGGTCTTGAGGGTCGGGTGTTCGGAGGCGGTCAGCTCCTTGCCGTCGCGGTCCACCGCCTTGATCGGCGGTGCCTCGGACGCGCCGGTCTTGAGCGTGTCGCCCTCGACGAGGTCGGGGTGGACCACGGAGGGCTTCCAGGCGACGACCGGCTTGCCGGTCTTGGTGTCACGGGTCACGGTCAGCGAGGATTCATACGTCCAGGGGACGCTCTCACCGCCGGAGGAGAGCTGGGCGTTGACCGAGAACGGCACCTTGGCGCCGCTCGCCTGCCCCGCGTCCAGCGTCACCTTGGCCACCTTGGCCTTTGTGCGGTAGCCGCCCAGCGCCGTGGTGGCCGCGTCGCTGTCGTCCGTAAGGGCGGCGGCCTTCGCCGTCTCGCCCGCCGACCAGGCCGCCAGGAACGCGTGGGCGGTGGTCTTGACCTCGGCCGCGCTGGGCGGGCCGGTCTTCACCTTCTTCAGGGACGGCTTGTCGTCACCCGAGCCGGCGCTCGCACCGTCCTTCGGGCCGGCCGAATCGTCCTGGCCGCTGCCGCAACCGGCCACACCGACCATGGCGGCGAACACCGCACCGACGATCGCGGCTCTCGCGCCACTCCGCATTTCAGAACCCCCACACTGTGTTCTCGGTTCCCCCCATCAGTCGATGGGAGCCGCGGTGCCCGGCACTCTACCGGCACCACGTGAAGCCCCCGCGCCCTCACCGTAGGGGGCGCGGGGGCCGTGGCCGGATCCATGCGGTGGGCCCGTGGCCGAGCCGGGGTCAGATCCAGGTGTCGAGCCACATCCGGGCACGCCAGGCGTCCATGGGCATCGTCTGGCCCGTGTAGAGCGGGAAGAAGTAGATGAAGTTCCGATTCCCGGACGCTTGTCCAGTCTGACCAGGGACTTTCCCTCTGGCCAGGCTGTTCCTAGGAGCTCTGGGCCGTCTCTGGGCCGTCCAGCGGCCTACCGGAGGCCCGATAGAGGGTGTCGACTGCCCGGCGGGTACGACCCTCGCTGCTCGGCATCAGATGGGTGTAGACACGCAGCGTGAACCCGGGATCACTGTGCCCGAGGTACGTGCTCAGTGCCCGGATGCTCTCGCCCGCGTCCAGCAGAACGGACGCGTAGAAGTGCCTGAGCGCGTGCATGCCGTGTTCGCGCGCGGCCTGGTAGCGCTCGCCCTTCTCAGGCTCCGGGATGAAGCCAGCGGCGGCGAGAGCCGGTTTCCAGAGGTGATCATCGAAGTGGCTCGACCGCACGGCGCGGCCAGCCTGGCCGGTGAACAGCAACTCTTTCGTGACCATGGGTCCGTCCGGCGTGAGCCACGGAAGGGTCACCTTCACGGCGGGGAACCGCTCCAGGTGCTCCCGCAGAGCGGCGCCGACGACGGTGGGGAGCGGTACGTCACGGAGCTTGCCGCGCTTCGGGGGCGCGAAGACGAACTTGCCCCGCACTCGCTTGAGCTGCTGCCGAACGGCCAGCCAGCCGCCGTCAAAGTCCACGTTGTCGATGGGCAGACCGAATATCTCCCCCTGCCGCAGGCCGCACCCCCCGCCCACGTCGACCATCGCGCGGTACCGCTCGGGCAGAGCGGCCCGGACGGCAAAGACCTGCTCTGGCGTCCACGGGACCACCTTTGACGGGCTTCCCTGGGGCCCTCTGACCGACTTGACCAGGCAGGGGTTCCGAGGCATCAGGCCGTCGTCTACGGCCGCACTGAGGACGGCTGAGACAATTCCGAAGATGATCCGCCGGTAGGAAGCCGCCGGTACGGCGCTCTCCAACTCGCTCAGCCAGGTCCGGATGTGTCCGGGCTGGAACGACGCCAGGGGGCGCGTTCCGAGGTACGGGAAGGCATGCAGGCGCAGACGCCGTTCCGCTGAATCCTGGCTGTTGATGTCCGTGGTGTGTGTCGAAAGCCACTGTTCCCCGTACTGCTGGAACGTCATGCGTGCGGCGCGGGGGTCGATGTACTGGCCGCGCGACATGTCGGCGGCCGTCTTCGTGAGCCAGTCCTCCGCGAGGCGCTTTTGCTTATCCGGGAATGACTTGCTCTTCTCGGCGCCGTCGGGGCCGATGTAGCGGGCACGGTAGCGCATGCCGGTGCCGTGGCGGTCGGTCCTCACACGGCGGGGTTTGCCGTCGGGGCCGGGTTCGGTCTTGAACCAGCGGTCTTGGATGTGCCCTGACATTAGGCGTGATCCCTTCGCGGGCAGATCAGAGCAGGGGCAGGGCCATGTGGCCCCGCCCCTGCTGGTGTGGGAGGTCTTCGGTTGGCGCTGGTGTCAGGCGGCCTCTTCGGCGGCCATGCGTGCGTCCTGCCAGCGCTTGACGGCGGCGGGGTCGTAGCGAACGTGCTTGCCGACACGGAATCCGGGCGGCCCGATGCGCTTCTTGCGCCAGGCGTAGACGGTCTCTTTCGAGACTTCGAACATCTCGGCGATGTCGTCGGGGGTGAGGTAGCGATCCGGCAGTCCGGCCCGAAGGTTGGTGCGGGGGTCGGCCTGTGTGGCGGTGGTTGGACTCACCTGGCCCTCCTGATGGGGCTGTTGGGATGGGCGAGCAGGGCGGCGGGCTGTCCTTGGTCGGGGGCCGCTGCCCTGGGATTCGGTGACAGAACTGACAGAACCTGGGTGATAGTGCTCTGACCTGCTGGTTTGGTCCCGGAGGCGGCTGTGACAGAAATCGCGAAAACTCTGACAGAACCTCCTGGCGGGGGGTTCTGTCACAGCGAGGCGGATTGGTGTCTCGGGGTTCTGTCAGAGTTTCCGGAGGTTTTGTCACAGCCATCGATCCGGCTGTTTTCGCAGGTCAGCGGGCTTTGGTTGGGGTTCTGTCAGTTCTGTCGGTGGGTTGGGGGTTGTGTCAGGCGCTTCGGGTGAGGCGGGGGTGGGTGTCGTAGCGGGGGGAGGGTGGCCGGCCGCCGCGTCCGGAGCGTGGGGGCTGGGGCTGCTGGCGGATCCAGCCGTGTTCCTCCAGCAGCGCGAGGGCGGGGTCGAGGTCGGCGATGGCGGGGAAGTCGCCCCGGGGCAGACCCCGGAAGAGGTCGCGTTTGGTGAAGCCGGTCAGGCGGGCGTCCGTGAGGTGGGTGAGGACCTGGTGGGCCGCTTCCTGGGCCGGGTCGGCGCCCATGGAGTCGAAGACGTGCTGCGCGTGGACGGTGAAGTAGTCCCCGAGGCGGGTCGCGGCGGCCAGCGTCGCGGCCTCGATGGGCCGCGTCCAGCCGTGGTCGGGGTGGGTGGCCAGGTGGAGCAGTCCGGCGATGCGGGCCACGGCTCCATCCCGCTTGCTGGCCCACTTCACGATCCCGGCCAGGGAGCCGCCCTTGCCGATCCGGGACTCGGTGACCTTCTGGTAGGCGAGCATTACCTGGTCCGCCTCGGGGGTGAGGGTGAGGACGGCGGGGTCGGTCCATCCGGCCATCGCCAGCGCCAGGCCGCCGAGCCGTTGGGTGTAGGTGTCGGCCACGTGGTCGGGGATGAGGTCGGGGGTGAGGTTGCGGCGGCCGACGAGGGATTCGGGCTGGGCGTACAGGAAGCGGGCGAGCAGCCCGCGGCCGTCCGCTCCCTTGATCTGACCGATGGACTCCAGTACCTCGGGTTGCACGGCCAGGCCCATGGTGACGGCGGGGTGCTCGATGTGCTGGGCGTCGCGGCCCTGCCGGTTGACCCGCACCATGTCCCCGGCGTGGCCTTTTAGGAAGACCTCCATGTTGGGGGTGCCGCTGTAGCGTCCGGCGATGATGTCGAAGATGCCGCCCTCCGGGGAGAGGACGGAGATGCGGCCTTCCTGCTCGGCCAGGAGGGTGGCCAGGTTCTCCGGGGTGACGTCGTCGGCGACGAGCTGGGGCTTGCAGGGGACCTTGATGTCTTCGGCGGCCTGGGCGAGTTCGACGGCCTCGGCGGTGAGCTGGTCGCGCAGGCCCGGTTCGGCGTTCGCGGCTTTGGCGGCGGCCTTGTCGGCGGCGGCCTTGGCCAGGCGCGCGGTGGTCTCGGCCTCGGCGCGGGCCGGTCCGGAGAGCTCCACGAGCGTCTTCTCGGCCGCCATCAGGGGCTCGGTCATGAGGGCGAAGACGGCGGATTTGCGGTTGCCAGGGTCGAGGGCGACGGCGGTGTAGAGGTTGACCGGCTCGCGCCAGCGTCCCCGCACGCAGACTGTGGCCCGGCCGCCGGCCGCTGTGGCGATGACGGACAGGGCCAGGCATCCGGCCAGGTCGGCGGGGGTCTGGGTCTCCTCGGCGACGGCGGTGACCATGTCGGCCAGCCAGTCGGGCAGGGAGTCCACGGGGAAGGCCGGAAGCGCCCGGTGCGGGGCCAGGGGGACCGGTTCGTCCCACACGGGCCCTGTGACGGCTTCGGCCGCCTGTTCGTCGAAGCCCGCCCACAGATCGGTCTCGGGTGTGGTCATGCGGCGTTCTTCTCTTCCTTCGTGCTGACGGTCGTCTGGTGGGTGCGGGTGCTGGGGTGTTCGGGCAGTGGGGCGAGGGCCGTGCATGCCTCGCGGGCGCGGCGCGGCCAGTCGCCTCCGGCGGTATCGGCCACGGCCAGCAGCGGCTCCCACACATCCGCCGACCGTGCGGACACCCCCTCGGGCATCCCGGGGCGGGCCCCGTCGATGCGGGCCCGGACGCTGTGGGCCCATGCGGCCAGGCGGTCCCGCAGCGCGTGCCCTTCAGGCCGGTGGATGCGGGCGCGGAAGGCTTCCAGGCGCTCGCTGGGGGCGGGGCGGTGCATGCGGATGACCACGGAACGGCTCAGGATCGCTTCCGGCAGTCGGCCCAGGCTCGCCACGGCCATGGCTGCGTAGGACGGGAACGCCTGGACGGCCTGCTGCCCGCCGTCCCTCATGCTCCGGTAGGAGACTCCGGTACGGCGGTGCCCGGCGATGATCAGGCCGAGTAGTTCCTCGGCACCCCTGGCCTGGGACCCCAAGAGGGTGTCGATCTCGTGGAAGAGGATCGTGGGGCGGCGCCCGTCCTGGCCCGAGACGGCGCGGAACAGCGCGGCCGGAGAGGTGTCGGCGGCCGTCATCGGCTGCGGCACGAGCGTCCCGCAGACCGCCAGTCCCTGAGTGCTGCCCGATCCCGGCCCCGGGGAGAGGAACGCCAGGCGCGGGGTGGACTCGAACGCGTCCTGCAGGTGTGTGTGCGCGCTCCACAACGTGACGGCCGCGTAGGCGGCTGGGGTTGGGAAGGCGGTGAACCGGCGGTGGAACGCCTCGATCTCGTCCAGCAGCCCGGCCCCGTCGATGGGCGAAGTGGTGGTCATGCGGCGGTCGCCCCTTCCTGGGAGCTGCGGAGCGGGCAGGAGGTCTTGTGGGCTTCGTGGTCGGCGATCAGGGCGAGCACCCTCCGGCGGCCGACTGCGCTGCGGTCGCGTCCGCACGCGCATGTCGAGGTGGCGGTGGGCGTGGCCTGCCAGTCCGGCGGTGCGGTGATGTGGAGCCACGCGATGGGGTACCGGCCGTCGCCCCGCTGCCCGCCAGAGCCAGAAGGGACGCCCTGACGGGCGGCGCCTGTCGGGGCGCCTGCGGTCGTCTCGGGCGGGGTCTGTACGGCGTCCGGAGGCGGGTTTCCGGTGCTGTTGGGGTGGGCGGTCACGTGGCCGCTCCTACGCTCTGGAGGCCGTTGGTGACGGCTCGTTGCGCGTATGCCTCGGGTACGCCGACGGACACGGCCGCTGCGATGATCTGCTGGCCGATGGCGTCCAGTCCGCAGGGGCCGGGGCACTTGGTGTGCTGGGCTGCGAGGAACTGGGCCACGCCGAATGCCTGTGATCCGGCGCCCGATTCGGTATGGGAGCGGACCATGTCGAGACCGCGTTGCAGCCCGGTGCGGATGTACCGCTCGGTGTGTCGGCACCCGGTGGCCACGGTCCGGTCCCACTCGGCGCGGGCCGGGGACGAAGAGACCACGGCCGCGCGGGCGGGGGTGGTCTCTTCCTTGTCCACCAGGGCGCGGACGGTGGACGGCAGGTTGGTCATGGTGCCGGTGCCGGGGCCGAGCCAGCGGGCGTAGGACATGCGCGATTTGATGTCCACGCCGGGCCGGACCTGGTTGGCCGAGGGCATCGTTCCTCGGTAGATCCAGTGCTCGCCGCGCGTGGTTGGCACGGTCCGGGTGACTGGGAGGGTCTGCCGGGCCCATGCGACGGCGGCGGCGTTGTCCAGGTCCACCACGGTCAGTCCGGCGCCGCCGGGGTGGTAGGCGACGGCGACGGCTTGGCGCCATGCGGGGGCCCATGCGGGTGAGGTGATCACGGTGGGGTCGGTGGTGGCGGCGGCCCAGGCGTGGCAGACGCCGGGGCACTGGCAGGGGCCCGGGGTCTTCATGTTGGGCCTGCCGCCGCAGGCGATCCCCGCGCAGGTGCGGCAGTTCCCGAAGGGCACCTTGCCCTTCCGCAGGGGCAGTGCCGGCATGCCGACCTGGGCCAGTGCGAGCGCGGTTCGTAGGGGGTCGTGGGCGGGGTGGTCTCGCCGGAAGGGATCGGGTTGGGGCATGCTTGGGGTTCTCCTGTTCCGTTGTGGATGGGCAGGGGAAGCCGGGGCGGCGGGCTGTCCTTGGTCGGAGGCCGCCGTCCCGGGCGTATCTAGGTGTGATGTCTCAGGGGTTCCAGGTCAGGAGCGGCGCCAGAGGCGGTCCAGGTCCACGTCGAGGACTGCAAGGTCGGGGTGATCGCGGAGCTGCTGCTCCTGTCGCCAGTCGGCGAGGTCGGCCTTGTGTGCGGCGCGTACCTCGTCGGGACTACAGCCAATGAGGCTGGCGAGGTTTCCCGCGTCGATGTCCGTGAGCCCGTTGTAGCGGTTGGCGGGAGCGGAGCTGGTGGCGATTTCGGCCGCGAAGCTCCAACCCGCCTCCGTGAGTTTTTCCAATAGCCAGCGGCGGAACGGGGTGTCCTGATGCCGCCAGGCGGGGTCCCAGTTGTCGTACTCGGGGTCGTCGGGGCCGGGGCCGATGATGGGCATGAGGGGTCCCTTTCCAAAGCGTCAGCGATTGACTTCGAGGTTCGTCAGGACGAGCAGGGCGCAGGAGGCGGGGTGGTGCGGGGAGTCCGGCGCGCAGGTTGGGCAGGGGAAGGCGGGGAGGCGGGCTGTCCTTGGGCGGAGGCCGCCTCCCCGGGCGTAACTAGGTGTGATGTCTCAGGACGTTTGCGACGCCGGAGGGACGCCCGCTACTGCTTGTCGTACTTGCCGAACAGATCACGGATGACAGGCAGGCCCCACACGCCAGCGTCGTGATGTGCATTGCCCCACTCGATGAGGGCGTCACATAGGTAGTACTCTGCCCGGCCGCTCCAAGCGGCGTCCGCGAAGGTGAGGCCGTGGAAGATGCGGGCCGCTTCCGGGTCTTTGGCGCGCAGCTCGTTGAGCCAGCGATCAGCGCGGGCGATATCAGCGGTGAACTCGCCGACCGGAATCTGGTCGTAGTCCTCTCCCAGCCCGTACATGACCCGTTGAAGACGGGCTGGCGTCTGGTCTTCCAGGCTGGCGCGTGTGAGTGGGTCGAGATTCTCCCAAGGGGGAGTGGGGCGGATCGTCATGGTCCTTGTCCTTTCTCCGATGCCTCGCACGGCGAGTGCGTGGCATCAGCCTCATGAGATGGCACAACTAGGGGGCAAGAATGGGCTGGTTCTGTGAGGGCAGCCCACGCAGGACGCGATCGCGCCAGGTCAGGGCGTAGTCGATGCAGTTGGCGCAGTTCTTGTGGGTGTGGCCGGGCAGTGGGGGCCTGCGGCGGGCGTGGGAGCTCCAGGCGGCGGAGTCGGCGGAGGCCATGAGGTGACCGACTTTCGCCAGGCCGAGGGTTTTGAAGCCGAAGCCGTGCAGCCGTATGCCGTATCCGGCGAGGGTGGTGACGATGGCGGCGGCTTCGCGTGTGGCCTGCCTGCGGCAGACCGATCCGAGTCCCACGGTGGGTTCCCGGGTCAGGTCGATCCCGGCCCGCTCGTACAGAGCCACGCAGCGTTCGTAGTCTGGGAGATCCCAGCCCTGGAGCACCGGCACGATCGGCAGATCCGGCGCCAGTTCCCGAAGCTCCAGGTAATTGGCCACGGTGCGCCGCTGGTGCTCAGCGATGCTCAGGCGGGTGCCGACGAAGTGCTGTCCGCCGACCGTGCCGCCCCGGATCATGATTGGCTCGCACATCCAGTCCTGTGGGGCAGCCCAGTCGAACGGGCCAACCCACTCCCAGATCCGGCGCAGATCATCGACGTACTGACGCGCGCTGCGCGTCCAGCAGCCATGACGCTGGAGCTCCGAGAACCCACCGGAGTCCACCGCGTACGGGCCCTGTGCCGGGCCCAGCTTCACCGCCGTCACGAAGTGTTCCGACTTCAAGAACAGCGGCTTGTCGGTTAAGCGCACCCAGTGCCGCTTGTGGGTCGTGAGGTAGAACCGCATCGGCTGCCGGGCCGGAGCGTCGGTGGAGGGGGTCACCCTGGATGGCTCCTGTTCTGTTGTGGATGGGCAGGGGAAGCCGGGGCGGCGGGCTGTCCTTGGTCGGAGGCCGCCGCCCCGGGCGTAGCTATCGAGCCGACTGCTGTCGGGCGTGCTGGGCCCGGGGTTCCAGCAGCGCGAAGTGCAGGGCGGATTCAGCGAGCTGGCCGTAGGCGTACGCGGCGTCGGGCACGCCGGTCGCGGCGTCGATGGCCTCGTGGAGTTCCCCGGCCTCGTGGTCGGAGAGCTGGGGCTGTTCGTCCAGGTACTCGGCGAACATGCCCGCTTCCTCGCACATGGCCCACCGGGCATGGGCCTGGACGAACTTCTTGTAGCCGCTCCAGCGCTCCAGGCCCGGCATCAGCGACGGGACCGGGCACAGCTCACCGGGGATGGCGTAGAACCCTTCCCGGCTGCGGCCGAGCTGGACGGCGTCGGGCTGCTGACCCTCCAGGACGCGAAAGATGGCCCACGCGGTGCCGTAGGCGTAGCCCATCGCGGTCTGGACGTAGAGGTTCCTCAGCTTGAACGCCTGCTCCATGAGCGCGTCGCCGATGGTGAACAGGGCGGCGTCGTGCGGGCGGAACGGCACCCCGCCCGGATCCCGGCCGTCGAGGTGGACCTCACCGTCCACCGGCCGAAGCCGGTCGAGGTCGTAGGCGTCGCGGGCCAGGTCAGCGGCGCGGGCGGCGCGCTGGGCTTCGCGGGCGGCGGCGCCGAGGGCGTACACGCTGTCGGTGAGGGATTCGAACCAGGGCATGGGACTGGTCATGATGTGGTGCTCCTGTCGCAGGTCAGGTGGACGGTTCGGATGTTGGTGAAGCCTTCGGCGGTCAACTGCTCGGCTGTGGGGGTCATCTGGTGCAGTTCGCGCACCACGTCCTTGGGGACCTGGCGGGCGCGGGCGGTGTTGCGTGCCTGGCAGATGGCCAGCGGCAGCTCGAACAGGACTGCCACAGCGGGACGCCGGTAGTAGCGGGCGCGGGCAAGGAGTCCGGCCCGGACGTGGGGCAGCACGTTGGTGCTGTCCACGACGGTGGTCAGACCGCGTGCGAGCCGGGCCTCCAGCAGAAGGTTCTGGATCTGGGCCGCCGTGGGTGTAGCGGACTGGTCGGCGGCGTCGTCGGTCGCCATCTCCCGGTAGTCGTCCAGGCACAGACGACCGGTCGGGAAGTGACGGCGGGCATAGGTGGACTTGCCCGCTCCGGGAGAGCCGACCAGGACAATCAGGCTTCCCGGGGCGTATGAGGCTTCCATGCGGGGCCGTTCCTCACTTGTTCTTGGACTGGAAGAGCTTCAGGGACACGCCGAGGCCGATCGGGCCGGTGGCGGAGCCGATGAAGGCGGCGGTGCGCGCGGCGTAGTCGACGATCCAGATGGCGGAGGCCACCACGCCGAGGAGCCCGGCGGCGCCAGCAAGCCCGACGAAGACCGGCACGGCCCACTTCCGGAGGGAATGGGACGGGGCCGGTGCGGGGGTCTGGATGATGACGACGGGCTGGCCGTCTAACCGCCGGTAGAGATCGGCGGGTATGTGCGGGGCGAGGTTGCCGGGGATGGTGTGGTGCGGGTCGGGCGGTTGCATAGCTGCCTCCGGAGCCGGTTGGTGCGGGTGGTCGGGGTCTGTCAGCCGATGCGGCTGAGGGAGTCCGCGAGGGACTGCAATGCGTCGTTGATGGCGGGGGCGGCGCCGGTGGAGGCGAGGCAGAAGCCGAAAAGCGCGGCGATGGTGGCGCCGCCGGGGCCAAGGGCGCGGTTGCGGAGCATGAGGCCCAGGACGGCTCCAAGGAGGAGCACGGTGGACACGGAGACGATCACGGCAGCTCCTTGCTGAACGGGTCAGAGCAGACGAAGGCCCCGGAGGCTCTTGCCTCCGGGGCCCTTGGCCGCTGGGTGCTGTGGGGTTATTCGTCCGGGGTGATGTTGGTGGCGCCGCAGTTCCAGCAGTCCCACTCGCCCGGCAGTCGGTAGCGCTCTTCCCAGAAGCCCACCGGCTTGCCGTAGACCACGCAGTCTGCGCCGCAGCACCAGCATTCGAACTCGAAGTCCATGCCGTCTCCTCCCTGGAGCCAGCATGGCGCGCGCCTACGACAGCGTCACCAGGCCGCCGTCGGGTGGCCCGATCACGCCGTCCCGGCGGAGGTCGGAGATGCGGGTCCGCAGGGAGCCGCGCTTGATCTGCTTGTGGCCGTCGGCGTTGACGGCCGCCAGGAGGTCGGCCTCGGTCAGCGGGCCCCGGGCCAGAGCTGCGGTGATCCGGTCGGCCAGCGTCACCGGGCCCGGCGGCATCGCTTCCACCGTGGCCGGTACGGACGGCAGGCCCGACCGGGCCGTACCTGCTTCCGAAGCGGCCTCGTCTGCCGTGTCATCCAGGTCCAACGGCTCGCCCTGGGGCGGTCCGTCGCCGTACAGGGCGAGGATGACGGGGTCGTGGCCGCGGCAGGGGGCGATGGAGCCGACGAGGAAGAAGCGCGCCATACTCGTCGGCCGCGACGAGGTCAGGTGGTAGCACATGCCCTGCGAGTTGGGCTCGTCCTCGTCCTCGTCGGCCGTCTCGTTCCAGCGGCGGATGCGGCGGATCTGGCCGACGATTTTGGGGATCGGCTGGAGCGATTCCCCTCGGGGGAGGAGGCCGTCGGAGACGAGCTGGGCCATCATCGCGGAGGACCAGCGCAGCAGGATCACCTCGCCTTCCTTGAGCATGCCGCGGAGGGTGTCGCTTCCGCCCATCTCTTCGAGGTGGCCGGCCTGCGCGGCCAGGATGATGCCGACACCGACACTGCGGCCGGTGCGGCCGAGCTCCTTGATGAGCCCCGCCGCCTCGTCGCGGTACGGGGCTCCCCTCTCCAGGAGTCGGTTGGCTTCGTCGATGATGCCGTACATCAGCGGGTCGGGGTCGCCGATGATGAAGCCGGACCGGCCCATCTGGCCGTATGCCTTCATGCGCCGCTCGGCCTCTTGGACGAGGCGGCGCAGAAGCCGGATGGCTCCCTTTTGGGTGGTGACCCGGGTGGCGACGTTCCCGGCCGCCTCGGGGACGCTCTGGCCTTCCTTGAGGTCGGCCAGGTGGACGACGATGCCGGAGCGTTTGCAGGCGGCCAGGATGGATTGCAGGGCCCGGGACTTCCCGGCTCCGGTGGTGCCGAAGATCGCCATCCGCTGTGCGTTGCCGGTCTTGGGGTCGTACAGGCGGATGCGCAGGGGCGATCCGTCGTAGTAGGCGCCGACGGTGATGCGGCCGCGCGTGTCCATGGTCAGGTCCGCGAGGGTCGCGGGGCGCATGTTCATCAAGGGGTTGGTAGGGAAGACCCTGACGACCGCTTCTCCTCGGGCCTGTTCGAAGATGACCCGTGAGGGGTCATCGATCTTGAGCAGGTCGCACAGCGCGTCGTGGTCGATGTTCTTCACTCCCCCCGGGGGAGTCTTGAGGACGTGTTCGGTGACGTCCGCCATCAGCGGAGTTCCTTGAGTTCGTACGTGTTGGTCTCCACCAGCTCCACGCCCGGCAGGGCGGTGCGGGCGATCTCGGTCCAGGTGTCGGCGGATGCTTCACGCTTCTTGCCGATGGTGAGCATGCGCAGGCCAGCGCCCCGGCCGGGGATCGGGTCGATCGAGATCTTGTCTTCGGGGATGTCCGTCAGGGCGGACAGGCGCGTGATGCTGATCTCCGGTACGGGCTCGCCGGGTGTGGTCGCGGCGATGACGGCCGCCTTGCGGTCGGCGTCGATCCGCTGCGTGGCGACCAGTCGTGTGCCCGGTGCGATGCCGCCTTCGCGGGCCACGTTCTCCGCCCACCAGCGGGCCGCCGGGTCGGCCAGCTCCTGGACGACGGCGGGCGCCGCCTCTTGGTGCTGCTCGGTGGCGGGCCAGGGTTTGGCGATCCGCTTGGCCAGCAAGGCGGGGCGGATCCACCAGACGCCGGCCGTCCAGGCGGTGACGGCTCCCGCCTCCACGAGCCGGGCCACCCCACCGGAGGCGACGCGTTCGGCGACGAGGATCCCGGCCATGCCCGCGTGCGGCGAGGCGTAGACCATCATCGCGATGGGCTTGACCTTGTCGTGCGCGGCCATGAGGCGGGGAGAGAAGCCGACTCCGAGCAGGGCCGCGCCGAGGGCGGCGGTAAGGCCCGGCAGCGTGACCGCGTCGGTGAACAGACCGGCGGTGAGGGTGGCGGCTCCGGCGGTGGTGGCCACGCGGCCGATGCGGGCCCGTGCGGTGTCGATGTAGGTGCGCAGCGGCATCATGACCTTCGGTCCTTCCTGACTGCTGGAGGGCACGCGAAGGGGCGGCCCGTTCGGCGGGCCGCCCCTGGTCGCGCTGTGGTGTTATCGGTTGCTGTAGTAGGTCCGGTCGGCCACTTCGGCGCCGCCGGTCTGCATGGCAGCGGCGACCGGGCCGTAATCGGCCTCGTGGCCGTCGGCAGCCTGCCGGAAGTCGCCAGACATCTCGGCCGCCTCGTTCGCCAGCTCCTCCGCCTCGGCCAGCACCGAGCGCATGACGGCCGCCGCGTCGCGGTGCGCGGCGATCACGTCGGCGTCCACGTGGAGCGATGCGGCCGTGTCGGCCAGCCGGTCAACCGAGGTGGCGCAGCCTTCGACGTAGCTGTAGGCGCCCCTCACGGCCTGCGACAGGGCGGCCATGGCGGCGGAGGCGGCGGTGAGCCTGACGGTGACGATGGTGAAGGTCACCCCGTCGCCGATCAGATGGGCGATCCGGCCGCCGACGCCCGCGGGTTCGATCTCGCTCATGGGCTACTCCTGGTGGTATTCGCGCTCCGCCGGAGCGACGTGTCCGGCGTCCTTGACCGCGTCGGCGCGGTGCTTGTCCGCTGCGGCCGCTCGCTGGCCCGCAGCTGTGATGGCTTCGGACGCCCGGGGGAGCGCGGCCGCCAGGCCCTCGGCCTTGCCCTGGACGACCTGGGCCCGCTCGATCAGCTTCGCGGTCCAGCCGATGAGGACTCCGGGGACCTTCTTGGCGATCAGCTCAGCGTGGAGGGACTCCAGGGCGGATGTCAGGTCCTCGCATCGGTCGGCGACTGCCTTGGCGTGCTCGGCGCCCGCCAGGATCTCCTCGGCCATGTCCTCGTCGGAGTCGATGACGTCATAGACCGTCAGCTCGGCGTCGGTGAACTGCGTGGTCCGCACGGCTGGCGCTGCGCTCATAGGCGGCGCTCCCTTCTGTGGTGCTGCCGGACCGCTGGGCCCGGGGGCGGTGCCGGCCGTCGGGGCGGCGACGGTGGAGGTTCCGGCGGGGAGCCCCCGTCGGCCCCGGGTGATGGCCGCGGGCTGCGGTGCGGGCTTCTCGCGGTCCGGCCGCGTGATGGTGACGGAGTAGCCGACCTTCCAGCCGGGCGGAGGACGCAGCCACTCACCGCCACTGCGAGGCGCGTCCCTGGGGTGCTGACGGCCGCGCTCGCCGTTCTTACGGCCACGGCTACCCGATGGGCGCGGCCCGCCAGTTGGCGGAGCCTGACGGGCTTTCCGGTGCTTCTTTGTATCCCGCTTTGTGTGCTTTGTCTTGGTGCGGTTCTTCCACGGCCTGCTGCCCGGTTCACCGCCGGGCGTGTGCGACGAGGACCGCCCCGACTTCTTCTGCTGGCCCCCCTTGCCCTTGCCGCCGTTGGGCCTCGTGGCGAGATCGCCCTTCGAGGCATCGTCCTTGACCCGCTCGGGTTGGGGCGGTGTGTCCTTGGCCTGCTTCTTCGGGTCGTCGGGCTTGCCGTTCTTGGGCTTCCGGGCCTTGTCTTTGGCGATCTTCCGGGCGCGCTTGGCGTCGGCGTCCTTCTCGGCTTGCTTCCGGGCGCTGGCCCGGTCGGCCAGGTCGGCCTTACGACGGTCGGCGTCAGCCTGCCGGGCCGCCGTGGCGTCATCGTTCTTCCGGGCCTGCCGCGCCAGGGCCATCTTCCCCAGCGTGCCCGGGTCCTTCCCAGCACCCGCCGCCGAGGACGCCCCCGCCGGCTTCCTGTCGGCGCCACGAGCGGCAGCGTCCCTCCGCGCTTCCCTGCGCGCGTCAGCAGCCCTCCTGCCGTCCGGAGTCCTGCTCCTGGCCCCATCGGCCTTCGTGGACGCTTTGGGGTGCGTCGCCGTGGCGTGGTGGGGCTTGGCCGAAGCGGGCGGCGCCGTACGGGAGAGCGCGGCGCCCGGCTTGGCGCTGCCCCTGGCAGCGCTGCGGCCGAACTCCGGACCGCTCGGGACACGGCCCTTCCAACGGGCCGCGTCGGCACCGGTCCTGGCCTTGTCCACCCCAGACCGGCTCTTGCTGGCTTCCTGCCGGGCCTGTTCGGCCACGGCTTGGTGATGCTCGCGCCGGGCCTTGAGGTAGGCGGCCACGTTCCAGGCCCCGCGCAGGGCCGCCACGGCGATACCGGCCAGGGCCACCATGGCCATGGACGCACTGCCCCGGGCCGGTGATCCGGCATCAGCGGCGCGCGCCATCACCTCCGGAGCCGGGTCGTCCTCGTTCTCGTCGTCCTCGTCGCTGTCCAGGTCGGGCGAGGGGAGGTTGATGTGCCCCGGCGGGACGGCGGGCGGGGTGTCCGGCAGGGTCGGCAGTCCGCCGTCGGATGCTGGCGGGTCGTCCCCTGGCGGGTTCAGGTTGATGACGGGGAGTGTGATCACATTCCCCGGGTCGTCGTCGGCCATCGGCCGCCCCTTTCAACTACTTGACGTAGCGGGCCGCCTCGCGTACGCGCGCGTGACGCGCACGCATTATGCGCGCGAGGCCAGACCGCCTCGTTGAACCGTTGTTGTTGAACACGGAGCGTCACTGCTTGCCGTCCAGGTAGCGCGACAGCTCCGACGCCAGCGACCGCCACAGCGGGTCATCATCGGCGAGCCTGGCGCGGGCCAGATCGAACAGAACGATGGCCCGCGACCGGGCATCCGCAGCGTCGTTGACCCTCGGCGCCCACAGCTCCGCACGGAGCCGCTTGGCACGCGCCGGATCCTTCCCGGCCATCACGCGCCCTTCGTGAGGTGATCAAACAGACCACCGTTCTGGGCCTGCGACGCCTCGTCACTCCGCTGCTGCTCAAGCTGCGGGGCACCGCCGGATGCCTTCAGCTCCTTGACCCGCTGCTTCTCAGCCGCCTTCCGAGCCCGCTTCTCCGGCAGCTCCTCGTACGACCGCTCGTAGCGGGCGCCGAACGCCACCAGGTGCGTGATAGCCGCCTCCAGATCGTCAACGGCCTGGAACATCGGACGGCCAGTCGTCCACGCGCGCGCCCTCGCCTGGAACGGCAAGTCACCCTCCAGGCCCCCGCGCTCCTTGAGATCCGCGGCGACTTCGCGGGCAAGCCTCCGCAGGTCATCGATGATCGGCTCGATCTGCGCCCGCCGCTGGGCCAGGTGGATCGCCCGGTCCTCCGGCGTCTTGAGCAGGTCAGGAGACCACTTCTCCTGTGCCATACAGCTCCTCCATGGGATGGTGAACGTGCCCCGGGGCGTGCGTGACGCTCCGGGTTCGACTGCTTCCGGCAGTCGCGGCGAAGGCCAGCCCACATGCCCTGGGCTGGCCTTCACTGGTGGTGCCGGACGTTCGCTGGGATCAGGTGTGGCTGGGGTGGGCGGCGGCGATCTCCTGCCACCGCCGGTTCTCGACCGCGTCAGCGCGGGTCAGCCGGACGGTGAACGCGCAACCGGGGACCGTGCAGCGGTGCGTGACCGTGTGAGGCGCCTGGGCGAGCTGGTGCAGGGTGTCGCGGAAGGCGATGTACAACGCCAGAGCGCAGGCCACAACGAGGGCCAGCGGCACGTCGTAGGTGCTGAGGTGATACCCCAGGTAGCCAGCCATCGCTGCGGCGACGACCTCGGCGAGCATGGGGAAAAGACGCTGCTTCACGAATGCCTCCAATAGGCATGAACAGAGTGATGAAAATCGGGTCAGGCAGCGAGACCGAGCGGATAGGCGCAGGTCGCGCACGCCCCGACCGAGGGCGGGATGACGTATCCGGCGTCGCGTCGGCAGGTGGGGCAGGTGCGGCGGGCGGTGTTCGCCTTGGCCAGCGCTGCCCACTTCGCCGGAGTCATGGGCCGGACGGGCTTGGCCCGGTCGATGCGGTACAGGTACGCGACCAGCGGCCCGCGCTTACGGCGGGGCCGCTGGAGCTCCGCGACGACGTCCTGGCCGCCGGGGCGCAGGTTCATCGCGCGCAGCTGTCGGCGCGTGGCCAGTCCGTCCGGCGCCAGGTGCCACCGGTAGACCGGCAGGGCGGTCATGAGCGGTCGGTGCCGTTGACGCCGGTCAGGGCGCGCGGCTGGTGCGCGGTGAGCTGCGCGGCGCGCGCGGCACGGAAGTCACGCAGCCAGTTCCGCGCGTTCCCCGGATCCACCGAGCACCGCTCGGCCAACTCCCCGGCGCTCGGCTCGGCCCCGTTCCCGTTGGTGACCTGGGACAGGTAGAGCTGCCATCCGGCTTGCTTGGCCTCGGACTTGAACACCGGATCCGGATCGCTCGCGGCGTGCTCGGCGACGTCTCCCAGCAGCCGGTCCCGCAGTGCGGTGGCTTCCTCGATCTGGTCCCTGACCTGCCGCAACGCGGTCTGTGCCTGGCTATAGGCCCGCTGGAACGCGTCGGTCTCGGCGGTGAGCCGCTTGAGGTGCTGCTGCTCACCCTCGACGGTGGTGCGGATGCGGTCGGCTTCCTGCTGCGCGGCAGTGATCAGGTCATCCGCGCGCTTCCGCGCGGCCTCCTCGGCCTGCCGCGCGTCCTCCGCGCGCTGCCGCGCAGCCTCCACCTCACCATCCACACCCTGCCGCTGCTCAAGCAGCGCGGCGTGCTCCTCACGGACCGATTCGAGGTCTCGCTGCGCGGCGCGCAGGGCCTCTTCCGCGCGCTCCCGCGCGGCTTCGGCTTCCTGCCGCGCGGCATCCGCGCGCGAGGACTCCAACCGCTCCGCAGCCGGGGTGACCGCCAGGCCCTCGATCAGCGCCAGCACCGCCGGGGCGTCCGCATAGTTCAGACGGGCCACCTCATCCGCGCGGGTGAGCGCGGCCAGACGGCGCACCAGGGCCAGCGACTGACCGGTGTCGGTGGCGACATCGGCACGATCCAGCGCCTTCTGCGCCCTGCGCCGCAACACCCGCAACCGGCGCCGCGCCCACCGGGAACTCCCCTTGACTGGCCCGGCTTCCAGGGCCAGGCGGAGCCGATAGACGCGGTGCGCGGCCCGCTGCGCCAGCGCGGCGCGGGCGACAGCGGTGGAGGAGGTGCGGGCGTCCAGGCCCAGCAGCGCGAAGAGGGCGGCCCATGCGTGCTGCCACAGCAGCACCACCAGCCGGACCGGGCCCGGCCGTCCCCCCGTCTCGTCCTCGTCGGGGCGCTCGTGGTGCAGCTTGCTGCGCAGTTGCAGCTCGATCAGCCAGGCGGCCAGGCCGGGGATGGCGGCCAGGACCGGGCGGGCCCACCAGTTCGGGGCGTGGACGGCGTTCATCGCGGCCGAGAAGGACACCAGCAGCCAGGCGGTGCGGTGCATCAGCCGCAACTCCGGCGTCCACCCCACCTCCGGATCCGCCGCCCGGTACATCATCACCAGCAGCGTCATCTCGGCCGCGTCGAACACCGCGATGAACGCCACCGCCAGCAGTGCCGGCAGTCCCGCGGTGCCGGTGGCGAATCCCCACAGGCCGTGGACGGAGACCGCGACGCCGCCGAGGGCGACGACGGCCTGGGGGCCGATGCCAGACAGCCACACCGACTTCCGCAGCCGCCCCACCGCCCACGCCGCGAGCGCGAGCACCAGGACGGCGGCAGCCAGGGGAACGGCCCAGGACAGCCAGCCCGGCGCGTCCGGGAACAGCTCGAACAGCCAGGAGGTCATCGGACGCCTCCCACCAGGGCCAGCACGGCCGCGACCAGCGCGGCGGCGGTGAAGGCGGCCCCGGCGGCGCGGGTGAGGTCCACCGCCCGCTGGAGCCGGACGAACTTGCCCACCGCCAGCCGGGACAGGCGGCCCACATGCTCGGCCACGTCATCGGCGAGCAGGGCTGCGCGCAGCTGCTCAGCGGGCAGCGTCGCCCACAGCGGGAAGCCCTTCGGACGGGCGCCGCCGAGGTTGGGGCGGACCGCGGCGAGCAGCACGGCGACCGAGGCCACCAGCAGCGCGACACCCACGGCGCCGATGGCCAGTGTCGGCGGGGGGAGGGGCAGGCTGGTGGCGACGGTCCACACCCCGGCCAGCAGGGCGCCGTTGAAGGCCAGCAGCAGCGACGCCTTGCTGTCCGTGCGGCCGATCTCCGTCTTCACCTCCGCGTGCGCGGCCGCCAGCACGGCATCAGCCCCCCGGGCTGTCATCGTCTCCGGGGTCACTGCGCACCTCCTTCGGTATCGAGGTCGGTGCCACGGCGGCCGTCGCGACGGCCGTTGACGGTCCGGT
Source organism: Streptomyces javensis (assembly GCF_039525925.1). Classification (NCBI taxonomy): domain Bacteria; kingdom Bacillati; phylum Actinomycetota; class Actinomycetes; order Kitasatosporales; family Streptomycetaceae; genus Streptomyces; species Streptomyces javensis. The sequence goes on along the minus strand of NZ_BAAAIF010000045.1, from coordinate 45,355 downwards.
ACGAGGGGGTGAGGGTGTGAGTGAGGGCCCAGCCGCCGCCGGTCTGCTTGACCCCGTACATCGCCTCGTCCGCCACCCGCAGCGCCGCCGACAGATCAACGGTGGAGCCAGGGCCGGGGGTGTGGAGGTAGGCGCCGATGGAGGCGCCCAGGGGCAGCGGCAGCCCGTCGTAAGTGACCGGAGAGCACAGCCACTGGTGCAGGTGGGTCAGCTCTCCGCTCACCGTGTCGGGGTCGGGGCAGCGGATGACGGCGGCGAACTCATCCCCGCCCAGCCGCGCCACGGTGCCCAGGGGCTCGGCCCACTGGGCCAGGCGTCGGCCGGTCTCGCGGATCGCGGTGTCACCGGCCGCGTGCCCATGGACGTCATTGACCTGCTTGAAGCCATCCAGGTCAATCACCAGGGTCGCCACGACGTCCCGCCGCGCCTTGCGCAGGATCCGGGCGGCGCTCTTGTAGAACGCGGCCCGGCGCGGCAGACCGGTGAGCGCATCCCGCTCGGCGCGGTCGATCAGGCGGTGCTGCCACAGCCCGTGAACGGTCCACCCGGCAGCCAGAGGGGCAGCGGCGGACAGGGCGGCGAGGGTGTGGCTCATGACCGGCCCCTGTTCTCCCGCCAGGCGGCGGCCTCGGCCTCGGAGAACATGTGGCAGTGCCAGACATGCACCCGGACGCCATCGATCACCGTGACGACGTCCGTGTGCCGGAAAGGGCCGTACCCGGGGTCAGCGGTGCGCTCGGTGACTTCGGCGTCCAAACGGGCCGCCCACGCCCGCACGTCCTCAGCGGTGGGTGCCTTCAGGTGGATCTCACCGCCGTACTTCAAACGCGCTCCGTGCAGCGGCAGGTCGGCATGCCGTGCCAGGAGCTCCCGGGCCACTGCGCCAGTACGCAGCAGGGACCGCTCATCCGCGGCGATCATCTCCAGCAGCGACTGGTCGGCTGCGGTGTTGGTCGTGCTCACGCTGCCACCGCCTTCGACGCGGTCGTGGTCCGGCCGGTGCTGCGCGCCGGGCGGGGGAGGCGGCTGAGGCTGGGGAACAGCACCGGGGCGTGGGTCTCGATGGCCTCGGCGGCGATCCGGCTGACGCTGTCGATCAGCTCGGGGTCGTCGGCGAGGATGTCGCGGGCCGCGTCCAGACGGGCCGCGCGTTCCTCGGCGCTCTCTCCCTCCTCGCCGAGCCACAGCTCGAGCGGGGTGCCGAGGGCGAGTTCAAGGTAGTCGGCGTCCGTGGCCACCTCGTGGTGGCCGATGAAGCTCTTCATGGGGAAGCTCCGAAGTCGTCGGATGGGCAGGGGAAAGCCGGGGCGGCGGGCTGTCCTTGGTCGGAGGCCGCCGCTTCCGGGCGAACGGAACGGGCTGGGCCAGCTCCCCTCACCGCCCGGCACTGGCCAGGCGGATCGGGCAACCGTCAGTCGCGAGCCGCGCCGCTCTCCAGCGCTCGGAGGTCGGCCAGGTTCTTGGTGTGCTGATCGGCCAGCTCCTGCCGCTGTGGCAGGGGCAGGTGCGTGTGGACGAGCTGGTGGGCAGTCGCCCGGACACGATCGCGGGCCGCCTGAAGCGGCGAACGCGGATCGGCCGGACGCGGGATTGCCGTGGTCACGGCTACTCCTCTACGGCGGTGACAGGCTCGTGCCTGTCGAGGTGGATGGATGGGCCGGGGCGGCAGGCTGTCCCTTGGTCGGAGGCCGCCGCCCCGGCGAGCAGGGCGAAAAGGGTCGCGGAACGGAGAACTTCTACCGCTGCCCGCTACCGCCGCAGGAGCCGCAGGGCTGTCGAGTCTGCGAACCGTTGCCGGTGATGACCAACTGGCCTTCACCAGTGCCGTTGCAGGTGGTACAGCGGATCGGGATGTTCGTCAGCGGTCGGGTGTCCATCACTTGACCCCGCTTCCGCCGCAGGAGCCGCAGGTCCGCCAGGTCTGGCGGGTGACCCCACCGTCCGAGGTGTCCTCGGTCCGACCGCCGGCACCCCCGCAGGAGCCACACGTCGCTGCCATCAGCGCCCACCTCCCGACCGGACGCGACGCAGGGCCTCGTCCATGTCCGGGTCGCTGTCGCCGGGGTTCGCGGCGAGTAAGCCGCGTGTCATGCTGGTGATCACAGGTTGCCTCTCCTACAGGTGCCTGTACGGCGGGCCCCGGGGGGCAACCCGGGGCCCGCGCTGGTGTCGACCACTCCCTACGAGCAGCCACGGCCACCGGCGCACAACATGCAGGCGAGCGCCGGTGACGGTGGTTCCTGGTAGAGCAGGCTTCACCGGCCTGCCGTTGCCACGGCTGACCGGTCCCGAGCCCGGATCGGGCGCGCCATCGTCTCTGCTCTGGCGCGACAACAGGGCAGCTCACTCGGATGACCACCCGCCGCAAGACGAGCGTTCTACAGAGCCGAAGTGCCGTACGTGCCACGCCGACGCGTGGCACCGCTGCCGACGGTCCTCACCCGGCCGTCACGGGAACGGGGACTCTCACCCCATCTCGATTCACTGTTCAGTTCTCAAAGAACGTCGCGGCTTCCTTTCGGCCGCCTTCACGCGCTGCCGTCCGGGCCTGGTTGAGCAGGTCAAACACGAGCGGATCCCCTTGCGGGGCCCCTCTGCGCCCATCTGGTGCGCACCAGAAGACTTGCATCTGGTGCGCACCAGATGCAAGTCCCGAGGCGTCGAAGCTTCGGAACTCGCCATCTGTGCGCACCTCCAGAGAAGCGGCCGGATCAACGTCCGTGTAGCCAACAGCGATTCACGTGAGGGCTGTTAAGGCCGGGGTTAACCCCTGTGGACCTGCGGCGATATGAGGCATGCTGCTGTTGCAGGCATTGAGCTGGCTCGGCGAGGGCGGGGAGCGTGAACGAGACTTTGAAGCTGGCCCGATTGGGCCGCGAGTGGTCGCAAGAACGGCTCGTGCGCGAGATCGAGCGGTACGCGAAACAGCACCTGCTCGACGTGGCGTCGACGGCGAGCCTGCGGGTCTACGTGTCGGAGTGGGAGAACGGCAAGCGCGCCATCTCGGCTCGGTACGCCGCGATCCTCCGGGCGCTGCTCGGCCTCACTGACGGCGAGTTGCGCGGGACGGGCGAGTCCGCTGTGTCGCTGCCCACGGCGGGAGGCTATGACGAGCTGGTCAGCCGCATTGACTCGGCGCGGACTGTCGGCCTCGACATGGTGCAGTCGTTCATGGAGCAGACCGAGCTACTGCGGACCTTCGATCGTCAGATGGGCGCTGCGAGCCTGGTTGACCAGATGACTGGGCACCTTGCGAGGCTGGAAGACGCGCTCACCTTCGCGGTCCTCCCGGAAACACGCCGTCCCGTGGCGCGCGCCCTCGCGGGCGCGGCCACGCTCGCCGCTTGGCAGGCGCTGGATGTGGGCGCGGTCGAACGGGCTTGGCGCCATTACGAGCTGGGCAAGCGGGCCGCCCAGGAGGCGGAAGAGCCGATGTACCTCGTGCACGCCATGGCGGAGCAAGCGAACGTGTTGCTCGACGCGGGGCGGCCCGAACTCGCGGTGAGCGTCGTGCAGAACGCGCAGCGCGAGGCCAAGGGTCGGGTGTCGCCTCGGTTGCAAGCATGGCTGCATGCCTCCGAGGCGGAGGTGTACGCACACACGGGGCAGCCCGACGAGTGCCGGCGGGCACTCGACAGGGCCGCGACCGTTCTGCCCGGCGGGGCTGAGGACCGCGACCCCGACATGTTGAGCATCTTCCTGAACGCTGGCCATCTCGCCCGATGGCGCGGAAACCTGCTCGCCCTGGTCGGCGATAACGAGGCAGTGGACAGCCTCTATCAAGCGCTCGACGTGATGGATCCGACTTTCGTACGCGCTTCCGCTGGTGTCCGGTGCGACCTGGCGCAAGCCCATCTCGCACGGGGGGAATTCGACCAGGCGCAAGAGCATCTGCGCGAAGCGCGGCTGTTGGCGGGCCGCACGGGATCCGTGCGGCGCCGCCGTCGAATTGAACAGCTCACGCAGAAGCTGTAGAGGTGTTATCCCCTCGTGTCGCGAGGATATGGAGGAGGGCAACGAGAGTGCCCGATCCCATGAGATCTCCGCGAGTCATGAGTTTGGGGATATCAGCTAGAGGGACCCATTCGACATGTCCGGCTTCCTCAATGTCGGTGGGGTCCCCGATGCGTTGTGCGCCCCGTCCGATAAAGATTTCGTGCGGTGAATCCACCATGCCGACCATGGGCTGATAGGTGACGACGTGCTCAAGTGAGTCTGGGCGCCATCCAGTCTCTTCTTCGACTTCCCGCAGTGCCGTACGCTGGGCGTCTTCCCCCGCGTCCACGATGCCGCCCGGGAGCTCCCACCCCCATTCCTGCGGCACGAAGCGGTATCGCCAGAGCATCAGTACGCGATCCTGGTCGTCCAGCACTGCCGCAATCGCGACGTGCTGAAGTCGCACGACGTGATGTTCGAAGCGCTCCACTCCCGGTGGTTCAACGTCCACCAGGTCGAGTTTTACCCAACGGTTGTCATAGATAGTGCGCTCGCCATGGATTCGCCAGGGCTCCAGCCCTTCCGGCTTGCTGACACTCACCGCGTCGTTCGAGTGGTGAGAACGCACGAAGTAGGAACTGCGTCCTCGCACTCCCAGAACTCTCTCTGTGACGAGTCGAGCCAGCACCGCGCGCAGCGCAGTGCGTCCTATTTCGAGGTCATCAACGAGGGTGCGTTCCGATGGAAGCTTGTCGCCCGGCGACAGCTTCCCGGACGCGATCCATTCCCGGATCGTGCTGTACGCCCGCGCGGACTTAGGCCCCATCCCTTGAGCACACTCCCATTCCGATTACTGGCGCGTACCAACGTCCTGACCAGGCTACGGCAGTGGTGACCGCAGCAGGCGCGCTCGACTTCCCGGGCCGTCTGTGGGCCGTCCGGGGTCGCCCAACGACGACCAATGACGACCAACAACGACCGGAACGGCGAGCGCACCCACAAGGCATCGTCACAGCTAGATCCACGTGTCGAGCCACATCCGGGCGCGCCAGGCGTCCATCGGCATCGTCTGGCCGGTGTACAGCGGGAAGAAGTAGATGAAGTTCCAGATGATCAGCAGGACGAGCGCACCCGAGCCGACCGCGCCGATCACCCGGCGGGTCTCGCTCGCGCCCGGTGGTCCCAGCAGCGCGCCGATCATCATCGCCACCCCGAGGCACAGGAACGGCACGAAGACGACGGCGTAGAAGGAGAAGATCGTCCGGTCCTGGTAGAGGAACCACGGCAGATAGCCCGCGGCGATCCCGCACAGGATCGCGCCCGCCCGCCAGTCGCGCCGCAGCGCCCAGCGGAAGAGCAGGTACAGCAGCGCGAAACAGGCCGTCCACCACAGCAGCGGGGTGCCGATGGCCAGCACCTCACGGGCGCACTTCTCGGCGGCGTCCTTGGGGCAGCCCTCCTGGCCGGCCCGCGGGGACTCGTAGAAGTACGAGACCGGGCGGGACTGGACCAGCCAGCTCCATGGATTGGACTGGTAGACATGCGGCGAGTCGAGGTTGACGTGGAACTTGTAGACCTCGGACTCGTAGTGCCACAGGCTGCGCAGCGGGTTGAGCAGCCAGTCGAAGGCGCCGCCGGTGCCGTAGCCGCCGCCGCCGTCCTGCTTGCCGGACTCGGCCCAGTGGCGGAAGTAGCCGCTGTGCCGCCAGCCGCGCCCCTGGTCGTAGCTGCCGCTCGAGGTGAACCAGCCCGACCAGGAGGCGATGTACGTGAGGATCGCCACAGGCACCAGCGAGACGAACGCCCAGCCCAGATCGCGCCGCAGCACCGCCCGGTAGGGGCGGGGGGCGCCCGCGGTGCGGCGGCTGCCCACGTCCCACAGGACGGTCATCAGGCCGAAGGCCGCCAGCACGTACAGCCCGTTCCACTTGGTGCCGATGGCCAGGCCCAGCAGCACCCCGGCCGCGAGCCGCCACGGCCGGGCGCCCAGCTTCAGGCCCCGGGCGACGGCCGGGTCCGGCCGCGCCGCGCCGTCCTCACGGGCCGGCAGCGCCGCCGCCAGCCTGGCCCGCGCCAGGTCCCGGTCGACGAGCAGACAGCCGAAGGCGGCCAGCACGAAGAACATCACGACCAGGTCGAGCAGCGCCGTGCGGCTCATCACGTAGTGCAGCCCGTCCACGGCCATCAGCGCGCCCGCGAGGCAGCCGAGGAAGGTCGACCGGAACAGCCGCCGCCCGATCCGGCACAGCATCAGCACCGAGAGGGTGCCGAGCACCGCGACCATGAACCGCCAGCCGAACGGGTGCAGCCCGAAGAACTGCTCGCCGAGCCCGATGACCCACTTGCCCACCGGCGGGTGCACCACATACGAGGCCGCGTCGCTGAGCGGGATGTGCTGCGGGGCGTCGAGAATCCGGTCGTTGGCGGATTTCGGCCAGGTGCCCTCGTAGCCGTACTCCCAGATCGACCAGGCGTCCTTGGCGTAGTACGTCTCGTCGAATATGACGTTGTCCGGCCTGCCCAGATGCCAGAAGCGGGTCAGCCCGGCGCACAGCGCGACGAGCAGCGGACCGCCCCAGCCGCTCCAGCGGGCGATTCTGGCCGCTGCCGAGGGGGTCGCGCCGAGGATCTCCCAGAGCCGGGTGCCCGGCTCCGCGTACGGCGGGACCAGCCGCTCGCGTACGCCGGGCCTGGTCTGGCCCGCGTAGCCGAAACGGCGCAGCCGGCGCTGCCAGGCCGGCGGCTGCTGGCCGGTGGCTTTGCCCGGCTGGGCGTGGGTCGCGGTGTCACTGCTCACCGGGCCATCGTAGGGAAGCGGTCTGTGAGTGTGGCGGGGAAAGGCGGCGAACGGGGATTCGTGCGAGCCCTTAGCCGGTCGTGGGTGGTCGCGGCCGGTCGACCGGCCCGCCGCGCCCGGCTGCGAGGATGGGGGCGTGACTGGAACGCTCGTACTGGCAGGGACCCCCATCGGCGACACGGCGGACGCGCCTCCGAGGCTGGCCGCCGAGCTCATGGCCGCCGATGTGATCGCCGCCGAGGACACCCGGCGGCTGCGCCGCCTCACCCAGGCCCTGGACGTGCGCCCGGCCGGCCGGGTGGTGTCCTACTTCGAGGGCAACGAGTCGGCCCGCACGCCCGAGCTGGTCGAGTCGCTGGCGGGCGGCGCCCGGGTGCTGCTGGTCACCGACGCGGGCATGCCGTCGGTCTCCGACCCCGGCTACCGGCTGGTGGCCGCCGCCGTGGAGCGCGGGATCACCGTCACCGCCGTGCCCGGCCCGTCCGCGGTGCTCACCGCCCTGGCCGTGTCCGGGCTGCCGGTGGACCGCTTCTGCTTCGAGGGGTTCCCGCCGCGCAAGGCGGGCGAGCGGCTGACGCGGCTGCGCGAGGTCGCCGACGAGCGCCGCACCCTGGTCTGGTTCGAGGCCCCGCACCGGCTGGACGACACGCTCGCGGCCATGGCCGAGGTGTTCGGCCCGGACCGCCGCGCCGCGGTGTGCCGGGAGCTGACCAAGACCTACGAGGAGGTGCGGCGCGGCCCCCTGGCCGAGCTGGCCGCCTGGGCGGCGGAGGGCGTACGCGGCGAGATCACCATCGTGGTCGAGGGCGCCCCCGCGCCCGGCCCCGACGAGGCGGGCCCCGCCGAGCTGGCCCGCCGGGTCGCGGTGCGCGAGGACGCCGGTGAGCGCCGTAAGGAGGCCATCGCGGCGGTGGCCCAGGAGGCCGGGGTGCCCAAGCGACAGGTGTTCGACGCGGTCGTGGCGGCGAAGAACGCGACCGGAAGCGCGCCACGCGAAGGTAAAGCCCCGTAGCGAAATGCAAAGCTCAGGTTAGTAGCCGGGCAGTTGCACGCCAGTTTCTCCATCGCCGTTGCCAAATCTCGCTCAAAGAGAGGGAAGAGCCCGTGCGGTGGCGCCGGGAAAGGCGTCCACTGGTTGTGGAAGACCTGGGGCGATCCCATCCCGGAAGACTTGTCCTGTGTGACAAGAGGAGCTGCCATGAGCGATATAGCGGGAACCTCGAGCGGTGCTCATCCGATAGCCGCCCACACCCCCTCCGAACAGTCCGGCGAGGTGGCCCACGAGGCGTACGCCTTCGCCTGCATGAAGTGCGGGCACGGCTGGGAGCGGTCGTACGACATCGAGCACCACGTGGACGGCGAGGGGCGCGCCTTCGTCGTGTACTTCACCGGTGGCCGGCGCGTCCCGTCCCCGCTGACGAGCCCCGACTGCGTCAACTGCGGTGCGCATCTGGTGCGGATCATGCGCTCGGGCCAGGTCTCGTCCGTCCTGGAGAGTGCGCGGCGCGGGAGGCCGCACACCACCCGGGACCGGGAGGACGGCACCGGCGCGCCGGACACCGAGGCGGACGCCGCGCCGGACCACGCACCGGAAAACGAGGGCCCCGCGCGGCGCCGCGGGCACCATTGGCACCTTCCGAATCTGCTGCATCCCTTTCACCACCACCGCGACTGAGTGCGATCCGGTTCATATGAGCTGTTTCACATGAGCTGTTTCACATGAGCCGGTTCGAGTGGTTGCGTATGAGCCGGTTCCCGAGCCGGTTCACCTGAGCCGGGCGCGGGTCAACTGAGCGGCCGGACGCGATTCACCTCACATTCACCGGGATTCATAGAATCGCGCCCATGGCGAAAACAGCATCGACCCCCGGCGGCAGTGGCAAGGCGAGCGGCGCGCAAAAGGAAAAGGACGCGCCCCCGCCGCCGCCGGAGCCCCTGCGGGTCCCGGTCGCCGATTCCCACACCCACCTGGACATGCAGTCGGGCACCGTCGAGGAGGCACTGGCCAAGGCCGCCTCGGTCGGCGTGACGACCGTCGTCCAGGTGGGGTGCGACCTCGCCGGGTCCCGGTGGGCGGCCGAGACCGCGGCGGCGCACGAGAGCGTATGGGCCACGGTGGCCCTGCACCCCAACGAGGCGCCGCGCATCGTCCTGGGGGACCCCGACGGCTGGTCCCGGCAGGGCGCCAGGGAGCCCGGCGGCGACGCCGCACTGGACGCGGCCCTCGACGAGATAGCGGCCCTCGCCGCGCTGCCCCAGGTGCGGGGCGTGGGCGAGACCGGTCTGGACTACTTCCGCACCGGCCCGGAGGGCATGGCCGCCCAGGAGCGCTCGTTCCGCCGCCACGTCGCGATCGCCAAGGAGCACGGCAAGGCGCTGGTCATCCACGACCGGGAGGCCCACGACGATGTGCTGCGGGTGCTCGCCGAGGAGGGCGCGCCCGAGACCGTCGTCTTCCACTGCTACTCCGGTGACGCGGCCATGGCGAAGATCTGCGCCGAGCGCGGCTACTACATGTCGTTCGCGGGCAACATCACCTTCAAGAACGCCCAGCCGCTGCGCGACGCCCTCGCCGTCGCCCCGCTCGACCTCGTCCTCGTCGAGACCGACGCGCCGTTCCTGACCCCCGTCCCCTACCGCGGACGGCCCAACGCTCCGTATCTGATCCCGCTCACCCTGCGGGCCATGGCCGAGGTCAAGGGCGTCCCCGAGGACACCCTGGCGACCGCCGTGGCGGCCAATACGGCGCGCGTCTTCGGCTATTGAGGGGCGGCGGTGACAGCCATTGAGGGGCGGTGGCGATCCGAGTGAGAGGCGGTGGCGATCCGAGGCCGGTGATCACACTGCGTGATGATCTTCCTTTGGAGAGTCACCCCCACTCCGCTACAGTCCCGGACCCAACGCCCTGACCAGTGGACTTGTGGAGTGTTACCGGAGTGTTGTCGTGAGCCGTAGGGCCAGCCACCGCGTCCCGGGCGGCCGTGCCGCCGCCCGCCGAGCCGCCCGGCGCGGCGCCACGGGCCGGACCGATCCGATGCGCCGACTGCTGCCGCAGGCGATGGTGGTCGCCGCCCTGGCCGGCGGCACCTCCGCCTTTGTCGCCCAGGACAAGGCCGTACGGCTCAGCGTCGACGGGGACACGCGCACGTTGCACACCTACGCCGACGACGTGGGCGAGCTGCTGGCGGACCAGGACGTCCGCGTCGGCGCGCACGACATCGTCGCCCCCGCGCCCGGGGAGCGGCTCGGCGACGGCGACGAGATCGCCGTCCGCTACGGCCGTCCCGTCACCCTCACCCTCGACGGGGAGCGCCGCCGGGTGTGGACCACCGCCCGCACGGTTGACGGCGCACTGCGCCAACTGGGCGTACGTGCCGAGGGCGCGTATCTGTCCGCCTCCCGCTCCGCGGCCATCACCAGCCGCGGGCTGCTCCTGCACGTCCGCACCGAGCGCACCGTCACCTTCCTCGCCGACGGGCGCCCCCACATCGTCCGTACGAACGCCGCCACCGTCGGCGAGGCCCTCGCCGCCGCCGGGCTCACCCTGCGCGGCCAGGACACCACCTCCGTCCCGCAGGACAGCTTCCCGCGCGACGGCCAGACGGTGACGGTGATGCGGATCACCGGCGGCAAGGAGGTCCGGGACCATCCGGTGCCCTTCACCACCGTCCGCCGCGCCGACCCCACCCTCCCCAAGGGCACCGAGCTGGTGGCCCGGCCCGGCGAACCGGGCACCCTGCGCATCACCTACCGGGTGCGCAGCGTCAACGGCGTACGGCAGCGGCCGCGGAAGATCGGCAGCGAGATCGTCAAGGCGCCCGTGGCCCGGATCGTCCGGGTCGGCACCATGACGGTGCCCGCCGGCGTCGGCGGCCCGGCGGACGGGCTCAACTGGCGGGCGATGGCCCGCTGCGAATCGGGCGGCCGGCCCGACGCGGTCGACGGCTCCGGCCGCTACGGGGGCCTCTACCAGCTCGACCAGGGCACCTGGCACTCCCTCGGCGGCCACGGCCGCCCCCAGGACGCGCCCCCGTCCGAGCAGACCTATCGCGCGAAGAAGCTCTACCAGCAACGCGGCGCCAGCCCCTGGCCCAGCTGCGGCTCCAAGCTTCACCGGTGATGGGGCCGGGTCGGGCACCTCGGTGCCGGGCCTGGTGCCCCCGGTGTCGGGCCGGGCGCCCCCGGTGTGGGGCCGGGCGCCCCCGGTGCCGGGTCGGGTGCCCCGGTCGTCGCAGGGGCGCATGGCCCCTCACGCGAACCGAGCCCCAAAAGAACGGGGCCCGGGGCCTAAACTCTCCGGGTGAGCTCCACCGACTCCGACGTTCTCCTCGGCCCCGCCGACATCCGCGAACTCGCTGCGCGGCTCGGCGTACGTCCGACCAAGCAGCGCGGCCAGAACTTCGTCATCGACGCCAATACGGTCCGCCGGATCGTACGGACCGCCGGGGTGCGCCCGGACGACGTGGTCGTCGAGGTCGGCCCCGGGCTCGGTTCGCTGACCCTCGCGCTGCTGGAGGCCGCCGACCGGGTCACCGCCGTCGAGATCGACGATGTCCTCGCCGCGGCTCTCCCCGCGACCGTCGAGGCCCGGCTGCCGCACCGCGCCGACCGGTTCGCGCTGGTGCACAGCGACGCGCTGCGGGTGACCGAGCTGCCGGGCCCCGCGCCGACGGCGCTGGTCGCCAACCTGCCGTACAACGTCGCCGTGCCCGTGCTGCTCCATATGCTCGGGCGGTTCCCGACCATCGAGCGGACGCTGGTCATGGTGCAGTCCGAGGTCGCCGACCGGCTCGCCGCCCCGCCCGGCTCCAAGGTGTACGGCGTCCCGTCCGTGAAGGCCGCCTGGTACGCCCACGTCAAGCGGGCGGGCGCGATCGGCCGCAACGTCTTCTGGCCCGCCCCGAACGTCGACTCCGGCCTGGTCTCGCTGATCCGCCGGGACGAGCCCCCGCGCACCACCGCCACCCGGGAAGAGGTCTTCGCGGTGGTGGACGCGGCGTTCGCCCAGCGCCGCAAGACCCTCCGGGCGGCACTCGCGGGCTGGGCCGGTTCGGCGGGGGCCGCGGAGGAGGCCCTGAAGGCCGCCGGTGTCTCGCCGCAGGCGCGCGGCGAGTCGCTGACGGTGGAGGACTTCGCCGCGATCGCCGAGCACGGCCCGGTGGCCTGACCGCACGGCCCGGTGGTCTGACCGCACGCCCCGCCCGCGGCCGGGTTTACTCCCCACCCCGCCCCTCCCCGAAACCGGGACTCCGCCCCGGGCCCCACCCGGGGGCTCCGCCCCAAACCCCCGCCGGGGTCCGCCCCCAAGCGGGGGCCGCCCCAAACCCCCGCCGGGGCGCCGCCCTGGGCCCTGCTTCGGCTGCGCACGGGGGGCTGGGGCGGGGAGCTTGGCCGGGGGTGCCGCCGCCGGATTCTTGCCGGGCCTTTGCCCCGGCCTCCCCGCTGGGGCTTCGCGCCGGGCTCTGCTTCGGCTGTGTATCGGCCGGGGGCAGGGGGCGGAGCTGTGTACCGGGGGCTGAGGGCTCGCCAGAGCCCCGTCCCAGGCCCCGCTTCGGCCGGGGCTACGGGTCGGGGCCGCGGACCGGGGCCGGGTGCCCTGTCGGGCAACGGGGCGCGATCCCGGGGGCAAAGCCCCCTGAGCGGGGCTGGACGGGGCGGGGGCTCGGGGGCAGGAAGCCCCCAGAGACGGGGTCCGGGGCGGAGCTCCGGTTACGGGGAGGGGCGGGGTGGGGAACCAGCCCGTCGCGGGCACACCCTCCGCACGCGGGACAATGGCCGCACCGGAACACCCGAACCCCACCGAGGAGCCCCGTGAGCCGTCCCGTGACCGCCCGTGTGCCCGCCAAGGTCAACGTCCAGCTCGCGGTCGGCGGACTGCGTCCCGACGGGTTCCACGACCTGGCCAACGTCTTTCTCGCCGTCGGGCTCCACGACGAGGTCACCGCGGCCCCCGCCGATGCCCTCCGGATCACCGTCGAGGGCGCGGACGCCGCTCAGGTGCCGCTGGACCGCACCAACCTCGCCGCCCGCGCCGCCCTCGCGCTCGCCGAGCGGCACGGCATCGAACCCGGCGTGCACCTCCACATCGCCAAGGACATCCCCGTCGCGGGCGGCATGGCGGGCGGCAGCGCGGACGCCGCCGGAGCGCTGCTGGCGTGCGACGCGCTGTGGGGCACCCGGGCGACCCGGGCCGAACTCCTCGAGATCTGCGCCGACTTGGGCAGCGACATCCCCTTCAGCCTCGTCGGCGGCGTGGCCCTCGGCCGCGGCCGAGGCGAGCTGCTGACGCCGCTGGAGACCGGCGGCACCTTCCACTGGGTGTTCGCCGTGGCCGACGGCGGGCTGTCCACCCCCGCCGTCTACCGCGAATGCGACCGGCTGCGCGAGGAGTCCGGCGCGGGCGCGAACGCCGCCGATGTGCCCGCCCCCGAGCCCTCCCAGGCGCTGCTGGACGCGCTGCGCACCGGCGACGCCACCGCGCTGGCCGCCGCCGTCTCCAACGATCTCCAGCCCGCCGCGCTCTCGCTGCGCCCCGCGCTCGCCGACACCCTGCGCGCCGGAGCGGACGCGGGCGCGCTCGCCTCCCTCGTCTCCGGCTCCGGCCCCACCTGCGCCTTCCTGGCCAAGGATGTCGAGGCCGCGCAGGGGGTGGCGACGGCGCTGGCTGCCTCGGGCACCTGCCGTACGGTCCGGGTCACCTCCGGCCCGGTCCCCGGGGCAGGGCTGGTCGACGCCTGAGCGGCTGGTCGACGTCTGGCTGTCCGGCCGGTCGGGCCTGAGCGCGCGGCCGGTCCGCGCCCGAGTGAGTGCCCGGTCCGCACCTGAGTGAGCGACCGGTCGACCCCCGAGTGAACGCCCGCCCGGTCGACGCCCGAGCGAGGCGCCCCGCGCGGCGACTACCCTGGGATGCCGATCGATCCGCGTAATGGAGTGTGATGGCGACCAACCTGGTCAACGTTGAATCCGTCGGCAAGGTGTACGGCACCCGTGCCCTGCTGGACGGCGTCTCCCTCGGGGTGAACGAGGGCGACCGCATCGGCGTCGTCGGCCGTAACGGCGACGGCAAGACCACGCTCATCCGGATCCTCGCCAAGCTGGAGCCCGCCGACGACGGCCGCGTCACCCACGCCGGGGATCTGCGGCTCGGCGTGCTCACCCAGCACGACTCGCTCGACCCCGCGGCCACCATCCGCCACGAGGTGATCGGCGATCTCGCCGACCACGAGTGGGCCGGTGACGCCAAGATCCGGGACGTGCTCACCGGGCTGTTCGGCGGGCTGGACCTGCCCGGCTTCCCGCAGGGTCTCGACACGGTCATCGGCCCGCTGTCCGGCGGTGAGCGCCGCCGTATCGCGCTCGCCCAGCTGCTGATCGCCGAGCAGGACCTGATCGTCCTGGACGAGCCCACCAACCACCTCGACGTCGAGGGCATCTCCTGGCTGGCCGGGCATCTGCGCGCCCGCCGCTCCGGCCTGGTGGTGGTCACCCACGACCGCTGGTTCCTCGACCAGGTCTGCACCCGGATGTGGGACGTCCAGCGCGGCGCCGTCCACGAGTACGAGGGCGGCTACAGCGATTACGTCTTCGCCCGCGCCGAGCGCGAGCGCATCGCCGCCAGCGAGGAGGCCAAGCGGCAGAACATGATGCGCAAGGAGCTCGCCTGGCTGCGCCGCGGCGCCCCCGCCCGCACCAGCAAGCCCCGCTTCCGCATCGAGGCGGCCAACGCGCTGATCGCGGACGTACCGCCGCCCCGCGACAATGCCGAGCTGATGAAGTTCGCCAACTCCCGGCTCGGCAAGACCGTCTTCGACCTGGAGGACGTGACCGTCACCGCCGGGCCCAAGGTGCTGCTCAAGCATCTGACCTGGCAGCTGGGGCCCGGCGACCGGATCGGCCTGGTGGGGGTGAACGGCGCGGGCAAGACCTCGCTGCTGCGCGCCCTCGCCGAGGCCGCCGGCAGCGAGGGCGAACAGCAGCCCGCCGGGGGCCGGATCGTGGTCGGCAAGACCGTAAGGCTCGCGTATCTGTCCCAGGAGGTCGCCGAACTCGACCGGAACCTCCGTGTCCTGGAGGCCGTCGAGCAGATCCGGCAGCGCGTCGACCTCGGCAAGGGCCGGGAGATGACCGCCTCCCAGCTGTGCGAGAAGTTCGGCTTCACCAAGGAGAAGCAGTGGACCCCGGTCGGCGACCTCTCCGGCGGTGAGCGGCGTCGGCTCCAGATCCTGCGGCTGCTGATGGACGAGCCCAATGTGCTCTTCCTGGACGAGCCCACCAACGACCTGGACATCGAGACCCTGACCCAGCTGGAGGACCTGCTCGACGGCTGGCCCGGCTCGCTCGTGGTGATCAGCCACGACCGCTACTTCATCGAGCGCACCACCGACCGGGTGCTCGCCCTGCTGGGCGACGCCACCCTGCGGATGCTGCCGCGCGGCGTGGACGAGTATCTGGAGCGGCGGCAGCGGGCACTGGCCGCGGCCGCCCCGGCCGCCGCCGCGCCCGCCAAGCAGAAGACCGGCGAACAGGCCGCCCGGCAGCGGTCGGCGGCCGACCAGCGCGCCGCCAAGAAGGAGCTTCAGCGCATCGAGCGGCGGCTGGACCGGATCAGCGAACAGGAGTCCGGGCTGCACGCGCTGATCGCCGAGCACGCCACGGACTTCGCCAAGGTCGCCGAGCTCGATACGCAACTGCGCGAGCTGACGGGGGAGCGGGACGAGTTGGAGACCCGCTGGCTGGAGCTGGCCGACGACGCATGAGCCCACGGCGCACGAGCCGACGACGCATGAGCCCAAGACGCACGAGCCCACGGCGCGAGATGTGCGTGGCCTGAAAGCATCGTGTGAAGAGGTTGTGCGGCGGTGGCGCGCGCCCTGACAACGGTCGCGTCACAGGCCGGTCTCAGCTGGTCGATGACCTGGACACTGCTCCCTATTGCGCCCCTTACGGGTGATACAAAGAACTCCCGCCTGCCTTCCGCTCAATGGCGGGGTGCCCTGTCCGATTCGCTCCTTCCCGGGGGTCTTTGACCCACCGGGATCGCGGGGGAGGCCGGTCGGACGACGGGTCCCGCATCTGAAGGAATTCGCATGTCACAGCCGCCTCCGCCGCCGAACCAGCCGCCGCAGGGCGGCTTCGGTGCGCCGCAGGAACCTGGTTACGGCTACCCACAGCAGCCGCCCACGCCGCCTCCGGGCCAGCAGGGCTACGGCTATCCGCAGGCTCCCGGCCAGCCGCCGCAGACCCCTCCGCCTCCGCCGCCGTCGGCACCGCCGGCGCCGCCGCAGACGCCCCCGCAGGGCGCCGGCGGCTACGGCTACCCGGACCAGCCGGTGCACGGCCAGCCGACCCAGGGCGGCCCGTCGCCGTACGGATCCGGCCAGCAGCCTTACGGTCAGCCGCAGTACGGCCAGCAGCCCTACGGACAGCCGCAATTCGGCCAGCCGCAGTACGGCCAGCCGCCGCAGGCCCAGTACCCGGGCGGCCCCGGTCCGGGCGGCCCCGGTGGTTCCGGCCAGTCCAAGCAGCGCATGGCGATCATCATCAGCGCCGTGGTCGCGGTCGCGCTGATCATCGGCGGCGGCATCTGGTTCGCCACCAAGGACGACGGCGGCGGCAGCGAGGCCAAGGGCAAGGACAAGCAGTCCAGCCAGGGCTCGTCCAGCGGCACCACGGGCGGCGGGGACAAGCCCGCCAAGGCCGTGGACGCCAAGCTGCTCAACAAGGTCCCGATGCCCAAGGTCTCCGACCAGGTCACCGTCGAGGGCATGTGGACCACCGACGACACCTTCGTGAAGGCCGGTGTCTACAAGATCGTCGGCTATCCGCTGAGCGGCGGCGCCGCCAAGTGGACGATCCCGCTGGACGGCGCGGTCTGCTGGTCCTCGGACCACCTCACCAAGGACGGGCTGACCACGGTCCTCTACCAGGAGGCCAAGCCGTCGGCCAAGGACAAGTACCCCGGCTGCACCGAGGTCGGGCTGCTGGACCTCAAGAACGGCAAGATGCTGTGGCACCGGAACGTCAAGGAGGGTGACGAGAAGATCCGCTTCGACGAGGTCACCATCGGCGGCGGCACGGTGGCCGCGGGCGGCACCAGCGGCGGCGCCGCCTGGTCCACCTCGGGCCAGTCCCTGTGGAAGCCCAAGGCGGGCGAGCAGTGCTCGGACGACGGCTACGCGGGCGGCGAGGACAAGCTGGTCGCGGTGCGCCGCTGCGGCGACTACGACAACCCGCAGATCCAGGTCCAGACGCTGAACCCGAAGACGGGCGCGGTGAAGTCGGCCTACAAGGTCTCGCAGGGCATCGACTACGTCCACGTCGCCTCCACCGATCCGCTGGTGATCGGCCTGGACGCCGGTGACTCCACCGGCTCGGCGGTCTCGGACTTCCTGTCCATCGACGACAGCGCCAAGACCGGCAAGGTGCTCGGCAAGATCGGCACCGAGAACGGCAAGTACGACGCCAAGTGCGAGTCGACGAATGTCGAGGGCTGCCGGAAGCTCGCCATCTCCAAGTCGGCGAACACCCTCTTCCTCGGCTCCGAGGACCGCACCGACTCCAGCGCCGCGACGGCCAACGAGGTCGTGGCCTTCGACCTGAAGACCGGCAAGCCGATCGGGAAGACCGACGGGGTCAAGGGCGCCGCCCTCACCCCGCTCGGGCTGGACAAGGACGGCTCCGTCCTCGTCTACCAGGAGAGCACCTGGGAGACCGGCGGCGCGGTCTGGCGGATCGACCCCAAGTCGTACGCCAAGACCAAGCTGCTCCAGAACCCCGTCTCCAGCCATGAAATGGAGCAGAATTTCAGCCCCAGCTACTCGGAGATCATCTACTCCGGGGAGCACCTCTACATGAGCGACGTCTACGCCAGCAAGCCCTCGGGCACCTACGACCGGGACGACCCGCTGGCGATCATCTTCGGCGCGAGCTGACGTTCCGGCGTCCGCCCGACCGACCCCACGGCGGCCCCGCCCGTACGAACCGTACGGGCGGGGCCCCCGCTGTGTGCGCCGGTGGAGCGCCGGGGTGCGCGCCCCCGGGGAACCGGCCGCATCGATCGGATTGGGACGTCAACCGGACGTCAAGTAGGCACGAATGGCCGGGATTTCGGCATTCCGGGGGGCTTCTGCCCGGTAAGGGGCGCGCAACGTCGAACAAGCGTGTAGCTTTCCCCCCTGAGCGAATGGGGGGAGCTCATGGGCGTGCGACTCATGGTGGTCGACGATCACCGTCTGCTCGCGGAGGCGCTCGCCTCGGCGCTGAAGCTGCGCGGGCACCGGGTGCTCGCCGCGGCGGCGCCGAGCGCGGGCGCGGCGGACCTGGTGGTGAGCCGGGCACCTGAGGTGTGCCTGCTGGGCACGGCGGCACCCGCCGAGCCGGGGGTGTTCGACCCGGTGGTGCGGATCAAGAAGGAGCGGCCGCAGGTCGCGGTCGTGGTGCTCGGCCCGGTGCCGAGCCCGCGCGGCATCGCCGCCGCCTTCGCCGCCGGGGCGTCCGGCTATGTGCGCCACGACGAGCGGATCGAGGGCGTCGAACGCGCCATGATGAAGGCGCGCGCGGGCGAGGCGGCCGTGGCGCCCCAGCTGCTCCAGGGGGCGTTCGCGGAGCTGCTCAACCCCGCGGCCCAGCCCGACGACGAGGGCGCCCGGCTGCTGCGGATGCTGACCCCGCGCGAGGTGGAGGTGCTGGTGCGGGTCGCCGAGGGTGAGGACACCCGGCTGATCGCGGCGGGCATGGGGATCGCCCCCAGCACGGCCCGCACCCATGTGCAGCGGGTGCTGATGAAGCTCGGGGTGGGCTCGCGGCTGGAGGCGGCGGCCCTGGCGGCGCGTACGGGGCTGCTGGACCGCGCGGCGACGTGCCCGACCGCCCCGGCCCCGCCCCAGCCGCCTCCCGCGCCGCAGCCGCCCGCGTCGGCGCCGTAGGCCCCAGGCAGGGGCGTGCCGTGCCGTGCGTGGACGGGTGCCGCGGCCGGGCCGGGCGCGGCGGCCGGGTGCGGCGGTCGGGCGCCCGCGTCGCTCAGCCCGTTCCGGACCCGGGCTCCCGGCCACCGGGCTCATCGGTCCCGGCGCCGGACCCGGCCCCGGGCCGACCGGGCTCCGGCTTGGGCTCGGTGCCGGGCGCGGACAGCGGCCTGAGCTTCATCCAGAGCAGGAAGAGCAGGCCGACCGCGAGCATGCACGACCCCGTCCAGAGGTTGATGTTGATGCCCGACGCCTTCCTCACATCCGCGTCCGAGACGGTGAATCCGGCGATGAGGACGATGATCCCGTAGATCACGAACAGCCCGCCGATGATCCGCCGCACATCGAACAGCCGGGCCGCGGTCGCCGACTTCTGCTCCAGCTCCTCGACCTCGTGCCGGTATTCGTACTCCTCACTCATGGCGCACGCTCCTTATCGCCGCGGGTCACAGGGAGAACGGGAGGTAGCACAGGGCCGCGAGGATCAGCGCGCTCCAGCCCAGCACGGCCGGACGGCGGTACCACGCCTCGTCGCCGGGTGCGGGCGGCTCGGCCACCCCGGGCGCGGTGGTGCCGTAGACCAGACCGGCCAGCGACTCCACCGGCTTGGGCTTGGTGAACGGGGTCACCGCGACCATCACCACCCCGCCGACCACGAACGCCACGATGGCCGAGACGAAGTTGGCGCCCTGGTCGCTGGGGATGGAGATGACGTCCTCCCGGTAGAGCCAGAAGTAGTTGATCATCGCGGCCACCGTGCCGCACAGCAGCCCCCAGAACCCGGCCTGGGAGGTGGCCCGCTTCCAGAACATCCCGATGATGAAGACGCAGAACAGCGGCACGTTGAAGAACGAGAACAGGGTCTGGAGGTAGTTCATGATGTTGCTGAACGAGGAGGCGATGAACGCCGTCCCCATACCGGCCAGCACCCCGATCGCCGTCACTACCCGTCCGGTCAGCAGGTAGTACCCGTCCGGTCGGCCCTTCCTGATGTACGCCCGCCAGATGTCGTTGGTGAAGACCGTGTTGAACGACGACACATTGGCCGCCATGCCCGCCATGAAGGCCGCCAGCAGCCCGGTCACCGCGAGCCCCAGCACTCCGTTCGGCAGCAACTCGCTCATCAGCAGCGGAATCGCGTCGTTGTACTGGAGACCGCTCGTCTTCGCGCCGATGTCCGGCTCCATGACCAGGGCGATCAGCCCGGGGACCACCACGACCAGCGGGATGAACATCTTGGGGAACGCGGCGATCAGCGGGGTGCGCTGGGCCGCCGAGAGGTTCCTGGCCGACAGGGCGCGCTGCACCTCGGCGAAGTTGGTCGTCCAGTAGCCGAAGCTCAGACAGAAGCCGAGGCCCAGCACGATGGTCAGCCAGTTCGCCCCCAGCGGGTTGGACGAGCCGATGCCGGTGCCGCCCCAGGCGGAGACGAAATGGGGGCCGTGGGAGTCCGTGAGCGAGTCCTTGAGCCCGCCGAAGCCGCCGATCCGCCGGAGGCCGACGACGGTGAGCGGGATCAGGGCGGCCAGGATCACGAAGAACTGAAGCACCTCGTTGTAGATCGCCGAGGAGAGTCCGCCGAGGGTGATGTACGCGAGCACGAAGAGCCCCGCGACCACGATGGCCACCCACTGCGGCCAGCCCAGCAGCGCCTCCACCACGATCGCCATCGCGTAGAGGTTCACGCCCGCGATCAGCACGGACGCGATCGAGAAGATGATCGAGCTGAGCAGATGCGAGGACGGCCCATAGCGGTGCAGCAGGAACTCGGGGACGGACCGTACCTTGGAACCGTAGTAGAACGGCATCATCACCAGGCCGAGGAAGACCATGGCCGGAATCGCCCCGACCCAGTACCAGTGCACCGTGTACACCCCGTACTGCGCGCCGTTGGCGGCCATCCCCAGGATCTCCAGGGCGCCCAGATTCGCGGCGACGAAGGCCAGCCCGGTGACCCACGCGGGCAGCGACCGGCCCGAGAGAAAGAAGTCGAGGCTGGTCTTGACGCTCGCTCTGGCGGCGAATCCCACGCCGAGGACGACGACGAAATAGAGGATCAGGATCGTGTAGTCGAGCGCGTTGGTGGGGAGCCGTAGCCCTTCGGCCAGATAGCGCATGGTCTCGCCTCATCGCCTGAACGGAATGCACCAGAAACGTTCGGTGAACGTATCCGAATTCTTGTGGTTTGTCCGAGCACCTACACCGCGCATTGACGGCACTGTTGGCTTGTGGTTCATTATGTTGAGTTGTGTTGGGTGCACCTGACAGGAGCTGGCGGAGTGAAGAAGACGGCGACGCGGCTCGCGGACGGACGCGAGCTGATCTATTACGACGCGCGCGACGACGCGGTGCGCGACGCCGTCGACCAGCGGCCGCTCGACCCCATCGCGACCCGCTCGGAGATCCGGCACGACCGCCTGCTCGGCGACCGGGTGGCGATCGCCTCCCACCGGCAGGCCCGCACCTACCACCCGCCGGCCGACGAATGCCCGCTGTGCCCCTCCCGCGAGGGGCGGCACAGCGAGATTCCCGCCTCCGACTACGACGTCGTGGTCTTCGAGAACCGCTTCCCGTCGCTGGCCGGTGACTCGGGCCGGTGCGAGGTCGTGTGCTTCACCTCCGACCACGACGCCTCCTTCGCCGACCTCGACGTCGAACAGGCCGCACTGGTGCTCGACGCCTGGACCGACCGCACCGCCGAGCTGGCCCAGCACCCCGCCGTCGAACAGGTCTTCTGCTTCGAGAACCGCGGCAAGGAGATCGGTGTCACCCTCGGCCATCCACACGGCCAGATCTACGGGTATCCCTTTGTGACCCCTCGTACACGGCTGATGCTCCGTTCGCTCGACGAGCACCGTGTGGCCACCGGTCGGAATCTGTTCGATGATGTGGTCGCCGATGAGCTGGCCGACGGGCGCCGGGTGGTGCTCGACGGCGAGCACTGGGTCGCGTTCGTGCCCTACGCCGCCCACTGGCCCTACGAGGTGCACCTCTACCCGAAGCGACGGGTCCCGGACCTGCCGGCGCTGGGCGACGCCGCGCGCACAGAGTTTCCACAGATGTATCTGGAACTCTTGAAGCGCTTCGACCGGATTTTCGGTGAGGGTGAGCCGCCCACGCCCTACATCTCCGCCTGGCACCAGGCGCCGTACCACATGACCGACCGCGGTGAATTCGCACTTCACCTCGAGCTTTTCACCATCCGCCGCACTTCCGGCAAGCTGAAGTTTCTCGCGGGTTCCGAATCCGGCATGAATGTGTTCATCAACGATGTGCCGCCGGAGGCCGCGGCCGAGCGACTGCGAGAGGTAGCGAGCAAGTGAGCAATGCGCAGCAGAAGAAGTACCTGGTCACTGGCGGCGCCGGCTATGTCGGCAGCGTGGTCGCGGCGCATCTGCTCGAAGCCGGGCACCGGGTGACGGTGCTGGACGACCTGTCCACCGGGCACCGCGCCGGGGTCCCCGAGGGCGCGGAGTTCATCGAGGGCCGCATCCAGGACGCGGCCAAGTGGCTCGATCCCTCCTACGACGGCGTGCTGCACTTCGCGGCGTTCTCCCAGGTCGGCGAGTCTGTCGTCAACCCCGAGAAGTACTGGGTCAACAATGTGGGCGGCACCACCGAGCTGCTCGCCGCGATGCGCGACGCCGGGGTGCGCACCCTCGTCTTCTCCTCCACCGCCGCCACCTACGGCGAGCCCGACCAGGTCCCGATCACCGAGGACCTCCCGACCGCGCCCACCAACCCCTACGGGGCCAGCAAGCTCGCCGTCGACCACATGATCAGCGGTGAGTGCGCCGCCCACGGCCTGGCCGCGGTCTCCCTGCGGTACTTCAACGTCGCGGGCGCCTACGGGGCGTACGGCGAGCGCCATGACCCCGAGTCCCACCTCATCCCCCTGGTGCTCCAGGTCGCCCAGGGCCGCCGTGAGGCCATCTCCGTCTTCGGCGACGACTACGCCACCCCCGACGGCACCTGCGTCCGCGACTACATCCACGTCGCCGACCTCGCCGACGCCCATCTGCTCGCCCTCGGCGCCGCGGCCTCCGGTGAGCACCTGATCTGCAACCTCGGCAACGGGAACGGCTTTTCCGTCCGCGAGGTCATCGAGACGGTGCGCCAGGTCACCGGCCACCCCATCCCGGAGATCGCCGCCCCGCGCCGCGGCGGCGACCCGGCGGTCCTGGTGGCCTCCGCCGAGCGTGCCAAGGAGCGCCTGGGCTGGCGCCCGACCCGCGCCGACCTGGCCGGAATCGTCGCGGACGCATGGGAGTTCGCGCAGCGGAGGGAGAGTCAGTGACGGACGAGCACGGCCCCGGGCGGGTCACGGCGGAGTTCCGCGAGGTCTACGGCACCGAGCCCGACGGCGTCTGGGCGGCGCCGGGCCGGGTCAATCTGATCGGCGAGCACACCGACTACAACGACGGCTTCGTGATGCCGCTCGCCCTGCCCCACACCTGCCTGGCCGCCGCCTCGCCGCGCACCGACGGGGTGCTGCGGCTGCACTCGGGCGACGTCCCGGGCGGGGCCGTCGAGCTGCGGGTCGAGGAGCTTTCGCCGGTCGCGGGCGGCGCCGGCGGCGGCGACCGCGGCGGCTGGGCGGCCTATCCGGCCGGAGTGGTCTGGGCGCTGCGCGAGGCGGGGCTGCTGACGGGCGGGGCCGGTGGTGCGGATCTGCACTTCGAGTCCACCGTGCCCACCGGCGCCGGGCTGTCCTCGTCCGCCGCGCTGGAGGTGGTCACGGCCACCGCGCTCAACGACCTCTACGGGCTGGGGCTCACCCCGCCGCGCATCGCCCAGCTGTGTCAGCGCGCGGAGAACGCCTTCGTGGGCGTGCCCTGCGGGATCATGGACCAGATGGCGTCGGCGTGCTGCACCGAGGGGCACGCCCTCTTCCTCGACGCCCGTGATCTCACGCAGCGCCAGGTGCCGTTCGACCTGGCGGCCGAGGGGCTGCGGCTGCTGGTCGTGGACACCCGGGTCAAGCACGAGCTGGGCGACGGCGCGTACGCGAGCCGGCGCGCCGCGTGCGAGGCGGCCGCGCGGGCGCTCGGGGTGCGGGCGCTGCGGGACGTGCCCTTCGAGGGACTGGACGCGACGCTCGCCGAGCTGGAGCGGCTGGGCTGCGACGCGGCCACCCGGCGCCGGGTGCGCCATGTGGTGACCGAGGACCGGCGGGTGGAGGAGGTCATCCAGCGGCTGGACGCGGGGGACACCCGGTCCATCGGGCCGGTGCTGACCGCCGGACACGCCTCCTGCCGCGACGACTTCGAGATCTCCTGCGAGGAGCTCGACCTGGTCGTGGAGACGGCGAACGCGGCGGGGGCGCTCGGGTCGCGGATGACCGGCGGCGGCTTCGGCGGCTCGGCCATCGTGCTGGTGGCGGAGGGGGACGCGGATGCGGTGAGCAAGGCGGTGACCGAGGCGTTCGGCGCGGCAGGGCACCGGGCGCCGAGGATCTTCCCGGCGGTGCCCAGTGCGGGGGCGCGACGGCTGTAGGGCTGTGGTGCTGTTAGGGGGCCGAGGGGGGCCGGACCCATCGGCCCTTGATCACCTATCGGTAAATTTTCGCCGCTCGTGGATCTCGTACTCCCCAAGAGCGAACAAGAAACCCACAGTGAACAGCCGAGAGCAGTCAGTTTCGCTAATCCGCTTCCTATATGAGACCACGGCCTTACTCTGAGTACAGCGTCGGTGGGGGCCGACGCTTATCAGGGGGCGAGACAGTCAGGTACGACGCCCGGGGTGGGGTAGCAATCACTGCACGGCGGCGGCCGTGCGGGTTGCGGTGACCTTGCGCCGGGCGCCGTACCCGGCACTTTTTCTCGGTGTTCCGGGATCTTTCATCCGGTGACGTGGGGGGTTGTCCGTGGCACGTATTCGGGTTCTCGTGGTCGATGACCATCGTATTTTCGCCGAGTCCTTAGCGGCCGCCCTCGCGGCGGAGCAGGACGTGGACGTGGCGGCGGCCGGAAGCGGTCCGGCGGCGCTGCGCTGTCTGGAGCGCGCGGCGGCGGAGGGGCGCCGCTTCGATGTCCTGCTGGTCGACGCCGACTTGGGCACGGCCGCCGACGGTGTGGGGCCACCGCTTCCGGTGCCGGCCGAGCTGCCCTACGGCGGGGCGAACGGCGCGGCGCACAGCGGTATCCATGGCGGGCCGCGCGTCGGCGCGCACGGCGGGCCGCTCGGCGCGGCCAACGGCGGTCCGGCCCGGGCGGTGAACGGCCGGGCGGCCGACGGCATATCGCTCGTCGGTGCGGTCCGCTCCGCCCAGCCGGGGGTGCGCACCGTGGTGCTGGCCGAGCGCGACGATCCGCGCCGCGCGGCGGCGGCGCTCCAGGCCGGGGCGTCCGGCTGGGTCGCCAAGGACTGCTCACTGGTCCGGCTGCTCGCGGTCATCCGGGGGGTGCTGCGGGAGGAGACCCATCTGCCGCCCGCCCTGCTCACCGGCGTTCTGCGGGAGCTGACGGCCGCCCGTAAGCACCGCACCGAAAGTGAGCGGCTGGTCGAGTCGCTGACGCCGCGTGAGCGGGAAGTGCTGCGCTGCATGGTGGCCGGGCTCGGCCGTAAGGCCGTCGCCGAGCGGCTCTTCCTCTCCCCGCACACCGTCCGCACCCATATGCAGAATGTGCTGGGCAAGCTGGGTGTGCACTCCACGCTCGCGGCCGTGGCGCTGGCCCGCAGGGCCGGTGTGGGCCCGGTCGACCTAGCCGGGGAGATTGTCGAACGGGGCGGTCAACTGGCGTAGCAGCGCGGCCAGTTCGGCGCGCTGGGCCTGGGAGAGCTCGGCCAGGATGGCGTGCTCATGGGCCAGCAACCCGGCCAGTGCCTGATCGGCGCGGTCACGCCCTTCGGCGGTCAGCCGGACCAGCACACCGCGCCGGTCACTGGGGTCGGGTCCCCGCTCGACGAGGCCCCTCTTGGCGAGCCGGTCGATGCGGTTGGTCATGGTGCCCGAGGTGACCAGAGTCTGGGTCAGCAGCTGCCCGGGGGAGAGCTGATACGGGGGCCCGGCCCGGCGCAGCGAGGTCAGGACGTCGAACTCCCAGGGCTCCAGATGGTGCTCGGCGAAGGCGATCCGCCGTGCCCGGTCGAGATGGCGGGCGAGCCGGCTGACCCGGCTGAGCACTTCGAGCGGTTCCACGTCGAGGTCGGGGCGTTCCCGCCGCCACGCCGCGACCAGCCGATCGACCTCGTCCTCCATGGCGATCAGTGTAGTGGGTCTGTCGACATGAAGTCTCTTGACATCAAGAGATAACGTGGAGCACGGTAAGGCGCCGGGACGCGCAGCAGCGGCCACGGAGCCTCGTATCGACCGTACCCGCAGGGGGATCGACCATGACCACCGCGCCCAACTGGGACCCTCGGCAGTATCTCCGCCACGCCGGCCACCGCACCCGCCCCTTCCTGGACCTGCTGGCCCGCGTCCCCGAGCTGCCCACCGACCCCGGCCGCCCGCCCCGCATCGCCGACCTGGGCTGCGGCGCCGGGAACGTCACCGCCCTGCTCTTCGACCGCTGGCCCGACGCCCAGGTCACCGGCCTGGACAGCTCCGCCGAGATGCTCGCCGAGGCCCAGCCCCTCGCGGGCCCCACCACGGGCGGCGGCCGCCTCGACCTCCGGCAGGCCGATGTGCGGAACTGGGCGCCGGACGAGTCCTACGACCTGATCGTCTCCAACGCCGCCCTCCAGTGGATCCCCGGCCACCCCGACGCCTTCCCCGGCTGGCTGGCCGGAGTGCGCCCCGGCGGCACCTTCGCCTTCCAGGTCCCCGGCAACTTCACCGCCCCCAGCCACACCCTGCTGCGCGACCTGTGCAACGCCCCCGAATGGCGCGACCGCCTCGCCGCCTGCCTCCGCGACCCGGCCACCGTCCTGGAGCCCACCGAGTACCTGGAGCGCCTGGCCGCGCTCGGCTGCGAGGTCGACGCCTGGGAGACCACCTATGTGCAGATCCTGACCGGCCCCGACCCCGTCCTCGACTGGGTCAAGGGCACCGCCCTGCGCCCGGTCCTGACCGCCCTCGCCGACGACCCACCCGCCCGCGACCGCTTCCTCGCCACCTACGCCGCCCTCCTCCGCGACGCCTACCCCTCCGCCCCCCACGGCACGGCCTTCCCCTTCCGCCGCATCTTCATCGTCGCTCACCGGGTCCCCCGATGATCACGGCCCTCGACCATGTCCAGCTCGCCGCCCCACCCGGCAGCGAAACCGCGCTGCGCGCTTACTACGGCGGGGTGCTCGGCCTGGCGGAGGTCCCCAAACCGCCCGCCCTGGCGGCCAACGGCGGCCTGTGGTTCGCCCGCGGTCAGGTCCAGCTGCACCTGGGCATCGACCCGGACTTCCGCCCCTCCCACAAGGCCCACCCGGGTCTACGGGTCGTCGGCCTGGAAGCCTTCGCCGCCCGCCTCGCCGGGCACGGTGCCCAGGTCGTCTGGGACGGGAAACTGCCGGGCCACCGCCGCTTCTACTCCGAGGACCCGGTCGGCAACCGGCTCGAGTTCCTGGAGCCGGTTGGGTGAAACCACCCGATCGGATGATCCGGTTGGAACTGATGGAGGAGGTGCTTCACGACGACCGCTCTCGCGCATGAGCCGTGCTCTGCCGTGGACGACGGGTTGCCCCCGGCCGCCGGGCAGGAGGCCATGTCCCTGGACGAGGTGCTGTGGCAGGCGTGGAAGGCCATGGAACTCCCCGAGGGCTACCGGGCCGAGATCGTCGAGGAGTTCATCGAGGTGTCGCCCACCGGCCGTCGCCGTCATACCGTGATCATCAACCGCCTCCGCCGGGCCCTGGAGGCCCGACTCGCAGATGGCGACCATGCCGCCTACCAGGACGGCAATCTCATCCACCGCCGCAAGGTGTGGATCCCCGACCTCTTCATCGCCCCCGAAGACCTCGACGAGATCCCCGACGAGGAAGATCTCGGAGTGGACGCGAGCGGGATCGCGGCGGTCTTCGAGGTGGTCCCGCCGGGCCGGGAAGCCCAGTCGCGCGACCGGAAGCGCAAGCGCCGCGCCTACGCCCGTGCGGGCATCCCGCTCTACGTCCTGATCGACGACTTCGACGGCGACGGCACGGTCGTCATCCTCACGGCACCCGACCCCGACAAGGCCGTCTACGCCGACGAGCACCGCGTCCCCTACGGCACCGACGCCGTCATCCCCGACGGCCCCGCCAAGGGCTTCGTCATCGGCGAGGTCATCGTCGGGCCGTGACGCTCAGCCGTTCCCGTCCCGGGTGAACCGGGTGCCGGTAAAGCCCCGTCCCGCGGAAGTCGCGTTCCCGTGACGACCTCGGCCCATACGGTCAGTCCCTCCCGGGAGCGTCGCCCGCCCCAGCGGTCTGCCAGTGCCGCGACCATGAACAGATCGCGGCCGTGCTCGTCGTCCCCCTCGGGCGGAGCGCCGCCCGCAGGGATGAGGAGGCGCCGGTCAGTTCTTGCGGTGGCCTATCAGGCGCGGCTTCTGCTCCAGGCCGTCCAGGCCGTGCCAGGCCAGGTTCACCAGATGGGCCGCGACCTCGGCCTTCTTGGGTTTGCGGACGTCCAGCCACCACTGGCCGGTCAGGGCGACCATGCCCACCAGGGCCTGGGCGTAGAGGGGGGCCAGTTTGGGGTCGAAGCCGCGGGCCTTGAATTCCAGGCCCAGGATGTCCTCCACCTGGGTGGCGATATCGCTGATCAGGGAGGCGAAGGTGCCCGTGGACTGGGCGACGGGGGAGTCGCGGACGAGGATGCGGAAGCCGTCCGTGTACTCCTCGATGTAGTCCAGGAGGGCGAAGGTGGCCTGCTCGCACAGCTCGCGCGGATGGCCCGCGGTGAGGGAGGTGGTCACCATGTCGAGCATCCGCCGCATCTCCCGGTCCACCACGACCGCGTACAGCCCCTCCTTGCCGCCGAAGTGCTCGTACACCACCGGCTTGGAGACTCCGGCCTTCGCCGCGATCTCCTCCACCGAGGTGCCCTCGAAGCCGCGCTCGGCGAAGAGCGTGCGACCGATGTCCAGCAGCTGCTCCCGGCGCTCCTTGCCGGTCATCCGGACCCGGCGGGGCCGCCGGGCTCCGGATCCGGAGGGTCGGTCGGCCCGGCGCGGCCGGTCCTTTTCACCGCTGGTATTACTGTCGGTCGCCACGCGCTCCATCATGCCGCTCCGGCGGTCTCCTTCTGACGGCGGGCATCGATACGGTCCTGGCTCGGCCACCGGACGTCATACGCCCAGCCCGCCTTCTCGAACCAGCGGATGATCCGGGCGCTGGAGTCCAGCTGCCCCCGCATCACCCCGTGCCGGGCGCAGGTCGGGTCCGCGTGGTGCAGGTTGTGCCAGGACTCGCCGCACGAGAGCACCGCGAGCCACCACACATTGCCGGAGCGGTCGCGCGACTTGAACGGGCGCTTGCCCACCGCGTGGCAGATCGAGTTGATCGACCACGTCACATGGTGCAGCAAGGCCACCCGGACGAGTGACCCCCAGAAGAAGGCGGTCACCGCGCCCTGCCAGGACCAGGTCACCAGTCCGCCGATCACCGGCGGCACCATCAGGGAGACCACGGTCCACACCACGAACTGCCGGGAGATCGCCCGGATGGCGCCGTCCTTGACCAGATCCGGTGCGTACTTGGACTGCGGCGTCTGCTCCTCGTCGAACATCCAGGCGATATGTGCCCACCACAACCCCTTCAGCAGGGCCGGCACGGTCTCGCCGTACCGCCACGGGGAGTGCGGGTCGCCCTCCGCGTCGGAGAACTTGTGGTGCTTGCGGTGATCGGCCACCCAGCGGACCAGGGGGCCCTCCACGGCCAGCGACCCCGCGATCGCCAGCGCGATCCGCAGCGGCCGCTTCGCCTTGAACGAGCCATGGGTGAAGTAGCGGTGGAAGCCGATCGTGATGCCGTGGCAGCCGATGTAGTACATCGACACCAGGAGCGCCAGATCCAGCCAGCTGACCCCCCAGCCCCAGGCCAGGGGAATCGCCGCGACCAGCGCGACGAAGGGGACGGTGATGAACAGGAGAAGGGTGATCTGTTCGATGGAGCGCTTGCTGTCCCCGCCGAGCGTGGCGGAGGGAAGCGGGGCCTCCTGGGCCTTCGGCGTGTCGTTGACCACGTCGGGGCTTGCAGTCATGGGATCCCTCGTGGGGCTCGGGGGCATGGCTACGGATGCGTAACCTACGGCGTCGTAAGTATGGCAGGGCCGGGAAGCGGGGCAATAGGGCTCTGGTCTCACCCAGGGTCGTGCCGCCTATCCTGGTGAGCGTCGGACAGCGCGGTCCGCACATGGCCGAAAGCACCGGGTCAGCAGCCCGCGGCGCCCGCCGCGCACGCTCTGATGCCGCGCTTCGAACCCCGTTCACTGCAAGGAGCCCGCACCTGTGAGCAGTGCCGACCACACCAACGCCGCCCTGCGTGCCGATATCCGCCGTCTGGGTGACCTGCTCGGTGAGACCCTCGTCCGACAGGAGGGCCCCGACCTCCTCGACCTCGTCGAGCGCGTCCGCGCCCTCACCCGCAGTGACGGCGAGGCCGCGGCCGACCTGCTCGGCTCCATCGACCTCGAGACCGCGGCCAAGCTGGTCCGCGCCTTCTCCACCTACTTCCACCTGGCCAACGTCACCGAGCAGGTGCACCGCGGCCGCGAGCTGCGCGCCCGCCGGGCCGCCGAAGGCGGCATCCTCGCCCGCACCGCCGACCAGCTCAAGGACGCCGACCCCGAGCACCTCCGGGAGACCGTCGCCAACCTCGGCGTACGCCCCGTCTTCACCGCCCACCCCACCGAGGCGGCCCGCCGCACCGTCCTCACCAAGCTCCGACGCATCGCCGAGCTGCTCGACACCCTCGCCGTCGGCGGTGACGCCCGCCGCGCCGACCTGCGGCTCGCCGAGAGCATCGACCTGCTCTGGCAGACCGACGAGCTGCGCGTCGCCCGCCCCGAACCCGCCGACGAGGCCCGCAACGCCATCTACTACCTCGACGAGCTGCACGCCGGTGCCGTCGGCGACGTCCTCGAGGACCTCACCGCGGAGCTCGAGCGCGTCGGCGTCGAGCTGCCCGCCACCACCCGCCCGCTCACCTTCGGCACCTGGATCGGCGGCGACCGCGACGGCAACCCCAACGTCACCCCCGAGGTCACCCGCGATGTCCTGATCCTCCAGCACGAGCACGGCATCACCGACGCGCTGGAGATCATCGACGAGCTGCGCGCCGCGCTCTCCAGCTCCATCCGCAACACCGGCGCCTCCGAGGAGCTCCTCGCCTCCCTCCAGCGCGACCTCGAACTGCTGCCCGAGATCAGCCCGCGCTACAAGCGGCTCAACGCCGAGGAGCCCTACCGGCTCAAGGCCACCTGCATGCGGCAGAAGCTCGTCAACACCCGCGAGCGGCTCGCCGGGGACACCCCCCACCAGCCCGGCCGTGACTACCTCGGCTCCGGCGAGCTCCTCGCCGACCTCCACCTCGTCCAGGACTCGCTGCGCGCCCACCGCGGCCAGCTCATCGCCGACGGCCGGCTCGAACGGTCCATCCGCACCCTCGCCGCCTTCGGCCTCCAGCTCGCCACCATGGACGTCCGTGAGCACGCCGACGCCCACCACCACGCCCTCGGCCAGCTCTTCGACCGGCTCGGCGAGGAGTCCTGGCGCTACGCCGACATGCCGCGCGACTACCGGCGCAAGCTGCTCGCCAAGGAGCTGCGCTCCCGGCGGCCCCTCGCCCCCACCCCGGCGCCGCTGGACGCCGCCGGTGCCAAGACCCTCGGCGTCTTCCACACCATCCGCGAGTCCTTCGAGCGCTTCGGCCCCGAGATCGTCGAGTCGTACATCATCTCCATGTGCGCCGGCTCCGACGACGTCTTCGCCGCCGCCGTCCTCGCCCGCGAGGCCGGGCTGATCGACCTCCACGCGGGCTGGGCCAAGATCGGCATCGTGCCGCTGCTGGAGACCACCGAAGAGCTGAAGATCGCCGACAAGCTCCTCGACGAGATGCTCGCCGACCCCTCCTACCGGCGGCTCGTCGCCCTCCGCGGCGACGTCCAGGAGGTCATGCTCGGCTACTCCGACTCCTCCAAGTTCGGCGGCATCACCACCTCCCAGTGGGAGATCCACCGCGCCCAGCGGCTGCTGCGCGACGTCGCCCACCGGCACGGCGTACGGCTGCGGCTGTTCCACGGCCGCGGCGGCACCGTCGGCCGCGGCGGCGGCCCCACCCATGACGCGATCCTCGCGCAGCCGTGGGGCACCCTCGAGGGCGAGATCAAGGTCACCGAGCAGGGCGAGGTCATCTCCGACAAGTACCTCGTGCCCTCGCTGGCCCGCGAGAACCTGGAGCTGACGGTGGCCGCCACGTTGCAGGCGTCCGCCCTGCACACGGCCCCGCGCCAGTCCGACGAAGCGCTCGCCCGCTGGGACGCGGCCATGGAAACCGTCTCCGAGGCCGCGCACGGCGCCTACCGTACGCTCGTCGACGACCCCGACCTGCCCGCGTACTTCTTCGCCTCCACGCCGGTGGACCAGCTCGCCGAGCTCCACCTCGGCTCCCGGCCCTCCCGCCGCCCCGACTCCGGCGCCGGCCTCGACGGGCTGCGGGCCATCCCGTGGGTCTTCGGCTGGACCCAGTCCCGGCAGATCGTCCCCGGCTGGTTCGGCGTCGGCTCCGGCCTCAAGGCCGCCCGCGAGGCCGGGCTGGACACCGTCCTCGACGAAATGCACCAGCACTGGCACTTCTTCCGCAACTTCCTCTCCAACGTCGAGATGACGCTGGCCAAGACGGATCTGCGGATCGCCCGGCACTACGTGGACACGCTGGTGCCGGATGAGCTGAAGCACGTCTTCGACGTGATCCAGAAGGAGCACGAGCTGACGGTGCGGGAGGTTCTGCGGATCACGGGTGGACGGGAACTCCTCGACTCCAACCCGGTGCTGAAGCAGACGTTCCACGTCCGGGACGCCTACCTCGACCCGATCTCGTACCTTCAGGTGACCCTGCTCCACCGCCAGCGCACCGCGGCCGAGCGGGGCGAGGACCCCGACCCCCTGCTCGCCCGGGCGCTCCTCCTCACGGTCAACGGTGTGGCCGCGGGTCTCCGCAACACGGGCTGACGACGGCGTGCACCGGACACCACCGGGCGGGGCCCACTCCTGGTGGAGTGGGCCCCGCCCGGTGGTGTCGGTGAGGTAGTGGGAGACGTCCGGGGGCTCCGCCCCCGGCCCCCCGCCGGGCAGCAGGCTCCGCCGCTGCCGAGCCCGGTCCCCGCTGGATCGCCGCGCAAGCGCGCTCGCTCGGCATGGGGTTTCTCGCCGGGTTCGGCGTCTCTGGCCTGCCGCGATGGCGAGCACCCTCACCGGGGCATCCGGCGGTGCTGGGTGCGGCACCTCTTCCCCGCCGCGATGGCGAGTACCCCTCGCCGGGGTGTCCGGCGGTGCCGGGCTGCCCGTGTGCCGTTGGTGGCTGGCCGCCATTGTTCTTCTGCCGGGTGCGGCACCTCTTCCCCGCCGCGATGGCGAGGTCCCCTCGCCGGGGTGTCCGGCGGTGCCCAACTGCCCGTGTGCGGTTGGTGGCTGGCCGCCATTGTTCTTCTGCCGGGTGCGGCATGCCTTGCCCGCCGCGATGGCGAGTACCCCTCGCCGGGGTGTCCGGCGGTGCCGGGCTGCCCCCGTGTGCGGTTGGTGGCTGGCCGCCACAGTTCTTCTGCCGGGTGCGGCATGCCTTGCCCGCCGCGATGGCGAGTACCCCTCGCCGGGGTGTCCGGCGGTGCCGGGCTGCCCGTGTGCGGTTGGTGGCCGCCCGCCACAGTTCTTCTGCCGGGTGCGGCATGCCTTGCCCGCCGCGATGGCGAGGACCCCCCGCCGGGGTGTCCGGCGGTGCCGGGCTGCCCAAGTCAAGCGAGAAGACCGGTCGCACCAGCGGTGAGGTGGTCCCGGGACGAAGGGTGAGCGCAGACCCAGGAGGGGCACCCGGTGAGCGCTACAGCGTAAGCGTGGCGAAGGAGGCGCCCAGCAGTGCCGCGCCCAGGAGGCCCATGGCCCAGCCCGTGCGGCGCAGGCCCAGGCCGCCCGCGACGATCAGGGAGGTGAGGAGGAGGGAGCCGCCGAAGGGGACCCAGGCGTGGAGGATGCCGGCGGCGCCGGTGCGGACGGCGTGGTCCGTGCCGGGTTTGAGGACCACCGGCACCCGGTCGCCCGTTCCGTTCGTGACGGCCTCGTCGATCCGTACCCGGCCACGGGACTTGCCGCCCTCGCGGGCCGGGGTGAAGGAGCCGGTGCACCATTCGTCGCCGCAGTCGGAGACCGTCACGGTGCCGCGCTCAAGCCCCTTGGTGAGCATCGACGGCTTGGCGTCACCCCAGGAGGACCACACCCCGGCGACCAGGATCAGCAGCGCGACAAGCGCCATTGCCACGTTCTTCGCCAGCAACAGGAACCCGTACGCGCTCTCGCCCGCCCGCCGCGTACGGCTGCGCTTGGTCACACCGGTGGAAGCCATGGCGGCGATCCTCGCCATCCCCGGGCCGCCGGTCAACCTTCCGCCGAACAAACGGGCGAACGGCGTTTTTCAGGAGTTGTACGTCCCCTGCGCGCGCTCCAGCCCGTCCGCGATGAGCGTCTCCACCGCGTCCGCCGCGCGGTCCACGAAGTAGTCCAACTCCCGGCGCTCCGCAGCGGAGAAGTCCTTGAGGACAAACGCCGCGACATCCATCCGGCCCGGCGGACGGCCGATTCCGAAGCGCACCCGGCAGTAGTCCGCGCCCAGCGACTTGGTGATCGACTTCAGCCCGTTGTGGCCATTGTCACCACCGCCGGTCTTCAACCGCAGTGCCCCGTAATCGATGTCCAATTCGTCGTGGATGGCCACGACATGACCGACCGGCACCTTGTAGAAGTCGCGCAGCGCGGTCACCGGACCGCCCGAGAGGTTCATGAAGGACATCGGTTTGGCGATCACGACGCGGCGGCTCGCCGGTCCGGGCGGACCCACCCGGCCCTCGACGACCTGGGCCCGCGACTTGTGCGCCTTGAACCGGGCGCCCATCCGCTCGGCCAGCAGATCGGCCACCATGAAGCCGACGTTGTGGCGGTTGCCCGCGTACTCGCCGCCGGGGTTGCCGAGGCCCACCACAAGCCAGGGGCTCGTGTCGTCCGTCATCTGGATGTCTCTCCTTGAGGACGGCCGCCGCCCCGCACCCCGGGGGGCGGGACGGCGGCCGGAGAAGCGAAAAGGGAGCAGGCGCAGATTACGCCTCGGCGCCCTCGGCCTCGCCCTCGGCGCCCTCCTCGGCCGGAGCCTCGGCCTGGGCGGCGACCACCTGGAGCACTGCCGCGTCCTCCTCGACGGCCAGTGTGGTGCCCGCCGGGAGGGTGATGTCCTTGGCGTGGATGGTGGCGCCCGCGTCCAGGCCCGCGATGGAGACGGTGACCGACTCCGGGATGTGGGTCGCCTCGGTCTCGACCGGCAGGGCGTTCAGCAGGTGCTCGAGCAGGTTGCCGCCCGGGGCCAGGTCGCCCTCGGTGAGGATCGGCACCTCGACGGTGACCTTCTCACCCTTCTGCACCAGCAGCAGGTCGATGTGCTCCAGCACGCCGATCTTGATGGGGTGACGCTGCACGGCCTTCGGGATGACCAGCTCGTCCTTGCCGCCCTCGACGTCCAGACGGATCAGCACGTTCGGGGTCTTCAGCGCCATCAGCAGGTCGTGCGCCGGCAGCGTGACGTGCAGCGGCTCGACGCCGTGGCCGTAGACCACGCCGGGAACGCGGTCGGCGACACGGGCCCGGCGGGCGGCGCCCTTACCGAACTCGGTGCGGGGCTTAGCGGAGATCTTGACCTCGGCCATGGGGCACTCCTCGTAGATCGTTTGCGGTGTGTGGGCGTCACCCGGCCCACGACAGACCTGCTACGAAGAGCGCGTCGATAACGGACAGCCGCTGTGAGAAGCGGCCTCCCTCGCCGAGCAACCCCACGATTCTACCAATGGCTGAGAGCGCCTGGAGCCAACGGCTGAGGCCACCCCCTGACGGGAGTGGCCTCTACGTCCGGTTCCGCGAGGTTAAGCCGCTCACGCCTGCTCCTCGAACAGGCTGGTCACCGAGCCGTCCTCGAAGACCTCCTGGACCGCGCGGGCGATCGTCGGCGCCATCGACAGCACGGTCACCTTGTCCAGCTCCACCTCGTTCGGAGTCGGCAGGGTGTTGGTGAAGACGAACTCACTGACCTTGGAGTTCTTCAGCCGGTCCGCGGCCGGACCGGACAGCACACCGTGGGTGGCGGTCACGATCACGTCCTCCGCGCCGTTGGCGAACAGCGCCTCCGCCGCCGCGCAGATGGTGCCACCGGTGTCGATCATGTCGTCGACCAGCACACACACCCGGCCCCGCACATCGCCGACCACCTCGTGCACCGTGACCTGGTTGGCCACGTCCGGGTCCCGCCGCTTGTGCACGATCGCCAGCGGCGCGCCCAGCCGGTCGCACCAGCGGTCCGCGACCCGGACCCGGCCGGCGTCCGGCGACACCACGGTGAGCTTGGACCTGTCGACCTTGGCGCCCACGTAGTCGGCGAGCACCGGCAGCGCGAAGAGGTGGTCCACCGGACCGTCGAAGAAGCCCTGGATCTGGTCGGTGTGCAGATCGACCGTGAGGATCCGGTCGGCGCCCGCCGTCTTCAGCATGTCGGCGATCAGCCGGGCCGAGATCGGCTCGCGGCCACGGTGCTTCTTGTCCTGACGGGCGTAGCCGTAGAACGGAACGATCACCGTGATCGAGCGCGCGGAGGCCCGCTTCAGCGCATCGATCATGATGAGCTGCTCCATGATCCACTTATTGATCGGAGTCGTGTGGCTCTGGATCAAAAAGCAGTCGGCACCGCGCGCCGACTCCTGGAAGCGGACGTAGATCTCGCCGTTGGCGAAGTCGAATGCCTTGGTCGGGACCAAGCTGACGCCCAGCTCATGGGCGACCTCCTCGGCCAGCTCGGGGTGGGCGCGGCCGGAGAAGAGCATCAGCTTCTTCTCGCCGGTCGTCTTGATCCCGGTCACAACAAGTCTCCTTGGATGTCACTTTGGTGCACTTCTCACCGTACGCCCCGCACGGTGTACCTGTGCACATGTCACTGCTGGCCCTCGTCCTCCCGACGAGCGGCCTCGGCGGCTCGCGCCGCGGCGCTTCCGGGGCGCTTGCGGGCGACCCAGCCCTCGATGTTCCGCTGCTGTCCGCGTGCGACGGCGAGCGAGCCCGGGGGCACATCCTTGGTGATGACCGATCCGGCGGCGGTGTAAGCACCGTCCCCGATCGTGACGGGAGCCACAAGCATGTTGTCGGCCCCGGTCCGGCAGTGGCTGCCGATGGTGGTGTGGTGCTTGTTCACACCGTCGTAGTTCACGAAGACGCTGGCGGCCCCGATGTTGGACTGCTCGCCGATCGTCGCGTCGCCCACGTAGGACAGATGCGGCACCTTGGTGCCCTCGCCGATCGTGGCGTTCTTCATCTCCACATACGTGCCGGCCTTGGCCTTGGCCCCCAGCCGGGTCCCGGGGCGCAGATATGTGTACGGCCCCACGTTCGCCCCCGCGCCGATCTCCGCGCCGTCCGCGACGGTGAACGAGACGACCGCGCCCCGGCCGACGGTGGTGTCGGTGAGCCGGGAGTTCGGCCCGACCTCGGCGTCCGTGGCCAGGTGGGTGGCGCCCAGCAGCTGGGTGCCGGGGTGCACCAGCGCGTCCGGCTCGAAGGTGACGGTCACGTCGATCCAGGTGGTGGCGGGGTCGACGACGGTCACCCCGCTCAGCATCGCCCGCTCCAGCAGCCGCTCGTTCAGCAGCCTGCGGGCCTCGGCCAGCTGGACCCGGTTGTTGATCCCGAGGATCTCGCGGTGGTCGCCCGCCACGCACGCGCCCACCCGGTGCCCGGCCTCGCGCAGGATGCCGAGCACATCGGTGAGGTACTCCTCACCCTGGCTGTTGTCGGTGCGCACCTTGCCGAGGGCGTCGGTGAGCAGCTGGGCGTCGAAGGCGAAGACCCCGGAGTTGATCTCGCGGATCGCGCGCTGCGCGTCGGTGGCGTCCTTGTGCTCCACGATCGCGGTGACGGCGCCGGTCGCGTCCTCCCGCACGATCCGGCCGTAGCCGGTGGCGTCGGGGACCTCGGCGGACAGCACGGTCACGGCGTTGCCGTCGGCGTCGTGGGCCGCGGCGAGCCGCTGGAGCGTCTCGCCGGTCAGCAGCGGGGTGTCACCGCAGACGACGATCACGGTGCCGTCGAGGGCGACCCCGCTGTCGGACAGCTCCTCCAGGCCCATCCGGACGGCGTGCCCGGTGCCGTTCTGCTCGTGCTGGACGGCGGTGCGCACCTCGGCGTCGGTCTCGGCCAGATGCGCGGAGACCTGCTCCCGGGCGTGGCCGACCACGACCACGAGGTGTTCGGGGGAGAGCTCACGGGAGGCGGCGACGACATGCCCGACGAGGGAGCGGCCGCAGAGGGCGTGCAGAACCTTCGGGGTCGCCGATTTCATGCGGGTGCCCTCACCCGCTGCGAGGACGACGACGGCTGCCGGGCGGTTGGCGCTCACGGGTGTGCCCTTCGGCTTCGGGGGTGGACACCCGCAGGATACCGAGAGGTTTCCGGGCGGAAAGGAAGGAGGGTCCCGAGCCGGGCGGTGCCGTCCAGCCAGGACCCGAACTTAGAGCTCCCCTGCCAGGACTCGAACCTGGAACAAAGCGTCCAAAGCGCCACGTGTTGCCGATTACACCACAGGGGATGGCAAAAGTTGCCAAATCGGACAACCGCTAAATCGTCGACCTGGCCCCCACCACTATGCCGTACCACCAGCCTTCGATGCGACGGTATAGGTCAGCCCCTTTGAGGGTGCGGACCACGAGACACCCTCGGTAGTGCTCGCCGACGTTCTTGCGGACGGTCTTCGGGTTGTGCTTCTTCAGGGTGGTCTTCTCGAAGGTGTCGACGTCTACACCGACCAGGTCTGCCCAGTAGTGTTCTGCGTCGGCCACCTGGGCGGATTCGTGGATCATCACCCGGTAGCGGATACGCCCCGGCTCGACCCCGAGCAGACTGAGCCATGCGAGATAGGTCTGGATCACGCCGGGGTCGCTGTTGATGAAGACGACGGCTTCACTGCGACGATGGAGTTTGCTCTTGCTGCCCTCGGACCAGTACAGCCCCACGCCCACCAGGAACAGCTCCCGGTCCGTCAGTGCGCCGATCTCCCGTGCCGCCGCGAGTTTCGTCCGCTGCCGCCCGATCTCCCGCTGCCGCATCGTCGCCTCCCAGCCCCGCTTGGCGATCGCCGACGCCTCCTCCCGGGTGCGGGGCGGGCGATCCGGTTTCGGCAGGTCGCGGGTCCAGAGTGAGATGGAGCTCTTGGAGCAGCCGAGCTCCAGTTGGATCCTGTCGTAGGTCATCCCCTGGAGCCGCATCTCGCGCGCCCTGGCCCGGAGGTCGTCCTTGGCGTTGGGGCGCTTGGTCCACTCGGGGGGCGGCTCGCCCTCCAGGAGGCGGTTCAGGATGTCGTTGTTGCTCACCTTCAGCCGGTCGCGGATCTGTCTGCGGCTCAGCCCTTCCCTCCGTAAGGCGATCGCCCGTTCTCTCAGTTCTTCGAACGTGGTCGTCCCGTCGAGCAGGCCGCCCACGCTGTCGCCGTCGCGGCGCCGTGGTGTGTTCATGGCTACAGGGTCGTTCGATGTCCGGACGCGCCGGGTCGAAAATGTGGGCGATTCATTCGTTCGAGTTAAATGGGCGATTTTGCCTGATGTTCGAGTCTCTTGTGCGCCGCCGTGTCACCGGGAAAAGCGCTGGCGCCCGGCCGTAGGCTGGTCGCTATGAGTTCGACGGGGGAAGAGG
Organism: Streptomyces javensis; assembly: GCF_039525925.1. Taxonomy (NCBI): domain Bacteria; kingdom Bacillati; phylum Actinomycetota; class Actinomycetes; order Kitasatosporales; family Streptomycetaceae; genus Streptomyces; species Streptomyces javensis. Next base: position 5,822 of record NZ_BAAAIF010000045.1, on the reverse strand, counting down.
CCGCGGGCGCGCGGGGCGCGCCCGCGGGGCCGTGGTGGTGGGCGCGGCGGCGGAGCATGGGGCTCGATGTCCTGCTCGCCGTGGCGTCGTCGATCGAGTGCGCGGCGGAGGGTGTCGGATTCGCCCACGATGCCCGGATCCCGGTGGCCGCCGGGGTGCTGATCGGAGCGCTCGTCGGCGCCACGCTGGTGCTGCGGCGCCGCTGGGCGATCGCCGTGGTGCTGATATCGATCGCGGTCTCCCCCGCCGAAATGGGTGTGCTGCTCGGCGTCGTGGGGCTCTACACCCTCGCCTCGTCCGAGGTGCCGCGCCGGATCACGGCGGTGCTGGCCGGAATGGCGGCGGTGGGCAGCTTCCTCGTCACGGTGATCGGCCTCCGCCGGGACAGTCCGCAGAACGGTGTGGGGACCTCCGTATGGGAGGCCCCGATGTTCGCCATGGTGCTCACCCTGGGGCTGACCGGCCCGCCGGTGCTGCTGGGGCTGTACGTCCGGGCGCGGCGACGGCTGGTGGAGAGCCTGCGCGAGCGCGCGGACGGCCTGGAACGGGAGCTCTCGCTGCTCGCGGACCGGGCGGAGGAACGGGCCGAGTGGGCCCGTAACGAGGAGCGGACCCGGATCGCGCGGGAGATGCACGACGTGGTGGCGCACCGGGTGAGCCTGATGGTGGTGCACGCGGCGGCCCTCCAGGCGGTGGCGCTCAAGGATCCGGAGAAGGCGTCGAAGAACGCGGCGCTGGTGGGCGACATGGGGCGGCAGGCGCTGACGGAACTGCGGCAGATGCTGGGGGTGCTGCGGTCGGAGGACGGTCTGCGGGGGGCGGCGTTCGCCGCCGGGTCCTCGTCTTCCGCCGCCGCTGGGTTTTCCTCCTCCGGGGCCTCCGGGGCCTCCGGGGCCTCCGGGGCCTCCGGGGCCTCAGGCGCCTCCGATGCCGCCGGGTCCTCCGCCGAGCAGAGGCCGCTGGCGGGGGTGGCGGCCGCGGCCTCTGCCGCCGCGGAGGCCGCGGGAGCGGCCGGGAAGGGCGTGGAGGTGGCCGGGGGGCCGCGGCTGGCGGAGCTGGAGGCGCTGGTCGGGCAGTCCCGGGCGGCGGGGATGGCCGTGGAGCTCTCGGTCGAGGGCGAGGAGCGGCGGTACGCGGCTCCGGTGGAGCAGACGGCCTACCGGGTGGTCCAGGAGGCGCTGACCAACGTCCACAAGCACGCCCCGGGCGCGAGCGCCCGGGTCCGGGTGGCGCACCGCACCGCCGAGATCGCGGTGCTGGTGGAGAACGGGCCATCGGAGCGCGGCGCGGCGGACGCGGGGCTGCCGAGCGGGGGGAACGGCCTGGTCGGGATGCGGGAGCGGGTCTCGACGCTCGGCGGGGGATTTGTGTCGGGCGCCACGGAGGCGGGTGGTTTCCGGGTGTCGGCGGTCATCCCGGACGGGACGGATGGGCCTGACGGTCCTGGCCGCAGGGATGAGACGGACCGGGCGTCTCGTGTGGAACAGCCCGCCGACCGTTCGGCGGGCCGCACCGCGGCCGAGCGCCGCGGCGGGGGCGGGGGCGTGGAGCGGGCGAAGAGCGCCTAGCGGGTGTCCGACGGGTTCGGCCGCCTGCGGCGGGCTTGTTCCCCTCCTCGCCCCTTCCCGAACCTGGGACTGCGCCCCAGACCCCCGGGGGACCGGGGCTGCGCCCCTGCCACGCGTCGGAACCGCACATCGGCACGGCCCCGCGCCCCTTCGGGGCGCCTCCGCCCGGGCCCGACAGCGCGGCCGGGGGCACCTCCCGGCGGTAGCGGGGGTGCTGTGCCGGGCGTAGCGGGCCTGCGGCGATCCGCCGGACAGGGCCTGGCGCCGGCGCCGATCGGGTGGTGCGCGGTACGCGCGTTACGCACGGGTCAGCCTGGCCGGGAGCGCGCCCGTGACCAGGGTGCTGAGGGCGGCGTCCAGGGTGGGGCCCAGGTACCAGTCCCCGGTGTGGTCGAGGCTGTAGATCCGCCCCTCCGCGTCGATGGTCAACACCGCCTGCCCGTCGGCCTCCTCGCCCAGCGGGCTCATCTCGGTCTCCAGGGCCCGGCCCAGATCGCCCAGGGTGCGGGCGAGATGGAGGCCGAGCAGGGGATCGATACGGAACGGGGTCGGGGCGATCTCGCGGCCCGCGCCGGGCGGCTGGATGTGCAGCCCGCCGAACTCCGCCCATGCCTCGACCGCCGCCGGGAAGACGGCGTGCCGGTGGCCCGCGGGCGATGTGTGGGCGCGCAGGGTGTCGGCCCAGACCTCGGCGCGTTGCATGTCCCAGCGGCCGGGCTGCCAGCCCGCTTCGCGCAGGGCGGCGTCGACGGCGACGGAGAAGCGGGTGACGTCCAAGCGGTCGATCGGCTGTCGCGCCGGGCGTGTCGGCTGCTGTGTCGGTGCTCCTCGCGGGGCCTGGGCCGTCTGTGGTGCCTGTGGTGCCTGATGTGCCTGGCTCACGTGCTCTCTCCCACCACCCGTACGCCGAAATGGGCCAGCAGCGCGGCGCAGGACAGACAGGGCGGGGCGTAGCTGCCGTGCTGCGGGTCGCCCGCCTCCCGGATCCGGCGAGTGGTGAGTTTGGCCTGTTTGAGGGAGCGGCGGGCCTCACCCTGGGTGAGCGGTTTGCGGGAGGCGCGCTTGGAGCGGCCGGCCTCGACGTTCGCCAGGTGGCGGGAGAGCAGGATCACCTCGGGGCAGCGCCCGGTGAATCGTTCACGCTGGCCGCTGGCGAGCGCGTCGAGGAATTCCCGCACCAGCGGATGGAGCGTCGGCGGTTGGTCGGCCTTGCCGCCGGTGCAGGTCAGCGTATCGCCGCGGACGGACAGCGCGGCCGCGACGGCGGGCAGGATGCCGTCGCGGCGGCGGTGCAGCGGCGGTGGGCCGGCGTCGGGGTCGACGCTGCTCCATCTCAGCCGGGGGTCGCCGGCCGCGGGGGTGGCGCCGTCGCCGCCTCCGTTGCTCTGCGTGATGTGCATGTGGTGGATCCCTCCCTGTGCAATCCCCCGGTTGCAATGATCAGATTGCCAAATCCCGCGGGCGCTGCGGTAGTCCGGGTCTGAACGACCTGGTGGGGACGGAGGCCGTCGTGAGGGTGGATGGCCGCCCGGTTCGGACGGTTGCGTCACCGCATAGGCTGTGCCCAGTAGCCAGCATCAGCAGGGGGCAACCGCCATGACGACAGGTCGGCTCGGGCAGCATGCCGCGCCACCGAACACGGCCTACGCCGGGCAGGTCGTGCACTTCCCGGATCCGGTCCGGGCCGCGCGCCACCCCAAGGGTGTCCGCGTGGACGAAAACGGCTTTCCGGACTTCTCGCCGTATGCTCGCGCGGCCGCCGAAATCGCCGAGCCCCCGGAGGGGTTCGGCGTCGACGAGCTCCGGCTGACGGACTACGTCTCGGCGAACGCCGCGCTGCACGCCACCGGGCACGAGCTGTGGAACGGGGCGTCGGCGGTGGCCACCCCGCACGGCTGGACCTGGCACCACGTCGTCGGCACCCGGCGCATGGAGCTGATCCCGGTCGAGGTCAAGGCGCTGCTGCGGCACCACGGCGGGCTCGCCACGGCCCAGGTCGACCAGGAGAAGCGGGGCACCCGCCCGCTCCAGGAGACCCGGCCGATGCATGTGGGCCTGCCGCTGCGGGGCATCTCGGTCACCGAGGAGCAGGTGCTCGGCGTCGAGGAGGACCTCGGCTACCGGCTGCCCGATGCGTACCGCGCCTTCCTCAAGGCGGCGGGCGGTTGCGCACCGGTCGGCACGGCGCTCGACCCGGAGCTGGGGCTGCTGATCGACCAGCCCTTCTTCACGGTGCGCGACGAGGCGGCGGTCAACGACCTCGTCTATATCAACAAGTGTCTGCGGGACCACTTCACCAAGGACTACCTGGGCGTCGGCTTCGTTCAGGGCGGTGTGATCGCGGTCAAGGTGAAGGGCGACGCGATCGGCTCGGTGTGGTTCTGCGCGTACGACGACGCGCGGGACCGTGACGGCTGGACGGTCCAGGAGCGGGTGGAGCGGCTGTTGCTGCCCTGCGGCGACGACTTCGACGCCTTCCTGCTCCGGCTGGCGGGCAATCCGCCGGAGCTGGAGACCGTGGCGAACCTGATGGTGGACGGTGGATTCGCGTACGCCGTCCCGGTGGAGGGGTGAGCGCGATGGTGACCTTCGCACAGGCGCAGGAGCGCGCGGAACTCTGGATCAACGGCGATGTGCCGGCCTATCAGCAGCGCGAGGCGCGGGTCCGGGAGTTCGACCTGGGCTTCGTGGTCTGGGCCGAGGACCGCCCGGACGGCCCGGTCTCGGGCAGCGGTGCCGAGGGCACCCGGATGGTGATCGCCCGCGACAGTGGCGAGACCACGCTGTGGCCGGGGCTGCCGGTGGGCGAGGTGATCCGCCGTTACGAGGAGCGGTACGGCACGACCGACGGCTCCCGCGACGAGTCCACCACCGGGCGGCAGCAGCGCATCGATCTGAACGCGACGTCCTTCCTGCTCACTCCGCCGGAGTGGTTGCAGGAGGCGGCGGACGCGATGAGCAGCCGGTCCGAAGGGCGGCTGGACCTTCCCGAGCAGCGGGCGGGGGCGGAGCCGGATGCCGCCGCGGCTGCCGGTTCCGCCTCGGCTCCGGGTCCTTCGGCGCCTCCTGGGCCTCCTGCTCCGCCCGCTCCGCCGGCCGCCGGTGCCGCCTCACCTCCCTTGCCGCCGGAGGACAACTGGCCGCCGGCCGGTGGGCCGGGGCCCGGGGCGGCGGGACACGGCTCCCAGGGGTTCGACGACTGGCCGTCGGACGGCGGGGCGCGGAGCGCCGGTCCGGACGCGCCGCACGGTGCGCCGGGTGCTCCCCCCGCTCCGCCCGCGCCCGTGCCGGGCGCGTCCGCTCCGCCTGGGCCCGTGCCGCCCGCGCCCGTTCCGGGCGCTCCCCGGGACCGGGGCGGGGCCATGGACGACTGGCCGTCCGACGGTGTCGCGCGCCCGCGAGCGGGCGACCGGCCGCAGGACGGCCCGCCCGCGCCGGGTGCCCCTGCCGCGCCCGGTGCCCCGTCCGGCGGTGAGGGCTGGCGGAACGCGCCGCCTCCGCCCCCGCCCGGTGGCGGCAGCCCGTGGGCGCCGCCCACGCCGGGTGCCGGTACGCCCTCCTCGGGGGGCCAGGCCGACAACGCGGCCACGCCCGGCGGCGGTACGCCGTGGGCCGGTACGGACATCAAGGGCGACGATGACGACGACCGCTCGGTCGCCCCGCCCGCCACGGTCTTCGCCCCGCCGCTCGCGGGCTCCGACGACGAGGACACCCCGGCGCCGGGCATACGGCCGGACGCCAAGACCGAGTTGATGTCCGGCGGCAGCGCGCTGCCGCCCACGGCCATCGCCCCGTCCCTCGACTTCCCCGGCCAGCAGGGCGGCCCCGGTGCCCCCGGCCCCGGTGCCCCTGGCGCTGGTCCCGGTGCCGGTCCGGGTGCCGGTCCCAACGCGAGCGACATCGCGGACGCCGCCACCCGTAAGGCGGGCGGCGGTCCGACGCCCCCGCCGCCCGGTGCTCCGGGGACCCCGGGTGCGGACTCCGCGCCTCCGCCGCCCGCGCCGTCCGGGCCCGGTGCCTCCGGCGCTCCGGCCGGGGGGTACATACCGACGCAGCTGGTCTCGCAGCTCGACTCCGACAGCCTCGGCGGCGCCCCGCAGCCTCCCGGCCCGCCCGGCGCCCATGGCGCTCTCGGTGCTCCTGGTGGCCCTGGTGGCCCTGGTGGTCAGGGTGGTGGGCAGACGCCGCCTCCGCCCGGTGCTCCGGGTGCGCCGGGCGGCGGTGTGCACGCTGCCGCGACGATGCTCGCGGGCG